>NZ_JAEKDA010000001.1:0-494347 GCF_016405635.1 Pseudomonas sp. MF6755
AATTGCTTGATTCAGTTGTTAAAGAGCGGTTGGTTAAGATCTTTCGTCTCAACCGAGGCGCGCATTCTACAGCAGCCTCATTTGCTGTCAAGTGATTATTTTCAGAAGCTTTCGAAGATTTCTTCAACAACTTCAACCACTTGCGCTTCAGATCTCTCGTCAGCGGGAGGCGAATTCTACAGCGTTACACGCTGCTGTCAACACCTCTTTTTCAACTTCCTTTCGGCTTCGATGAACTGAAGCAACCTGCTGCCGAAAACCTCATAACTCATTGTTTACCAAGGAGTTTTCCGTTTCGACTGCGCCGGAAGTGGGGCGAATTATAGACAGATATAATTCGCCGTCAACTCTTAATTTGGGCTTTCTATCAATTCCTTCTATATAGAAAACCACAATCGGCACATGAGCAATATATTGCTCATTGCTTAACAGTTAAGCATCATAGCGACTTCTGTTTATCGACTATGACTTCGGAAGAACACCTCCAATGACCACCCCTCCCCGCAGCCTGGCCTCTGCACTGTTTCCCGTCGGCCTGCTGTTGATCGCCATGGCCTCCATCCAATCCGGGGCCTCATTGGCGAAGAGCATGTTCCCCATTGTCGGCGCACAAGGCACCACTGCCCTGCGTTTGATTTTCGCCAGTGTGATCATGCTGCTTCTATTACGCCCATGGCGCGCCAAGCTGACAGCCAAGTCCTTGCGTACAGTGGTCATCTACGGGATGGCGCTGGGTGGCATGAACTTCCTCTTCTATATGTCCCTGCGCACCGTGCCCTTGGGGATTGCAGTAGCGCTCGAATTTACAGGCCCACTCGCCGTCGCTATCTACGCCTCACGACGAGCAGTTGACTTCCTGTGGATTGCCCTCGCGATCATAGGCCTGCTCCTGCTGATCCCGATGGGCGAGGCCAGCAGCGGTATAGACTGGGTAGGAGCGGCTTACGCGCTGGGCGCAGGCGTGTGCTGGGCGCTCTATATTCTATTCGGCCAAAAGGCGGGGAATGACAACGGTGTTCAAACCGCCGCACTCGGCGTAATGATTGCCGCCCTGTTCGTTGCACCGATCGGGGTCGTGCATGCTGGCACTGCACTACTGACGCCCGCCCTGATTCCTATCGCCATCGGCGTCGCAATTCTGTCGACTGCCTTGCCCTACACGCTGGAGATGGTCGCACTGACTCGCCTCCCCGCGCGCACGTTCGGGACGCTGATGAGTATTGAGCCGGCGTTCGGCGCCGTCTCCGGCCTGCTTTTCTTGCACGAGCACCTATCCCTCGCCCAATGGCTGGCCATTACTTGCATTATCCTGGCTTCCGTGGGTGCCACTTTGACAATGCGCAACGAATCCAAACCGCTGGTGCCCGCCGACTGATCATCTTTAATTCTAGCTCTGGTATTTGCCGCTCATTTAGGCCATGTTTAAGCCGTAAGCGAATGTCATTCATGGAGAGTTTCGACACGGACAGCACGAACGCCAGGCTCGAGAGCGAGTAAAGCGGCTCTGCTCTTTTGCAGGGCGGCCTTTTAAGGATGGGAATGAAACGAATTTTGATACTGTTGCTGGTTGTAGGCATCGCTGGCTGTGCTGCAACCACCAAAACAGAAGTGAAGCGGGGCAAAAAAGGGTTGCATATCAACTGTTCGGGCCTGTCCTCCTCCTGGGACCAGTGCTACACCAGTGCAGCCAATTCATGCGGCGCCAAGGGTTACCGGGTGATTGCCAAGTCCGGTGACAACTCCGAGGAGCCCGGGGACTACCCCTTCGGCCTCAACCCTGCCGGCTACACCAGCCGCAGTATGATCGTCATCTGTAAATAGCAGCCCGAGCAGTCCCTCCTGACTGCTCATCTTAAATTCCCGCTAAATTCCAAGCCATTTGCGACACGGCGGCTAAACTCCTGCTCGATTATCGAGCCAATGGAGTTCCCATGACGCACAACAAGAGAGTCGTATTGGTGGTCGGTGCTGGTGACGCCACCGGCGGCGCCATCGCCAAGCGCTTTGCTCGCGAAGGCTACATCGCCTGCGTCACACGTCGCAGCGCCGACAAACTGCAGCCCCTGGTAGACAGCATCCAATCGGCAGGCGGAGAAGCCCACGGCTTTGCCTGTGATGCGCGCAAAGAAGATGACGTCATCGCACTGGTCGAGCAAATCGAAAGCGAACTGGGGCCCATTGAAGCGTTCGTCTTCAACATCGGCGCCAACGTGCCTTGCAGCATTCTGGAAGAAACCGCACGCAAATATTTCAAAATCTGGGAGATGGCGTGCTTTTCTGGTTTCTTGAACGCGCGCGAAGTTGCCAAGCGCATGGTCACTCGTAACCGCGGCACCCTCCTGTTTACCGGCGCCACTGCCGGCTTGCGCGGGAGCGCGGGGTTTGCCGCATTCGCCGGTGCAAAGCATGGGATCCGTGCCCTGGCCCAAAGCATGGCGCGGGAATTAGGCCCGATGGGCATCCACGTCGCCCATGTGGTGGTCGACGGCGCCATCGATACCGACTTCATTCGCGAGAACTTCCCGCAAAAATATGCCCTCAAGGATCAAGACGGCATCCTCAACCCAGATCACATTGCCGACAACTACTGGTTCCTGCATAGCCAGCCTCGAGATGCCTGGACTTTCGAGCTAGACCTGCGCCCCTGGAACGAACCTTGGTAACACGACCTATAACAATAAGCAGCGAGTATCGACCATGAGCAAAACCCTGGAGTTCTTCTTTGATCTCGGCAGCCCCGCCACTTACCTGGCCTACACCCAGCTACCGGCGCTCTGCGCCGAAACCGGCGCGCAGTTGGTGTATCAGCCGATGCTGTTGGGCGGCGTGTTCAAGGCAACTGGCAACGCCTCCCCGATTACGGTGCCGGCCAAGGGGCGCTACATGCTGGATGACCTGGCGCGTTACGCCAAACGCTACAACGTGCCGCTCAGGTTTAACCCGCACTTCCCCATCAATACGTTGTTAATGATGCGCGCAATCACCGGCATGCAAATCCACCAGCCTGAGCGTTTTTCCGACTTTATCGACTGCCTGTTCCGAGCGCTTTGGGTAGAGGGCCGTCACCTTGGTGATCCAGAGGTCGTCGCCAATGTGCTCGTCGAACATGGGTTCGATCCAGAGCACATCCTGGCCCTGTCCAATGATGAAGCCGTCAAGAACGCCCTCAAGGACAAAACCGAACAAGCCGTCAAACGCGGCGTGTTCGGTGCCCCTAGTTTTTTTGTAGGAAACCAACTGTTCTTTGGTCAGGACCGTCTGGACTTTGTGCGCGAAGCCCTCAGCTAGATTTCGCCTGCTGCATCAAATAGCGGTGGTGCGCACTTGCAACCACTCAAGTGCCGCACCACCGAGCAACGGGCTCAGGCGCGCGCGCACCTCGGCGTGGTACGCGTTGAACCACTCCCGCTCATCCGCCGTCAGCAACGACGGCTCCAGGCAACGGGTATCGATCGGGCACAAGGTCAGGGTTTCGAACTTGAGGAACTCGCCAAACTCGGTCTTGCCCGCCTCTCGGTTCAATACCAGGTTTTCAATACGCACACCCCAACGTCCAGGGCGATAAGTACCCGGTTCAATCGAAGTAATCATCCCCGCCTGCATCGCCGTTTGTGGCGCAGCAACGGCCTGGTAGGCAATGACCTGTGGGCCCTCGTGCACATTGAGGAAATAACCTACACCATGGCCTGTGCCGTGACCGTAATCCACACCTTCCGCCCAGATCGGCGCACGGGCGATAGCGTCCAGCAGCGGTGACAGAATGCCTTTGGGAAAGTGCGCACGGGACAGCGCAATCACTCCCTTGAGCACCCGCGTGCAATCGCGCTTCTGCTCTTCACTCGGGGTACCCACAGGCACCATCCGCGTGATGTCCGTGGTCCCGCCCAGGTATTGGCCGCCCGAGTCGATCAACAGCAAGCCATCCCCTTCGATCAACGCATGCTCTTCTTCGGTTGCGTGGTAATGCGGCATCGCGCCATTAGCATTGAACGCGGCAATGGTGTTGAAGCTCAGCGACACATAACCTGAGCGACGGGTACGCGCAGCGGTCAGGTGTTCGTCGATAGTCAGTTCGGTAATGCGCTCACGGCCCAGGGCGCTGTCGAGCCAGGCGAAGAATTCGCACAGCGCCGCGCCATCCTGCTCCATGGCTTGGCGGATATGTTCCGCGTCCGCCAGGCTCTTGCGGGATTTGGCGAGTGTGGTCGGGTTGAGACCTTCCACCAGCTTGACGCCTGCGTCGAGGTTATCCAGCAAGCCAGCGGTCACGCGTGCGGGGTCAACCTGCAGGCTCGCACCCGACGGTACGGCACGCAACGCTTCGGCCACTTCACTGTAGTCACGCAAGGTCACGCCATCCTGCTCAAGCACAGCCCGCAGCTCGGCATCGACCTTGCCCAACGCCACAAACAACGTGGCCTGCTGTTGATTGATCAACGCAAAGGACACAAACACCGGATTGAACGACACGTCACCACCGCGCAGGTTGAACAACCAGGCGATGTCATCCAGCGTCGCGATGAAATGCCAATCGGCACCCTTGTCTTTCAAGCTGGCACGCAGTGTCGCCAGCTTCTCGCCACGACTGACGGTGGCTTGGGGAGGCAGGTGCTGGTAGATCGGCTGGTTAGGCAGTGTCGGGCGGTCTTGCCAGACTTCATTGAGCAGGTCGATATCGGTACGCAGGCTGGCACCGCGCTCGACCAGCTTGCCACCCAGGGTGCGTGCCGAGGCCACGGCCATGACCGCGCCGTCCACAGCCACTACGCCACCTTCAGGGGTTTGCTCGGCCAGCCACTCCAGCGGCCCAGGCTGGCCTGGTTGCAGTTTCACCAACTCAATGCCACTGCCATTGAGCTCCTTGGTCGCCTGTTCCCAGTAACGGCTATCAGCCCAGACCCCGGCAAAATCCGCCGTGACGATCAGCGTCCCCACCGAGCCGTGAAACCCTGACAACCATTGGCGCCCCTGCCAGTAACCCGGCAAGTACTCGGACAAGTGCGGGTCGGCCGATGGCACCAGCAGGGCATGAATGCCCTCGCGGCGCATCAGTTCACGGGTATGCGCCAGGCGCTGGGGAACCGTTCCATGGGTCAAAGGCTGCGTACTCATTGTGTCTCCTGCTAACCACTAATAATTGTTATGGGTTGCGAATGATAAATCAGACCGCCCAGAACGCCGGCGCGCTGGCCAATGCTGCCTTGATCAGTTGCGCGGCTTCGTCGATGTCCTGTTCGGTGGTAAAGCGCCCCAGGCTCAAGCGGATAGTGCGACTGGCGGTGCGAGCATCATGGCCCAAGGCCAGGAGCACATGGGACGGTGCATTGCTTGCCGAATTGCACGCGGAAGTCGCGGAAAAGGCAATGCCCGCGCTCAATGCGGCAGAATTGAATTCGCCTTCGCTGAACGTGAGGCTGAGGGTATGTGGGATACGCTGGCTTGGGCTGCCATTGAGGCGCAAGCCGGCAACCGACTCCAGGTTATCCAGCAGGCGCTGGCGCAACGCAACAATCGTGGCCTTCTCATCGGCGAAGGATGCCGCTGCCAAGGCAAACGCCGTACCCATGCCCGCAATCTGATGGGTCGCCAGGGTGCCGGAACGCAAGCCCCCTTCGTGGCCTCCGCCATGAATCTGCGCCAACACTTTCTGCTGCGCCCGAGGCCCGACATACAACGCGCCGATGCCCTTGGGGCCATACAGCTTGTGGGCAGAGAACGACATCAGGTCCACCGGCCACAGGGCCAGGTCGATCGCTACCTTGCCCGCCCCTTGCGCCGCGTCCACATGAAACAAAGCCCCATGCTCACGCACCCGCGCACCGATGGCCGGGATGTCGTTCAGGGTGCCCAGCTCGTTATTGACCAGCATCAGCGAGACCAGGAAGGTGTCCTCACGCAACGCTTCATTGACGGCTTCGACGCTGATCAAGCCTTCCGCATCCGGCACCAGGTACGTCACGGCTACGCCGGCTTCCTGCAATTGCCGCGCGGTGTCCAGCGTAGCCTTGTGCTCGATCTGGCTGGTGATGACGTGCCCACCCGCCACACCACGGGCCTGAGCCACGCCCTTGAGCGCCAGGTTGTTGGATTCTGTGGCACCGGAGGTCCAGACGATCTGCTCAGGCTGGGCACCGACCAACTCGGCCACCTGGCGACGCGCCTGTTCGACCGTATGCCGGGCCGCTTGGCCGAACGCATGGGAACTGGACGCAGGGTTACCGAAATTGGCATTGAAGCCCAGACATTCGACCATCACCTGGATAACCCGCTCATCTACCGGTGTGGTGGCGGCGTAGTCGAAATACAACGGACGTTTATTCATGACAAAACTCGCAAAGCGTGTCCCGAGAGCAGCGTCTCGGGGAGCATCGACCGGAATTGAGATCGTCAGGTTTAACCGATCGAATGCGATTAAAAAAGGAAACTTTATTTAAATGTGCGTAGGAACGCTCCCGGAATTCAGCTTAACAGTCTGTAAGGGCGCGCTGTTAGAACGATTGGGCCTAAACGCAAAAAACCGAAAAGTCTCACCTGCAGACTTTTCGGCTTTTCGTACAACACACCAAAACTTAAACGTTAGTAAATATCCCGCTTACCGGATCAACATTCCCAGCATACGGCACGCTGGTTCCTGCTGCCTTGGCAATAGTCGCCCAAATCCGCTGCATATCGACCATGGTATTACCAATCACAGGGTTGCCTTCTTGCTTACGGTCGCCTTGCGCCGTGATATTGAAATAGCGCCCCGCCCCATCGCCACTCTTCAACAATCCGCTAGCTCCCCCCATCAATACCAAAGGCATATCCTTCGTATGTTCGGGGGCGCCATCGGCCATTTCGCTGGTGAACACGACCAGAGTGTGCTTGAGCAAGCTATCGGTAGGTACGTCAGGATCGGTATGGCGCGCCAGTTCATCCATGAACAACCTGACCCGCTGGGTATACCACTGACGGGACTTCTTCCATACAGCCAGCCCAGCATAACGGTGTGCGCAATCATGGGGGTTGGTGACGTCACTGACATCCAGAATATTCAGGGACTCCGCGGAGCGACCCACCTGAATTGTAGCGACACGCGTGATTCCGCACGCCAGCGCGGTGGCCACCACCTGGTGATGGCTGGCCTGCACCTGATTACGAAAGGCTGCAGACTTGAAAGGCACTGATTCAAGTTCCAACGGAGCACACTCGCCAATAGGCGGTAACGTCTCTTCCATATCTTTGAGGGTCTGCTCCACCGCATCCAACTGCGTATCAAGCTTTTGCTTCTGCACACCAGAAAGCCGCCCTCGCATCTCGTTGATATCTGCCAGCACCGGATCGAAAACGTGACTGTTGCGCACCTGTTTCTCACGCACCTCTCGACTCACGGTGCCAAAGAGATTTTGCAACAGCACTTCAGGATCCTGCACCGGCGTGCGGATACCACCGCCGCTTTGCTGCCCACTCCACGACACATACCAGGGCGTACCGTCGATGCCCGCATGCGGCCCGGCAAACACGCTGCGCTGGGCGGGGTCGGTTCCCGGAATATGCTCCCCCAGCAGCACATCGATCGATGCCATTTTTTTCTGGCTGTCGCGTAAAGCCCAGGTCCATCCATTGTGACCTTCATTACCTGGACCGAGAATCGTGCCACGCAGGTATAAAGATTGGTCCTTGTAGGCCGCAAGTTCCTGGCTGACCTCATTGAGCTGGAAGTCTGATGTGTCCAAGCCATTGGCACTGGGATGCCATAGCCCCCGACCATCGCTGGAGTATGCCGATTCGGAGTCGACTGCCAGACCATCGGGCACGACAAAAAACACCACCTTGAGCTTGGCCTGCTGGCTTTGCCCCGCCAGAGCAATTCGCGCCAATCCAAATTGGGTGAGCGGCCCGAACACCCCGACTGCAGCCAGGCCAGTCAGAAAGCGGCGACGACTTTTCAGGATATCCATGATCAATCCCTCTGCATCTTGAATTGAAACGCGTTAGAAGTGCCCAGCGTGCGCAACATCGCCGGTAATGAGCCGGTGTCCTTCAGCCCATCGGTAAGCGCCTTGAGCGTAGCGGACGTGGATTCGTCAGATCTATTACCCGCCGCAAAGCGAAAGTAACTGTCGGCCATGCAGAACAACGACGCCGAGTTGTGGGCGATCAGCTTAGAGATATCCCGCACGTCCTCGATGGGCACTGTCCCATCGACGCCAATGAACGGGCCGGATGACTTGATCGGCAACTGCACAGGGAACTGGGCGTAGTTGTAGGCTGGCTCCTGCTGGCGATAGCGCCCGGTGGCGTCGTAATGCTCCATGGACGCGCCGGTGTCATTCATATACTGATGGCATTGCCAGCACCGCCCTTTTGAAGCCTCTTTGCCGTTGATCAGATCCCAGCGTTCGCGGGTTGTAATTGCACGCGGCGGATACGTCGGCTCGGTGGGTTGCGCTTCGACCGGCGCACCAAACTCTCGGCAAAACAGTTGTTCGCGAATCGTGATGCCGCGTTTGACCAACGACGTGACCTTGTAATCGGCGGTGGAAGCTTGAAACAGCCCCAAGTGCAGCAACCCTCCGCGCTTCTCATCCACAACGACCTTGCGCAGCGCATTACCTGTAACTCCGCTGATACCGTAGTGCTCAGCCAGCCTCTGATTGAGAAACGTCACCCCCGGGTTGAATAACTCATCCAGCGTGCCCTTGCCATCGAGCATTACATGGCGGGTCAACAGCGATTGTTCCCGCGTCATCAGTTGGATCATCGACGCATCCAACCCCGGCTTTTCCTGCACGCCGCGTTGTGTCCTTATGTAGTAGCTGATGAATCGGTTGAACTGCTCAAGGCCTTTTTCGGTGCGCATCATGCGGTCGATTTCCGCCGTGATCTGCTGCGGGGTCTGCAACTCGTTGCGCTCAGCCTTTGCCAGCAACTGCGCGTCTGGCGTGGTTCCTTGATAGGTGTAGGACAACGCCGTTGCGGTCTCGTAAGGCGTCAACCTGTAGACCTCGGTTTTCCCCGCCACGGGCTGGCCCAGCTCCGAGCGATAGAGAAAGTTGGGCGACAACAGCAGTGCAGTTACCAGAGCCCGGTGCCCTTGCTCATCCAGTACGGTTTGATAGCGTGCAAGCTCAGCCACGGTCAGATGCCGGCGGAAAAGCTGGTAGCCCAAGGCACTCACGATCTGCCCCTTGGCAGTCGATTTGAGTCGGTACACCTGTTCGGGCGTCATCCGGTCAGCAATGGACACGGCCATGTCATACAGTTGCTTGATGTCTTCAGCCTGCAAGAATCCTTTGCTGGCCTCGCCAGGGAATTTGAAGTCCTTTTCCGACTTATCCGCCGGCAGCCTCTGCGTATCGACCGTAACGGCCAGGATATCTTTGACACTGTTTGCATATTCGTCAGGTGTCAGCAGGCGTAATTGCCGCTGGCCATGGGCTTCGGTAGGGCGCAGGTACGGCGCCCATACCACGTCAAACAAGTGCTTGCTGATCTCGCTGGCACAAGTGGTATCGCAATGCCCAGCCACCCCCATGGTCTGAATTTGCCGCACCAACGCCGCCTCGCCAGCGGAACTCCACGCCACCGCCATGCGCAGGTTTTTGAAAAACTCCACCGCGTGGCACTTGGTGCACGACTCGGCGAGCACCGTTTCGCCCAAATTCGGTACATGGCGATAAGTAAGAGGCGTCAGTTGTTCGTCCTGGCTTTCTTCGTTGATACGCAGCGAAACCAGTTCCGGCTGCGGTTTTTCCTGCGCGAAGAAGGGGTAAACGACGTCGTAATCCCCGTAGTCCAAAAGCTCAGTGACGCTTTCACCCCATGGCACTTGCACCACTTTCGGCACCGCATCCGCAGGTTCTTTGGGCTTGAGGGTGAAGTGCCAATTGGCATCCGTCACGGATGCCGGCTTGGCAGGCGCTAGCACCGTAATCTTGATAGCCAACTTGACTGGCCGCAGCCGGTACCCCAGGTTCAACGTCTGCTTGCTGTTCTCGGCGGACAAGGTGAGCGACGTATTGCGCGTCTGCGGAATCCAGTTCTTCACATCATTGAGTCGTACCTGATAGGTGCCATAAGGCAAGCCTTTGAGGATCAAGGCAGCCTGATTGTCGGCGGGGTTGAAGGACGAATGGAACTGGCGGGTGTTACCACCGGGGGAGATCAGGGTGCCGCTGACCATTTCATCCTCAAGCTCAGGCGCGGGTGCCAGCGCTGGTCGCAAGACTAGCTGCGTATCCGGCAGGCCTGTAGCGTCATAATTCACCCGATAGATCACCCCCGCGACGTCATCGGAAACCAGCAGGCTTTTGTCCTCCAGCTCCAGGAAGTCTGCCGGCCGGCCAATACAGGAGTCGTCCAGGCAATACACATCAAAACGCAGTGGGTCCTGGATAAACCCGTTGATCAACGGAATCTGGTTAACCACCCGTGTTCCGTTTTGTATGGAGACGACCCGTATATCCATGCCCGGCCGCGCCGCGGTACCCGCACCATGTACCGCCACCAGCATATTCTGAGTATTTGCAGGAGCCGGGTATCCCTCCCAGAACTTCAATCCCAGTGGCGCTGTGTTGGTACCCAACTCAAAGGCCGCAGGTACATAGTCTTTCGGATCGACCTCCTGCAAGGACTTATCAGAAACAATAGCCCCCTGAACCAAGGGCGGCTGAATCACCCCTGGGTTACGAAACTCTTCGTCAGTAAACCCCAAGGTACCTTTGCCGAAAAGGTAAGGCACCCCAAAATGCTGGTCGGGCCCGCTGATACGGTTGATCTCATCGGGGTTGGGAAAACCCTGGCGGTTGTTATCGGTGAACCAGATGTCACCTGTCTTTGGGTTCCAGTCGAAACCGACGGAGTTACGTACCCCTTTTGCAAGGATTTGCGCCTTGCCGGTCACAGTGTCATAACGCAACAACGTGCCGTAGCGCGGGTCAGCCGGAATCATGCACAGATTGCAGGGGATACCCACGGCGGTGTAAAGCCCCTTGTCCGCAGGGTCCAGGGGATTGAAATGCAAGGGGTGCTTCATGTGCCAGACGCGCGTGCTGGAACCGGACGCCACGGATGGCAGTGGAAAGGCCGAATCATCGGCTGGAAATTTGAACACCAGCTCAGGCGTAGGGTTCTTGTAATGCTCATCGGCGTTACGCAAGCGATAGAGTCCGCCGGTGGTCGAGTAATACAAATCACCGTCGCGATACACTACGCCGTGGGGCTCTTCCAGGCCGCTGGCGATCACGTAGATACCGTTCGGTTTGCCGCTGCTGTCGAGTGGCAAGGCGTAGACCATATCGGCGATCTTTCCATCGTAGACATAAGACGGAATCGCACTGGAACCCACATAAAGCACGTTCTTGCCCATGGCCATTTGCCGAGGCTGAATCAGCCCCTGGGCAAACAGTTCGATCTTGATACCCGGCAGACCGCTGAGTTTGCCAACCTGAACCGGTGGCCGATATTTCAGGGTGATGCTTTGTTCCTCGCCTTCGTCGCGGCGGAACGAAACAATACGCGGCGTGTTCAAGGGCACAAACCCATTGGCGACACTCATCACCAATTGGTAGTCGCACGCTTTCAAGTTATCGAGATGGATCGTTTCGCCGGACCTGGCGTTGATCGGAATTTCTTCGTCCTGGCAGCGCAAGACGCCGGTGACCAACTGATCGGCTCCGGCCACACCAGGCGTTGGCTGACTGACAGGCCCTCGGCCGCTCAACGTGGCGAAGTTCAAGATCAGTCGGTTACCCGAATAGCCACCGCACGCGCCGAGCTCTTTCCAGGCGTCAGGCCAGATAACAGCGCCGTTGGACGCGGGTCGGCCGGGGTTGTAGTCGCTTTGCTGGCACCATTGCCAACTGCCCGGCCCTAATGGCGGAGAGTCATTGTCCTGCCTGCATTCAAACTCATTGTTGTGGTTCTGCACCCGATCGCCTTGCTTATAGACTGTTCCCGCTATGTAAGCCGGTTCAGTACAGGCCTGCGCAGATACCTCCACACTCAACAACGCGCAGAACAAGACAGGCAAAGCCCGGCCACAGCGCGAAACAAGCGACTCCCAACCAATCGACATCGTCATGATCACCAGCCTCAAAGGCAGGCCAGGCGTATTTCCATCGAAGAAAGACTGCGCAGTTTCACGTTCCCGTCAGAAAGCACCCGACACGGAATTACACCCCGCAGACGGCTGATGCGACCCCGAAGTCCATTCAATTTGGAATGTCTTGCAATGCAATTCCACTGCGAAACTACTACATGGCACAAAGCCAAAGAGACAGGAACAACCAGACACTCTACTCAACCATCCGCCTGCGCAATGCAGCCATGATGAGTTGTCAAGGTTAAGTTCTAGCCGACAGATATCGGCCCGTCAAACCCGACAACACACCTGTCGTCACCTGGGTTAACTCGCACGACCGCTGCGCTGTGCAGCCCGCTGCGCATTCATTTCAGCCTGGTGATCAAAGCCGAAGGCTTTCTGCGACTGGCCAGTCAGTGCGGCGCGCTGCTGTTGATATTCATCAAACGACAAGCCTCGACGGCTCAGCGCTTCCAATTCCAGTTGTTGGGTTTCTTGCGCCGTGTAGGGGCGCAATTCTGGCGATGGGTGGCTCGCACATCCGGCGAGCACGGCGGTGGCAAGCAGCAACGAGATAGCGAGTAGACGATTCATTGGGGGGCCTGTCGGGGGAGGTTTGAGTCAATGAACACAGGCTACTCCCGCCCCCTGCCGGTTAAAAATCATCGTCCGTGATAGTTGCTATCAACCGTTACGGCGTCTCAGATAACACAGATCATATATTCACTTAAGATCTATAAATATGGATATACGTTCGTTTACGGAATAACCGTATCCCTCTATATCTGGGCACCCAAACGGCAAGAACTCGGCGACTGGGCGTTGAACCAGTCTCTTCCGATTCCGCCGTTCTATTCCTGAAAGAGGTGCCCATGCAGCTTTTAACCCTACCGCCCTCGCCCGCCCTCGCGACCTCGATCCGCGCCACGGCCCAGGTCTTCGAAGACCCGAAATCCCAGGCGCTGCTGGACCATATCCAGCAAGTGGCGCCCAGCGAAGCCAGTGTGCTGATCATCGGCGAGACCGGCACTGGCAAGGAGCTGGTAGCGCGGCATATCCACAACCTCAGCGCTCGGCGCAACCGGCCATTTGTGGCAGTGAACTGCGGGGCCTTCTCTGAATCCCTGGTGGAAGCGGAGCTGTTCGGCCACGAGAAAGGTGCGTTTACAGGCGCTCTCAGTGCTAAGGCCGGCTGGTTCGAAGAGGCAGACGGCGGCACCTTGTTCCTCGATGAGATCGGCGATCTGCCGATGACCATCCAGGTCAAACTGCTGCGGGTGCTGCAGGAGCGTGAAGTGGTGCGCGTGGGCTCGCGCAAGAGTATTCCTATCGATGTGCGGGTCCTGGCCGCCACCAATGTACAGCTGGAAAAGGCAATCAACGCCGGGCATTTCCGTGAAGATCTCTACTATCGCCTCGACGTGGTCAGCCTGGAACTCAGCCCACTGCGCGAGCGCCCCGGCGATATCCTGCCGCTGACCCGGCACTTTATCGATGCCTACAGCCAGCGCCTGGGGTACGGCCCGATTACGATCAGCCGGGAAGCCGAACACAAGCTCAGGAGCTACAGTTGGCCGGGCAATATCCGAGAGTTGGAAAACGTGATTCACCACACGTTGCTGATCTGCCGTAACGGGGTGATCGAGCGAGACGATCTGCGCCTGTCAAATATGCGCATCGAACGCCAGGACGACAGCCAGTACGGCACCGATAACAGCGCCGAAGCCCTGCTCGCACGGGCGTTTCAGAGGCTCTTCGAAGAACAGGCCGGTGCCCTGCACGAAAAGGTCGATGACGCGTTATTGCGTGCCGCTTACCGCTTCAGCCATTACAACCAGGTGCACACCGCCAACCTGCTGGGCCTGAGCCGCAACGTCACGCGCACACGCCTGATCAAGATCGGCGAGTTGGCGGTGAACAAGCGCCGGCCTGGGGAAAACGTGCAAGGCGAGCGGATGCTGCATCTATCCATTTAGCCGGCAGTGCAAAGCGTCGTCCTGGCTGCGCTCGAAACTGCGCAGCACCTGGAATGAACCGAAGGTCACCGCCGTGGCCTGGTGAGCGCGGATCAGCGTCCAGAAATCTTCATCACCCTGCTCAAAGCACTTGAAGGCGGCCTCACCGTCTTCGCGGGATTGCCATTGCAGGTAATTGAGCACCCGTCGCCCATCATCGCTGACCTGCACGCTGGCACTCAGGAACCCGCCATGTTTTTCGGCCAGACGCTCGCTCTGGGTGGTCAAGGCCGCCACCAGGGCAGATTGCTGACGGGGTTCGATCTGAAACTCGATCAATTGAGTGAAGCTGCGATTTTTCTCTGATACCTGCATGAACACTCCCCTTTCTCTGTAGGCAGAATCTTGCGATTCGATGCCACGCAGGGTAAAACCTCTAGTTAAATCGAGGTCAAGTACTGTTTGGGAGTTATTCATGCTCAATAAAGAACTCAGCGTCGGTCAGTTGGCTGCGCGCAGCGGCGTGGCAGTCACCGCGCTGCACTTCTACGAATCCAAAGGGCTGATCAAGAGCAACCGCAATGCCGGCAACCAACGGCGTTATCCACGCGATGTACTGCGGCGAGTGGTGGTGATCAAAATCGCCCAGCGTTTGGGCATTCCGCTGGCGACGATTGGCGCGGCGTTGCAGGCATTGCCGGATGGGCGTACCCCGAATGCTCAAGACTGGGAGCGCTTGTCAGCGCTGTGGCGTGAAGACCTGGATGAGCGCATCAACAAGCTGATGCTGTTGCGGGACAAGCTCAATGGCTGCATTGGTTGCGGGTGCCTCTCGATGCAAGCGTGCCCGCTGCGTAACCAAGGCGATAAGCTCGGTGAGTACGGGCCGGGTGCCCAGTTGCTGGAGCCCACCATACAGCCTTGACATGAACACCTCGTCGGTTGCCCGCAGGCCACGCGCTACGTGGCCTATAGTGAATAGGCCGTCGCTCCACAACCACAATCCGAGGAGAACGATATGAGCGTTAAACCTATTCCCGAGGGTTACCACGGTATTACCCCCTATCTGGGGATCAACGAGGCCGCACAGGCGATCGAGTTCTACCAGAAGGCCTTTGGCGCCTCAGTGTTAATGCGCCTGGACATGCCCGACGGCGGAGTCGGTCATGCCGAGCTGCGTATTGGCAAAGCGGTGATCATGCTGGGCACACCGTGCGATGAAACAGCCCTGCGCAATCCGGATACCCATCCCAGCGTCGGTTTGCATCTGTATGTAGACGATGTGGACGCACAGTTCAAACAAGCCGTTGATGCCGGCGCCATCGAAGTGTCCGCGCCGAAAGACCAGTTCTATGGCGACCGCTCCGCAAGTGTGAAAGATCCATTCGGTCACCTCTGGTTCCTGGCCACCCATAAGGAGGACCTGACCGAGGAGCAAATCCGCCAGCGTGCCGTAGAGATGTTCAAGCAAAGTTAACCCTGTGGGCTTGAGCTTGCTCGCACCAGCTGAACACCCTCCACAGAAGAGCGTGCGCGTAGCCTCTACTGCGGCAAGCTGCGCGCCTGTGTGGAGTTTCTACAGGAGCACTTCAAGGGTTTGTCGATCTGACACCCCGATAAGCATTGCAGCCCAGCCATATCGTCATGACCATCAAGGCGGTCAATGGCAGCCCATGGAACAACACGATCACCTGGGCCGGTGTCCACGTCACATAGAACGGCCCGACCACCAGCATGCCCACGCCAAAGCCGGCCATCTGGATCAGGGTCAAGAGGCTGAACAGCGGCAAGCGCAAGCTATCGGGCTCGCTTTGCGCACGAGAGATCAACGCCACCTCGGACAACCCATCGCCCAGCCCCGCCCACACCACCAGCAACAGAGCCATCCACAGTTCGGTCTGCTGGAATGTCAGGATGAACCCGCTGGACATCAACGCCACACCGAGCATGAACAAGCGTTCCATTCCTTGGGTGCCACGGCCTTTCAACACCGCACTGGCGATGCGCGCGCCGACGAACTTGCCGCAGGCCCACACCGCCAGCAGATAACCCATGACCGTCTTGGCCGTGTCTGGGGAAATGTACTGCGAGAGCACCGGCCAGCCGACGTTATGGGCCGCGCTGCCAAGGGTGTCGAGCATGCTGATCAGCAACATCGCGGCCAGCACCGGTGCACCGCGCAGCCCCTTGGTCAGTTCGTGCCATTCGGCGGCAAGCCCGCGATGGGCGGCAACGGTAACGCTATACAACGCACGCAAGGGCAAGACCAGGCAAGCGGCAATCACATAGGTGCCGATGTTGACGGCAAACACCGCTTCAAACCCGCCCGTGGCGATCAGCAAGCCTGCGAGCAAACTGCCGAAGACCGCCCCGGTGGCGGCCGCCGAGGTGATCCATGCGTTGGTATTCACCCGCTGCTCAAGCGCGACCCAGGTGGGCAACTGACTGTTGAGGCCAATGGCAAACAGCGAATTGCACAGGCCGATGCCGAAGGCGATAAAGGGCAACAGCGTGAGTTGATGGGCCGGTAACAGCACCAGCAGCGGCGTCAGCAACAGCGCCCGGGCCAAGTCCAGCCCCGCCAACGTGCCACGCCCCGCAAACCGGCGAAAGAACGGGATGCCAAACAAGCTGGCGACAATCCCGCCAGTGACCCGGCACGCCAGGAAGATGCTGACAAACACCACGCTCTGGCTGAGCCAGTACACATAAGTGGACAACGCCACCATGTTGAGGAACGCGCCGAAATCCGACACGCCGCGGGCAAAGATGATCAGGCGTGCGTTGCGGGTCGACAGTGTCGATTGAGGATCTACGTTCAGCACGTCCATGTTACGAACTTTCCTTTAGTGAGCCGACGTCCATGTCGGCTCCACTTAAGTCGACGAGGCACGCCGTGTCAACCGAGCCAGGGCGCACACCGTGTGGGAATCGATGTGTTTGTCGTAGAGGGTTCTGGCAGTCATTTTCTGGAGGGCTCGTTCGACGGTGTCGGCCCATCCTACCCAGCCCCATCAATGGCGACGGAGTGACCGCATGAAACATGTTTCGTGTTCGATCAGCCCCTAAATGCTACTTGAATTTGAACCTGAAACATTTTCTTTCATATTCGCCTTAGGGATTTCTCATTCTCATCCGTCTTAATTTAGATACAGCCTGTCGCGTCAGCAAAAGCTACGACCGGCCTTTTCCGGGCCTCCATCGCCCCCTCCGATCAAGACCCTCATTCATATGTCCAAGAAGTCACGCTCCAAACTCTGGTTTCTCGTACATAGCTGGCTGGCATTGCCCATCTGGTTCTTCGTACTGATCGTCTGCGTTACCGGCACCCTGGCGGTGGTCAGCCAGGAAATCGTCTGGCTGGCAAACCCGGATATTCGTGCGAGCAAGCCGTCGGATGAAGCCCAACCGCTGAGCTACGACCAAGTGATCGCCGCGATCAAACGCGAGGAACCCCAAGTGTTCATCCAGTCGATCAGCCGCCCCGACGAATCCCACTTCGCTCTCAGCGTAGACCTCAGCTACCCCGACGGGCGCTCCGTCGAGGTCTACGTCAATCCCTACACCGGGGCGATCCAGGGCATCAGCCCATCGTTCAACTTCCAGGAATTTACCCGCGCCCTGCACGGCTGGTGGCTGGTGCCGTTCACCAATGGCTACAGTTGGGGTTGGTATTTGGTGTCGGCCCTCGGCATACCGCTGCTTGCGTCACTGGTGACAGGGCTGGTGGTATACAAGAAGTTCTGGAAGGGCTTCCTGCGGCCCACCTTGCGTGTGCGCCACGGTGCGCGAATCTTCTGGGGAGACTTCCACCGGTTGAGCGGCATCTGGTCGATCTGGTTCATTGCCGTGATTTCCGTCACCGGCATCTGGTTCCTGATCCGCGCCATCCTGGGGGACAACCATATTTCGATTTCCACCGAACCCGTCGTCCCGGTGATTGCCCGGGATAAGGTGCCGATGTCGGCGCCTGGCGTACCGGCGCCAATGATTCCCGTGGATGACGCTATCAAAATCGCCACGCAGCGTATCCCGGGCCTGGAGCCAAGCTTCATCAGCCTGCCCCTTAACGCTTACAGCCACCTGCAGATCGGCGGACGGGGCTGGTACCCGCTGATGTACCAGACCGCACAGATCAACCCCTATGACGGGGAGGTCGCCGCCGCGCACTTGCTGTCCGACCGTTCGAAACTGGAATTTGTCACCGAGTCCATGCGCCCGCTGCACACCGGCGACTTCGGCGGATTGTGGATCAAGCTGATCTGGGCGTTCTTCGGCCTGATCATGAGCATGATGGTGCTAAGCGGCCTGCTGATCTGGACCAAGCGCACAGCACTGGCCACCCTCAACGCGCTCAAGCGCGAAGCCAAGACGCAACGTCAACCCGCTGCCATCCCGGCCATGCAGGCTCAAGCCTCGGAGGCCCAGCGATGAGCAAGGTTGCGACTGTACCGCCTTCCCCTCTGCGCGCCTTCTGGCTGAAATGGCGCTTCCACATCAACATTCTGCTGTTGCTGGTGCCCCTGGGCTTCATGCCCAAATACTTCGCCGATGCCGCCCTGTTTCGCGGTGACAGCGGCATCGGCGAGCGCGTGGCCGGCGAAGTGCAAGTCGGCCCCTGGAGCCTGACCCTCGTCGAGTTCCGCAATGAAGGCCCCCGCCCGAACCCGGCCGGCCCGATGAAATTCTTCAATGCCGCCCTGTGCGACACCTGCGCCAATCAGGTCAAGGCCACTTACCTGCGTATCGGCAAACCACGCAGCCTGCGCGCTGCCGGGGTGATCTTCTTTGGCACGCCGTACCGCATGGGCGCTGCCTTGCCGGTGCCGGAACGCACACCGGTAGATGCCGAAGTGTGGGTGACCATGGAAGGTTGGGACGGCAGTATGCACCAGGGTTCCATCCCGCTGAGCCAGGCCTCGCCTGCCACTATTGCCTGGCTGAACAAGCAAGGAGTCAAACCATGACGTTCAAGAGCCTGACCCGCGCCGCGCTGTTGCTGTGCGCCGGTTTCAGTACCATCGCCTTTGCCCACAACCCGATGTGTGAATGCAAGGAAATCCCCGGCGAGCAGATCCAGTGCAAAGGCGGTTTTTCCGACGGCAGCGGCGCTCCCGGTGTGACCCTGGATGTGATCGGCTACGACGAAACCATCCTGGTGCCGGGCAAGCTCGGTGAGGACTCGACCCTGACCTTCAAGAAGCCTGCGGCCGAGTTCTATGTGCTGTTTGACGCCGGCCCCGGCCACGTGGTGGAAATCGACCAAGCGGACATCCAGCCACAATGAGTACCACACAGGTTGTACGCCCCGCGGGCGCTGGCCATGAAACTCTTTACGTGCTGCTGTTGTGCCTGATCATCCTGGCGGTGGCGGGCACGGTGGTGGCCCTGCACGGCGAAACCCAGGAAGTCGCGGCGGTACCGAGCCACCAGTTGGACGCCCGCCGCGACTTGAGCGCTGCCGAGCAAGGCATCTACGCCGACCTGCGGGTGACCCTGGATGAGATCCACTTGCTGCAGCAGGAGCAAAGCGCCTTGCCCACACCTGAGCAACTGGCTGAAGAAGGCTTCGCACCGTTTGCCCAGGATGCCAGTTCGGTCAGCCGTGGCGACCACCGCTGGCAGTTGCTCGCACCGGCCGCCTACCTGGGTTTGAGCCAGGTACCGGCCACCAGCGGCTCGCTGCTGATGCGCGTGCAAGGCAGCGAGCCGGATATCTGGGTAAACCGCAGCGCCAACCTCGCCGCCCCTTCCGACCTCACTGACCAGGCGCTGATCGCGGCCGGCTGGCAGCAAGTGGTCGCGCAATTCGATGCTGGCGTCACCCGCCAGCATCGTCACTGAACGAGAAGACCGATTGCCCATGTCTATTTCATCGTCCCTGTTGCGCCTGTTGCTGGTCAGCTTCCTCAGCCTGATGCTCGCCCCACTGGCGAATGCCGAGGCGGCCAAGCGCCTGCGTATCGGCATCACCCTGCACCCTTATTACAGTTATGTAGCCAATATCGTCGGCGACAAGGCCGAGGTGGTACCGCTGATCCCGGCCGGCTTCAACCCCCACGCCTACGAGCCACGCGCCGAAGACATCAAGCGCATCGGCACCCTGGACGTGATCGTGCTCAACGGCGTCGGCCATGACGACTTCGCCGACCGCATGATCGCCACCAGCGAGCGCCCGGACATCCCGGTGATCGAAGCCAACGCCAACGTGCCGCTGCTGGCCGCCACCGGCAATGCCGCGCGCGGTGCGGGCAAGGTAGTCAACCCGCACACCTTCCTGTCGATCAGTGCATCGATTGCCCAGGTCAATAACATCGCCCGCGAACTGGGCAAGCTCGACCCGGACAACGCCAAGGCCTACACCCAGAACGCCCGCGCCTACGGCAAGCGCCTGCGCCAGATGCGCGCCGACGCCCTGGCCAAGCTGACCAGTGCGCCCAACCCGGACTTGCGCGTGGCCACGGTGCATGCAGCCTACGACTACCTGCTGCGCGAGTTCGGCCTGGAAGTCACCGCAGTGGTCGAGCCGGCCCACGGTATCGAGCCAAGCCCCAGCCAGTTGAAGAAGACCATCGACGAGCTGCGCGCCCTGGACGTGAAGGTAATCTTCTCGGAGATGGATTTCCCTTCCACTTACGTCGACACCATCCAGCGTGAATCCGGGGTCAAGCTGTACCCGCTGTCGCATATTTCCTACGGCGAATACAGCGCTGAAAAATACGAAGTGGAAATGACCGGCAACCTCAACACCGTGGTCCGTGCGATTCAGGAGTCGGGGGCATGACGGCGGCGGAACAACTGAACGTAGTCAGCGTCGGCCCGACCCTGGCCTTCGACAAGGTGTCGCTGACACTCGGGCGCACCGTGATTCTCGACGGCGTGAGTTTCCAGGTACAGCCGGGCAGCATCCATGCGTTGGTCGGCCCGAATGGCGGCGGCAAAAGCTCGCTGATCAAGACCCTGCTCGGGCAGACGCCTCACCAGGGGCGCTTGAGCCTGGAGTGGCCGACCACGCCCGGCACCATCGGTTACGTGCCCCAGGCGTTGGAGTTTGACCGCGGATTGCCGATGACCGTCGACGATTTCATGGCCGCCATGTGCCAGCGGCGACCGGCGTTTCTCGGCCTGTCCAGGCATTACGCGGCGGTAATTGGCGATGCCCTTGAACGCGTTGGCATGCAAGACAAGCGCAAGCGCCGCATGGGTGCGTTGTCTGGCGGCGAGCGCCAGCGCGTGCTGCTGGCCCAGGGCCTGATTCCGGCGCCACAATTGCTGGTGCTGGATGAACCGATGTCGGCCCTCGACGAAGCGGGTATCCAGGTGTTCGAGCGACTGTTGAATGATTGGCGCCTGGCCGGGATCACCGTGCTGTGGATCGAGCACGACCTGGAAGCCGTTGGCCGCCTGGCCGACCGCGTCACCGGCCTGAACCGCCGTGTGCTGTTCGACGCCACGCCGAAAGAGGCGCTGACCCCGGACCGCCTGCTGACCCTGTTCTCCACCCATCCTCGGAGCCCGGCGCAATGAGTTATGAAGCCTTTCGCTTGATGGTCCAGGGCTGGGCCTCTTCCGGTTACCTGCCGGAAGCCCTGGCCTATGGGTTTGTGGTCAACGCCCTGCTCGCCGGCCTGCTGATCGGCCCGGTACTTGGCGGCCTGGGCACGCTGGTGGTGGTCAAGCGCTTTGCGTTTTTCTCCGAAGCGGTCGGCCATGCTGCACTGACCGGCGTGGCCGTGGGCATCCTGCTGGGCGAACCCTATACCGGCCCCTATGGCAGCCTGTTCGGTTATTGCCTGCTGTTCGGCATCCTGCTCAACTACCTGCGCAACCGCACCGGCCTGGCGCCAGACACCTTGATCGGCGTATTCCTGTCGGTGTCCCTGGCGTTGGGTGCAAGCCTGCTGCTGATCCTGGCCGGCAAAATCAACGTGCACATCCTCGAGAACGTGCTGTTTGGCTCGGTGCTGACGGTCAACGGCAACGACTTGCTGGTATTGGCGATCGTCGGTTCGCTGGTGATGGCCCTGGCATTGCCGCTGTACAACCGCATCATGCTCGCCAGCTTCAACCCGCAACTGGCGGCGGTGCGCGGTGTGGCGGTGAAGACCCTGGACTACCTGTTCGTGATCCTGGTGACGTTGATCACCGTGGCGGCGGTCAAGGTCATCGGCGCGATCCTGGTCGGTGCGCTGCTGGTGATTCCCGCCGCGGCGGCGCGCCTGTTGAGTCAGTCGCTCAAGGGGTTCTTCTGGGTCTCGGTGCTGATCGCCACCGTCAGCACCCTGTGCGGCATTTTGCTGCCGATCATCTTCGACCTGCCGATCCCGTCTGGCGCCGCAATCATCCTGGTCGCCGGTATCGCCTTCGCCTTCGCCGCCATCGCCCGCGGCACCGTGCCCAGCCTTAAAGGGAATCTTGGATAATGCGCCCTGTCTTTCGCCCACTGGCCTTGGCCATCGCTTGCTTGATCAGTACGACGGCGCTGGCTGCCGTTGATGGTTTCGATCCCAAGGAGTTCAAGGCCAACCACGGCCTCGGGCATGCCGCGCTGACCAAGGCCAAGTCAATAAAACCGGTCAAGGTCCTGGCTTCGCTGCCTATCACCTACGGCTTGGCCGAGGTGCTGCTCAAAGGCACCGACGTGCAACTTGAACGTGCGGCCCCGGCCAACCTGCCCGGCTCGCGGCAAGTCTCCTACTTCACCGGTCGCGGTGCTGCGGCACTGAACACCTTGGCGCTGGACGCCGACGCCGCCATCGGCCTGCGCTCGCTGTGGGCCGATGACCCGCTGTACCCGGTGGCGCGGCGCAGCAATATCCGCATCATCGAAGTGGACGCCGCACGCCCGGTGGACGGCGGCTTGCCAGGCATCGCCGTGCAACCTGGCGCCACCGACGGCTTGAACAGCCAGCCCTGGCAATCGAGCAACAATATGGGACGCATGGCCGATGTGATGGCCGCTGACCTGAGCCGCCTGGCTCCGAGCGCCAAACCGAAGATCGACGCCAACCTGGCCGCGCTCAAGCAACGCCTGCTCAAGCTCAACGCCGACAGCGAAGCGCGACTGGCCAAGGCTGATAACCTGAGTGTGGTCAGCTTGAGCGATCACTTTGCCTATCTGCTCAGCAGCTTGAACCTGGAAGTGCTCAGTACCGATGCGCGGCCAGATGCCGACTGGACGCCTGAGGCGTTGCAGAAACTCAGCGCAGAGTTGAAGGACAACGACGTGGCGGTGGTGCTGCATCACCGTCAACCGAGTGAGGCGGTGAAGGCTGCTATCACTGCCGGCGACTCCAGACTGCTGGTGCTGAACGTGGACGGTGCCGACCCGGTGACAGAGTTGGAAACCAATGTGGATCAGGTAATCAAGACGCTGACGCCATGACATCCACCCCAACATGAATCGCATCATGTCGCCAGAACTCCAAGTCACAATCGATCAGGCGCTGGTGCTGGTCATAGTTAACCCGGGCGATGCGCAAGCCCGGGCTGCCCACCGATACACGCAATGCCGCCGCAGCTTCCACCGGCAGTGAAGTCGGCACAATCTCGAAACGCACCCGCCCATAGTGCAAGTCGTAGTTGCGCGCATACAACTCGGTCATCGACTGATTCAAATCACACGCCAGGATCCCCGGGAAATACCCGGGGTTCAGGTAGTGCTCCACATACAGCACCAGGCGCCCGTCGATCCTGCGGCTGCGGCAAATCTGGATCACGCTGGACAGCGCTGGCAACTGCAACCACGCACACACCGCCGCCGACGCCGGTTGCAATCGCGCGCTGATCACTTCAGTGGCGGCCACACGCCCCTGGTCACTGACCATCGCGTGAAAGTGGCTGCGCTGCATCAGGTTGTAGGCCAACCGCGGGGGCGACACGAACCAGCCGCGGCGCTCTTCACGATAGATCTGCCCTTGGGCCTCCAGTTGTAACAAGGCTTCGCGCACGGTAATTCGAGTGGTACCAAACAACTCGCTGAGCTTGCGTTCGGCGGGCAGTTTGCTGGCTGGCGGCAACAGGCCGTGGTCGATCTGCTCTTGCAGCGCCAGGCCGATGGAGGTTACCGCCTTGATTGCCTCATCACGCATCAACGTTACCTATCTGGACTAGACCAGCACCGTTCAGGTGCACAAAACACGCTATGTCTGGGCTTTTACCGTTGCGTGCCAGCCTAGGCATTACAGATGACCGACACATGACAGCAGGTGTCGACGGCCGTACCACGCCCTGCAATACATCGGCCAAGTCCAGGGCCTGCGGGCACTTGGGCATGGTCTACGCTAAGTCTGAGCTGAGCGACATCAGCGCTTTGAAAACGACATCGACATGAAACTGTCATCCATCGGGCCTAGATTGGCTCAGGTATTGCTGACCTAGACCAAACCACCGCTAACGTTCGTATAAAACGCCGCGTTGAAAACGCCCAAAGGAGCTTCGGATGAAACAGCTTTTCCTGGCATCACTGTTAGGCTCGACCATTGCCATGTGCACTGCCGCCATGGCTGCTGATACCGATTTGAAAACGCTGGAAGCCGCCGCGAAAGCGGAAGGCGCCGTCAACAGCGTCGGCATGCCCGATGACTGGGCCAACTGGAAAGGCACCTGGGAAGACCTGGCCAACACTTATGGCCTCAAGCACATCGACACCGACATGAGCTCGGCCCAGGAAATCGCCAAGTTCAAAGCCGAAAAAGACAACGCCAGCGCCGACATCGGCGACGTGGGCGCAGCCTTCGGCCCCATCGCGGTGAAGCAGGAAGTCACTCAGCCGTACAAACCTTCCACCTGGGCGCAGGTGCCGGACTGGGCAAAAGACAAGGACGGTCACTGGGCCCTGGCCTACACCGGCACCATTGCCTTCATCGTCAACAAGAAGCTGCTGCACGGTTCCGAGGTTCCTACCAGTTGGGCTGACCTGCAGACCGGCAAGTACAAAGTGTCGGTGGGTGACGTGAGCACCGCCGCACAGGCTTCCAACGCGGTACTCGCCGCCGCCATCGCCAACAAAGGCGACGAGAAAAACATCGCGCCGGGCCTGCAATTCTTCACCAAGATTGCCCAGCAAGGTCGCCTCTCGCTGTCCAACCCGACCATCGCCACCATGGAAAAAGGCGAAGTCGAAGTGGGTATCGTCTGGGACTTCAACGGCCTGAGCTACAAAGCCAAGATGGCCAACCCGGATGACTACGTAGTGCTGATCCCATCGGACGGCTCGGTGAAATCCGGCTACACCACCATCATCAACAAATACGCCAAGCACCCGAACGCCGCCAAGCTGACCCGCGAATACATCTTCAGCGATGCCGGCCAGTTGAACCTGGCGAAGGGTAATGCGCGTCCGATCCGGGCTGAAACCGACCTGAAGCTGCCGCTGGATATCGCCAAGAACCTGATCCCGGGCGAGCAATATACCAAGGCCAACCCGCAGCCGATCAAGGATGCCGATGCCTGGGAAGCGACCTCCAAGAAGCTGCCGCAAATGTGGAACGAGCAGGTCATCGTAGAGATGAAGTAAGGGTTTATCCCACATTGGATACCCTGTGGAGATCCAATGTGGGAGGGGGCTTGCTCCCGATAGCGGTGTGTCATTCAACACATTTATTGGCAGGCCCACTGCAATCGGGAGCAAGCCCCCTCCCACACTTGGTCCGATTTCTTGCGGACAATCGAGTTAAATCATCTGTTGCGGAGCCCCAGCCCCCATGAACCACAATGTCATCCTTGTCGTACTCGACGGCCTGAACTTCGAGGTTGCGAGGCACGCCATGGGGCACTTGCAGGCCTATGTCGGCGCAGGACGCGCAGCCCTCTACAAACTGGAATGTGAACTGCCCGCCCTGTCCCGCCCGTTGTATGAATGCATCCTCACCGGCGTAGCGCCGATTCACAGCGGCATCGTCCATAACAACGTCTCGCGCCTGTCCAACCAGCGCAGCATTTTCCATTACGCCCGCGACGCCGGCTTGACCACTGCGGCGGCGGCTTACCATTGGGTCAGCGAGCTGTATAACCGCACGCCCTTTCTCGCCGCCCGCGATCGTCACACCGACGACAAGGCGCTGGCGATCCAGCACGGGCATTTCTACTGGAATGACCACTACCCGGACTCCCACCTGTTTGCCGATGCCGAAAGCCTACGGCTCAAGCACGCGCCGAATTTCCTGGTGGTGCACCCGATGAACATCGACGACGCCGGCCACAAGCACGGCCTCGACACCGCGCAATACCGCAACAGCGCACGCTCGGCCGACATCATCCTGGCCGACTACCTGCAAGGCTGGCTCGACGCCGGCTACCAGGTGCTGGTCACCGCCGACCACGGCATGAACAACGACCGCTCTCACAACGGCCTGTTGCCGCAAGAGCGTGAAGTACCACTGTTTGTGCTCGGCGACGGATTCAGCCTGGATAGCAACGCCGCGCCAAAACAGACCGAACTGTGCGGCACGGTGTGCGAACTGCTCGGCGTGCCCCACGACAAACCTGTATGCCGGGAGCTGTTGAAATGAGCCGCGGCAAATGGTTGGCCCTGCTCTGCCTGGTGCCTTTCACGCTGTTCTTTATCGTGTTCGAAATCGCCCCACTGGTGTGGGTGCTGATCAACAGCCTGCAAACCGAAGAGGCCGGTTGGGGGCTGGAAAACTTCACCCGGATCTTCAGTTCAAAGTTCTACTTGCAGGCGATCCAGTTCAGCCTGGAGATCAGTTTCTACTCCAGCATCTTCGGCATCATCATCGCCACCCTGGGCAGCTACTCCCTGCGCCGGGTGGATTCGCCGCTGCGCAACTTCGTCACGGCCTTTGCCAACATGACCAGCAACTTCGCCGGCGTGCCCCTGGCCTTCGCGTTCATCATTCTGCTGGGCTTCAACGGCAGCATCACCATCATGCTCAAGCAGGCCGGGATCATTCAGGACTTCAACCTGTACTCGAAGACCGGCTTGATCATCCTCTATACCTACTTCCAGATTCCCCTCGGCGTGTTGCTGCTCTACCCGGCCTTTGACGCATTGCGCGAAGACTGGCGTGAGTCGGCCGCCCTGCTCGGCGCGAATGGCTGGCAGTTCTGGCGGCATATCGGCTTGCCGGTGCTTACCCCTGCCCTGCTCGGCACCTTCGTGATCCTGCTGGCCAACGCCTTGGGCGCCTATGCCACGGTCTACGCCTTGACCACGGGCAACTTCAACGTACTGCCGATCCGCATTGCGGGCCTGGTCTCCGGAGACGTGTCCCTCGACCCGAACCTGGCCAGCGCCCTGGCCGTGGTACTGGTGGCGCTGATGACCGTGGTCACCGTGGTCCATCAACTGTTGCTCAAGAGGAGCTACCATGTCTCGCGCTGAAGCCGGCCCGGCCGCCCTTTACCATCGGATAGTGGTAGCCCTGTTGTTCCTGATCCTGGTGCTGCCGCTGATCGGTACCTTTGTCTACTCGATTGCCAGCAGTTGGTCGGCCACCATCCTGCCGGCCGGTTTTACCGTGAAATGGTACGTACAGCTGTGGAGCGACCCGCGCTTTCTGATGGCATTCGGGCAATCGCTGCTGGTGTGCGTGGGGGCGCTGATCCTTTCGGTAGTGTTGATCTTGCCACTGCTGTTTGTGGTGCATTACCACTTTCCCAAGCTCGATGCGCTGATGAACATTCTGATCCTGCTGCCCTTTGCGGTGCCGCCGGTGGTGTCCTCGGTGGGTTTGCTGCAACTGTACGGTTCCGGACCGTTGGCAATGGTGGGTACGCCGTGGATCCTGATCGGCTGCTATTTCACCGTGGCGTTGCCGTTCATGTACCGCGCGATCACCAATAACCTGCAAGCCATCAACCTGCGCGACCTGATGGACGCCTCGCAACTGCTCGGTGCCAGCACCTGGCAGGCCGCGATCCTGGTGGTGCTGCCCAACCTGCGCAAGGGCCTGATGGTGGCGCTGCTGCTGTCCTTCTCGTTCCTGTTCGGTGAGTTCGTGTTCGCCAACATCCTCGTCGGCACCCGCTACGAAACCCTGCAGGTGTACCTCAACAACATGCGCAACAGCAGCGGCCACTTCACCAGTGCCGTCGTGATCTCCTATTTTTTCTTCGTGCTGGTGCTGACCTGGGCCGCCAACATCTTGAACAAGGACAAAAGCCAATGAGCTTCGTCAGCGTCCAACACCTGCAAAAAAGCTACTCCGGCACCCCGGTGTTCAGCGATATCAACTGCGAAATCGCCAAGGGCGAGTTCGTCACCCTGCTCGGCCCGTCCGGGTGTGGCAAATCCACCCTGCTGCGCTGCATTGCCGGGCTGACCCCGGTGGACAGTGGCAAAATCCTGCTGGACGGCCAGGACATCGTGCCCCTGAGCCCGCAGAAACGCCATATCGGCATGGTGTTCCAGAGCTACGCACTGTTCCCCAACATGACCGTGGAACAGAACGTCGCCTTCGGCCTGCGCATGCAAAAGGTCAACGCTGACGACAGCCACAAGCGTGTGCAGGAAGTGCTGCAACTGGTGGAGCTCAAGGACCTCGCCGGCCGCTACCCGCACCAGATGTCCGGCGGCCAGTGCCAGCGCGTGGCCCTCGCCCGCTCCCTGGTGACTCGCCCGCGCCTGCTGTTGCTGGATGAGCCGCTGTCGGCGCTGGATGCGCGGATCCGCAAGCACTTGCGCGAACAGATCCGCCAGATCCAGCGCGAACTAGGGTTGACCACGATTTTCGTGACCCATGACCAGGAAGAAGCCCTGACCATGTCCGACCGCATCTTCCTGATGAACCAGGGCAAGATCGTACAGAGTGGCGATGCCGAAACTCTCTATACCGCGCCGGTGGATGTCTTCGCCGCCGGTTTTATCGGTAACTACAACCTGCTCGATGCCGACAAGGCCAGCCAGTTGCTGCAACGGCCGATCAGCGGGCGCATTGCGATTCGCCCCGAGGCCATCGAATTGAGCCGCAGCGGCGAACTCGATGCGCTGGTACGCAGCCACAGCCTGCTGGGTAACGTGATCCGCTACCGCATCGAAGCCCGGGGCGTGGAGTTGGTAGTGGACGTGCTCAACCGTTCAGCCGACGACCTGCACCCGGATGGCCAGCGCCTGGCACTTTCCATCGACCCCAGCGCCCTGTGTGAAGTAGCCTGACAGGCAGTGACCTTTTGAGAGAGAGCATGACGGATGGCATTGGTAATTTTTGATCTGGACGACACCTTGATCCACGGCGACTGCGCGACCCTGTGGAGCGAACAGATGGGCCGCCTCGGCTGGGTCGATCCAACGTCGTTCATGGCCAGGAACAATGAGCTGATGGACGCCTACAGCCAGGGCAAGCTGTTGATGGAAGACTTCATGAATTTCAGCCTGGAGCCGATGATCGGCCGCACGCCGGCAGAAATCGAGCATCTTGTGGAGCCATGGGTCGAGGACGTGATTGAGCCGCTGATCTACAGCGACGCCACCAAGACCATCGCCCGGCACCGTGCGAATGGCGACCGGATCCTGGTGATTTCCGCATCGGGCACTCACCTGGTCACGCCGATTGCGGCGCGTATCGGTATCGATGAAGTGCTGGGGATTAACCTGGGCGTCAGCCATGGTGTGTACAGCGGCCGTACCGAGGGTGTGCTGACTTACCGCGAAGGCAAGATCACACGTTTGCTCGAATGGCTGGAACAGGAAGGCGAAACCCTTGAAGGTGCGTACTTTTACTCCGATTCACGCAATGATTTGCCATTGTTGCTGAAAGTGGATCACCCGCAGGTGGTGAACCCGGACCCTGTATTGCGTGAGCATGCTGAAAAGGCTGGCTGGCCTATCCACCACTGGGCCTGACACTGAGCTTTGCGGACTGAAATCCAATCAAATGTGGGAGCGGGCTTGCTCACGAATGCGGTGGGTCAGTAAAAAATGTTTCATCTGGCCCACCGCGTTCGCGAGCAAGCCCGCTCCCACACTGACCGCATTTCAGTCTGGGAGCCGGCCGGGCTGTTGGCAATATGGACTACACCGAATGTAGGACTGGGTTGTTCTGACCCTCCACCTGCCCTTCAACGCCTTGCAATGCTTTCACAGTGCCTCCATAGTGAGTCTGGACTGAGCCCGTTGCTGTATCGCCGGGCTTTTTGCATTATGCGACCGGACCATATGGAACCGGCTCCCTCAAAGACGGCCTAATATGCGTTATCAATTGCCCCCGCGTCGAATCAGCATGAAGCATCTGTTCCCAAGCACCGCCCTCGCTTTTTTCATTGGTCTCGGCTTCGCGTCGATGTCGACCAATACGTTCGCAGCCAATAGCTGGGACAATCTTCAGCCTGATCGCGATGAGGTGATTGCCAGCCTCAACGTCGTCGAGTTGCTCAAGCGCCATCACTACAGCAAGCCGCCGCTGGACGACGCTCGCTCGGTGATCATCTACGACAGCTACCTCAAGCTGCTGGATCCGTCGCGCAGCTACTTCCTGGCCAGCGATATCGCTGAGTTCGACAAGTGGAAGACGCAATTCGACGACTTCCTCAAAAGCGGCGACCTGCAACCCGGCTTCACCATCTACAAGCGTTACCTGGACCGCGTCAAAGCGCGTCTGGACTTCGCCTTGGGTGAGCTGAACAAAGGCGTCGACAAGCTCGATTTCACCCAGAAGGAAACCCTTCTGGTGGATCGCAAGGACGCCCCTTGGCTAACCAGCACCGCAGCCCTCGACGACCTGTGGCGCAAACGCGTCAAGGACGAAGTGCTGCGCTTGAAGATCGCCGGCAAAGAGCCCAAGGCCATTCAGGAGCTGTTGACCAAGCGCTACAAGAATCAACTGGCGCGCCTGGACCAGACCCGTGCCGAAGATATCTTCCAGGCCTACATCAATACCTTTGCGATGTCCTACGACCCGCACACCAATTATCTGTCGCCTGATAACGCAGAAAATTTTGATATCAACATGAGTCTGTCCCTGGAAGGCATCGGTGCCGTCCTGCAAAGCGACAATGACCAGGTGAAGATCGTCCGCCTGGTGCCGGCAGGTCCGGCAGACAAAACCAAGCAAGTCTCCCCTGCCGACAAGATCATCGGCGTGGCCCAGGCCGACAAGGAGATGGTCGATGTGGTCGGCTGGCGCCTGGACGAAGTGGTCAAGCTGATCCGTGGGCCAAAAGGCAGCGTGGTGCGCCTGGAAGTGATTCCACACACCAATGCCCCTAACGACCAGACCAGCAAAATCGTGTCCATCACCCGTGAAGCGGTGAAGCTCGAAGACCAGGCCGTGCAGAAGAAAGTCCTCAACCTCAAGCAGGATGGCAAGGACTACAAGCTGGGCGTGATTGAAATCCCGGCCTTCTACCTGGACTTCAAAGCCTTCCGTGCGGGTGACCCGGACTACAAGTCCACCACCCGCGACGTGAAGAAAATCCTGACGGAACTGCAGAAAGAAAAAGTCGACGGCGTGGTCATCGACCTGCGCAACAACGGCGGCGGTTCCCTGCAGGAAGCCACTGAGCTGACCAGCCTGTTTATCGACAAGGGCCCGACCGTGTTGGTACGCAATGCTGACGGCCGTGTCGACGTGCTGGAAGACGAGAACCCGGGTGCCTTCTACAAAGGGCCGATGGCGCTCCTGGTCAACCGTCTCTCGGCCTCGGCCTCGGAGATTTTCGCCGGCGCCATGCAGGACTATCACCGCGCCCTGATCATCGGCGGCCAGACCTTCGGCAAAGGCACCGTGCAGACTATCCAGCCGCTGAATCATGGCGAGCTTAAACTGACGCTGGCCAAGTTCTACCGGGTTTCCGGGCAGAGTACCCAGCATCAGGGCGTGCTGCCGGATATCGATTTCCCGTCGATCATCGACACCAAGGAAATCGGTGAAAGCGCATTGCCTGAAGCCATGCCGTGGGACACCATCCGTCCTGCCATCAAGCCGGCGTCAGACCCGTTCAAGCCATTCCTGACGCAATTGAAAGCTGATCACGACACCCGCTCCGCCAAGGATGCCGAGTTCGTGTTTATCCGCGACAAGCTGGCCTTGGCCAAGAAGCTGATGGAAGAGAAAACCGTCAGCCTCAATGAAGCGGATCGCCGTGCACAGCACTCCAGCATCGAAAACCAACAGCTGGTACTGGAGAACACCCGTCGCAAGGCCAAGGGCGAAGACCCGCTCAAAGAGCTGAAGAAAGAAGATGAAGACGCACTGCCGGCCGAGGCGGATAAAACCAAGCCGGAAGACGACGCCTACCTGGCCGAGACCGGCCGGATCCTGCTGGATTACCTGAAAATCACCAAGCAGATGGCCAAGCAGTAAGTGATGGCAATTTAATATGGTCGCTCTTGGGAGTGTCATCATATAGACATCATTCTGTCGTGAAATGGAAGGACCGCAGGTTTTAAGCCTGCGGTCCTTTTTTTTCGATCGAGATCGCCATGACCATGACCGAACAGCTGGATGCATTGGGCTCAATCCTGGCTCAAGGCAGTTTGCACAGCCTGTTCCAACCGATCATTTGTCTGTCGCAGCGACGCATTCTGGGTTACGAGGCCCTCAGCCGCGGCCCGTCCAACAGCCCGCTGCACTCCCCCGTCGCGCTGTTCTGCGTGGCCCGTCATGCCGGGCGCCTGAGCGAACTGGAAATGGTGTGTCGAGAGAGTGCATGCCGGCGCTTCAGCGATCAGAAACTGCCGGGTAAGCTGTTCCTCAATATCTCGCCGGAATCTTTGATGGAGAGCGCGCATCAGCCGGGGCGTACCCTGCAACTGCTGCGCGACTTCGGTATCCCACCGAGCCAGGTGGTGATCGAGCTCACCGAGCAGACGCCCACCGACGATTTCGTGCTGCTGCGAACCGCCCTGCATCATTATCGCGACATGGGTTTTGCCATCGCGCTTGATGACCTGGGCGCCGGATACTCCAGCCTGCGGCTGTGGTCAGAGCTGCGTCCGGACTATGTCAAGATCGACCGGCACTTTATCGATGGCATTCACCAGGACGCCCTCAAGCGCGAATTTGTCGGCTCGATCCTGCAGATCGCCAAGGCCTCCCGCGCTCAAGTGATTGCCGAGGGGATTGAGCGGCCGGAAGAACTGGCGGTGTTGACTGAGATGGGCGTCGATCTGGTTCAGGGTTACCTGCTCTGCCGCCCTCAAGAACACCCGCCGCAGGAAGCGCGCCTGATGTTGCCCAAGCCGGATAGCCCCACGATCACCCTCCATGATGAAGGAATTGATCTCAGCGCCCTGCTTAATGAACAGCCAGCGGTAGATCAAGATACGGCCACCGCCCAAGTGCTGGAATCGTTCCGCCGCCAGGCCAACCTCAACTCGTTGGCGGTGCTGGATGGCTGTGGTCACCCGGTCGGTATTGTGCATCGGCACTCGTTGTCGGATGCGCTGCTCAAGCCGTTCGCTACCGACTTGTTCGCACGTAAACCTATCAGCCGCTTGATGAGCGATGATTTTCTGGCAGTGGAGTTGAGCCAGTCCTTGCAACAGGTCAGCCGTTTGCTGACCAGCCGCGCGCGGCAGCGCATCGAAGAAGATTTCATCATCACGCTGAACGGCGACTATCTCGGGCTGGGCCGGGTCATCGATGTGCTCAAGTTGATCACAGAACTGAAAATCCAACAGGCGCGTTATGCCAATCCGCTGACCTTGCTGCCTGGCAACGTGCCGATCCAACAGTGTCTGACCCGGCTGTTACAGCAACAACGCGAGTCGGTGATCTGCTACGTGGATATCGATAGTTTCAAGCCGTTCAACGATATCTACGGCTATGGGCGTGGGGATGAAGTGCTGCTGTGCCTGGCGCAGTGCCTGAACGACCGGGTAGACCCTAGCCGCGACTTTGTCGGGCATATTGGCGGCGATGACTTTCTACTGGTACTCAGCCCGCAGGATTGGCGCAAGCGGCTCAACCAACTGCTGGATGATTTTCACACCCAATGCCGACGTTTCTACCGCGCCGAACACTTGGATGCCGGTTGCTTCATGGCCCTTAACCGCCAGGGCCTGCGCCAGGAATTCGCCTTGCTGTCGCTGTCCATCGGCGTGGTGCATTTGTATCCACAAGCCTGCGGGCAACTGGATGCCAGCCAACTAGCAGAGTTGGCCTCACAAGCCAAGCATCATGCCAAGGACGTGGCCGGCTACAGCATTCATGTGATCGATAGCATGGACATGTTATCGCAGGCGCTTTAAGCCTCGGCGGACTCCGGGTACTCGTACTCGAACACCCGCACCACTTCAGAAGCATGCCAGGATGCGGCGGCGACGCCATCGGAGGGCCCGCTGAACCGCCCCAAGCGCTCCACACATTCAAAAAAACCGGTACGCGGCAGGCGGCTGGCCCCCTGGCTGATCACCAGTGAACTGCGCAGCGGCTGCTCAGCCTTGGCATCCAGCGCCGCCAGATGTTCCAGAGCGGCAGCCAAGGTCTGCATGGCCGGCGTCGGAAATTGCAGACGCTCCAGCAACGCACGGTACGTCAACAAATGGCGCTGGCGCCGCGCCTGATCCAGCTCATTGAGTAACCCATCCCAGTGCTGACGGCTGATACGTAGGCTCAAGACTCATCCCTCCAACCTGCAACGCCCAACTCCCAGGCCAGGCTGCGGCGAATCGCGGCATCCGGCTGGCGCTCACCACTTTCAATCAATCCAAGATACGAGGGGCTGATCCCCACAGTGCGTGCCAGGGCCTCGATAGCCAGGCCCTTGGCTTCACGCAGGCCGCGCAGGGCTGCGAGCGGTCGCAGCTCCTGGGCGGAGGCGATGGGTGCGGCTGGGGAGGAAACACGTGTAGGTTGCTGCTGACCGGCAGCTTTTAGCAGCGCCTGGTACTGGTCCCATGGCAACACCGCATACTCGGGTTCGCCATCGCGTGAAATGATCTGAATATCCATGACTGCCCCGTAGGATAAAAACACTTACTAAGTAAGTTCTTTCCTTAGAAGTGTAATCCTAACAGCCACAAAGGTCGCAGGGGGATACCAAGCATCATTAGTTTTTTTGCGGGTTTTCCTGGGCGAGCAGCTCAGGCGTGGCTGGGAGGCGCTCAACCACCGCCAGCTTTTCCGGGCGTTGCGCATCGCGCCAGGCGCGAAAAGCGCTCAGCTCGCCGCTCAGGGTCTTCATGACCCATGCCAGCACAGCGATGTCGTCGAGCATACCGAACATGGGGATGAAATCCGGGATCGCATCGATCGGGCTGAGAAAATACATCAGCCCCGCCACCACCGATATCAGCGCCTTGGGGCTTATCGCCCGGTATTCGCCGCGCCAGTAAGCCAGGCACAGAGCCTGGAGCAATTTGAGATCATCCTTGAGCTGGCCCAGCCGGTTGCCCTGGCTTGAACCTTTGGCCGCGACGGCAAACAGCAGTGTCGGCAAACGGCCACGGCCAAGCAGACGTGCAGCCATGGGCAGAAAACGGGTGAAATTGAAGGGTGGTTTCATGGGTCACTCCAGTTCCAGGCGGTATAAAAGGTTATCCACACAAATTGTGGATAACCTTGTGAACAGAGCCTGTTTTATCGGCTGAAAGCCACGGCCTACAAGGCTTACAGTCAGATCGGGCGTTTTTTGCGCACATAAAAAAAACCCAAGATTTCATTGACTTGGCATGTATGTGCGGCTACCCGTGCTCGAGTCTTATATCAGACTGTTTCAGGTTACGGACGTTCGTTTGGATTTGCAGAGGCTTCATCGGGGGATTTGCCTCATTCGAGAAACCCCGGAAACAACAACGCCCCGTCTAGACGGGGCGTTGTGTGTTCAGGCGCCGATTACTTCTTGGCGGCTGGTGCAGCAGGTGCTTCAGCAGCGTCTGCCTTGGCTGGGTCCTTGATGGCCAGCAGTTCCAGGTCGAATACCAGCACGGAGTTGGCTGGAATCGCCGGGCTCGGGCTCTGGGCGCCGTAGGCCAGGTCGGACGGGATGTACAGCTCGACCTTCTCGCCAACGTGCATCAGTTGCAGGCCTTCGACCCAACCCGGGATCACGCCGCTGACCGGCAGGTCAATCGGGCTGCCGCGATCCACGGAGCTGTCAAAGGTGGTGCCGTTGGTGAGCTTGCCGGTGTAATGAACAGTCACCACGTCGGTTGGCTTGGGCTGGGCGCCGTCGGCCTTCTTGACGATCTTGTACTGCAGGCCGGAAGCGGTGGTGACTACGCCGTCTTTCTTGGCGTTGTCTTCGAGGAATTTCTTGCCGGCAGTTGCCGACTCTTCGCTCATCTTGGTCATGCGTTCTTCAGCACGCTTCTGCAGTGCGGCAAACGCCTCGACCAACTCGTCGTCCTTGAGTTTCTGTTCTTTCTTGCCAACGGCATCTTCAATGCCTTGGGCTACAGCTTTGGAGTCCAGGTCGTCCATGCCTTCTTGGGCAAGGCTCTTGCCCATGTTCAGGCCGATGCCGTAGGAAGCTTTCTGCGCCGGGGTTTTCAGCTCTACGCTGGTCTGCGAATCACAACCCGCAAGTACCAGGCTAACCAGGGCCACCGCCGCCGCCAACCGATGCTGTTTCATGCTATTTCCTTGTTCATGCGCCAAAAGGGCATTCGAATAAAGTCGCGAGCTTATCAGGCGGCCACGACCAATGGCTACCGCCATGTGAGCAGGAAACTTCTGATAAGTTCACGTGTTTAAAAGCATTTTCATTCATTATGGAGCACCGCGAAGGATCGCGGGATTGCCTGCAACCAAGCCACTTGCTACTTGCCGCACCTATGGGGCAGTGGCATAACAACGCGACAATTCGACAAGGATAGCCATCTTGCGCATTTTTTCCCGTGTTTTACTCCTGATACTCATCGCGCTCAGCCTGATGCTGGCCGTGGTGCTCTATTACACCCTCAACCCCAAGCTGCCGGACTACGTGCCCGTGGAGCAGGTGCACTACCAGGACCAATGGAGTGCCGCCGACCGCCAGACCTACTACTTCACCCCCCAGGGCACCCAGGTAAAAGGCCTGCACTACGACTGGTTCACTGCGCTGGAGTTGCCGTTCTCCGAGCAACGCTTTACCGCGCCCGAGTACCTGGCGCGCTTCGGTTTCCTGGTCGACCCCAAGCAGGTACCCACCACGCAAAACCCCGGCAACCTGCCGGTGGGTTTTGCCCGGCACCAGAACGCCGACAGCAAGGTTCAGTACCTGGATATCACCTGCGCAGCCTGCCACACCGGTGAATTGCACTTCAAAGGCCAGGCCTTGCGCATCGATGGCGGCTCGGCGCAACACGTGCTGCCCTCCAGCGTCCCCACCTTGCGCGGTGGCAGTTTCGGTCAGGCCCTGGTTGCCAGCCTTGCCGCCACCTATTACAACCCCTGGAAGTTCGAGCGCTTTGCCCGCAAGGTCTTGGGTGACCAGTACGATGCCCAGCATGACCAATTGCGTAAGGACTTCAAACAGTCGCTGAACCAGTTCCTCAAAGTCGCATGGAATGACACCCACCGCGGCCTCTACCCCACCGAAGAAGGCCCCGGCCGCACGGACGCCTTTGGGCGCATCGCCAACGCCAGCTTTGGCGATGCAATTTCGCCAGACAATTATCGCGTCGCCAATGCGCCAGTGGACTACCCGCAGTTGTGGGATATCTGGACTTTCGACTGGGTACAGTGGAATGGCTCGGCCCAGCAGCCCATGGCGCGCAATATAGGTGAAGCCCTGGGTGTAGGCGCAACCCTGGCCTTCTTCGACAGTGCCGGCCAACCGCTCCAGGGCGACGCTCGCTATCCGTCCAGCGTACGCGTACGGGACTTGCACCTGATCGAAGAAACCCTGCAACGCCTCGAGCCGCCAACCTGGCCGGAGGACTTGTTCGGCGCCATCGACAAACCCCTCGCCGTCCAGGGGCGCGCACTCTTCGCCGAAAACTGTGCTGGTTGCCATATACCCACGGTCACCGAGGAAAATGGCCGCCCGGTGCAGCAGTTGAAAATGCTGCCGGTGGACTACATTGGCACTGACCCCGGCACCGCCAGCAACATTGCCGACCAGCGCTATGACCTCAGTGCCCTGCAATGGGACCCGGCCGAACTGGCCCAACTGAATGTCGAACTGCACCCCACGCCCACTGCCCCCCTGGACCTGAAGAGAATGTCCGTGGCCCAAGGCCTGGCTTATGTCACTGCCTTCGTCGAAGAACACGCCTACCGCGCCGCCGGCGTGACCCCAGCCGAGCGCCCGGGCCTGGACGGGTTCGGCCTGCCCATCGGCGTACGCGAATTACGTGCCTACAAGGCGCGGCCACTGGCAGGCGTATGGGCAACCCCGCCGTTCCTGCACAACGGTTCGGTGCCGACGATCTACCAGTTGCTGTCGCCCCAGGACGAACGCAGTACTACCTTCTATAAAGGCACCTTCAACTACGACCCCCGACACCTGGGTTTTGAGACCGCCGCGTTCAAGAATGCCTTCCTGTTCGATACCCGAATCACCGGCAACCACAACAGTGGCCACGAATTCCGTGCTGGCGCGCGTGGCAACGGCGTCATCGGCCGTGGCTTGCTGCCGCAGGAGCGCTGGGCGCTGCTCGAATATCTCAAGGTGCTGGGCGGCCCGCAGGAGCAACAACTGCCATGATTATCCAATCGCAAAACAAGGACCGTTCCATGCTCGCTCGTCTGTGGCTGCGCCTTGGCGCCTTTCTCGGCAAAACCCTGTTGTGGCTGCTGGGCCTGGGCCTGCTGGGGTGGCTGCTGGCAACTGTCTGGTTCGCCTGGCAACACAGTGGCCCGGTGTCGCCGGACGAGCAGATCCCGCCGGGTGAAGCGGCCATGACCCAAGGCATCATCCAGACGGCAGTACGCATCGTCGACCAGCATCGCGAAGGCACCCGCTACCTGCGCGATGCCCACGCCAAGGCCCATGGTTGCGTTAAAGCCGAAGTCAGCGTGCTGGCGGATCTCGACCCAGCCTTGCGCCAGGGCGTGTTCGCCGAACCGGGCAAAACCTGGCAAGCGACGATGCGGCTGTCCAACGGCAACGCTTACCCGCAGTTCGACAGCATCCGCGATGCCCGTGGCATGGCGATCAAGTTGCTGGATGTCCCCGGCAAACAGCTGATGGCCGATCAGCAGGCGCGCACGGAGCAGGATTTCGTGATGTTCAGTCACCCGAATTTCTTTGTCAGCGATGTCGCGGAATACGCACAGAACATCGGCGCGCAGGCCGATGGCAAGAAGGTCCTGGCGTTCTTCCCCAAGCTCGACCCGCGCAGTTGGCAAGTGCGCCACCTGTTTATCGCCCTGGCCACCCTGGCGCCCGCCCCCGCCAGCCCGACGCATACGACGTACTTTTCAGTTTCGCCCTACAAGTTCGGTGCGGCCAACGCCAAGTTCCGCGTCGCGCCCGACCCGCAAAGCTGCCCGGAATACGTACTGCCCAAACAGAACCAGGCCCTGCCGAACTTCCTGCGCAGCGCCCTGACCCAGCAACTGTCCAGTGACCGTGTAGCGGCGTGTTTCGTGTTGCAGATCCAGCGGCAGAACCCGCAAACGTTCATGCCTATCGAAGACACCAGCATCGAATGGAAAGAAAGCGATGCGCCGTATGAAACCGTGGCCAAGGTCAGAATTCCTGCCCAGGATTTCGACACGCCGGCGCAGAACCTGGCCTGTGACAACCAGTCGTTCAACCCTTGGTTCGGTGTGGAAGCACACCGCCCCATCGGCGGCATCAACCGGTTGCGCAAGGCGGTGTATGAAGCGGTCAGCGACTACCGTCACAGCCGCAATACCCCGTAAAGCATGCGTAACCATGGGCCCGGCGCCGCCTCGTTTGACTTCGAGCACCTGGCTACGCGCCAGTCGCGCAAGAAAAAAGCCTAGTAGCTATCACGGCCTGCTATCGGGCGCCGGGGTGTTGATCACCAGTTCCTCGGGGATTTCGTCCACCCGTGGGTCAAGTACCACCGCCATGCCCCCCATCGGATGTTCGGGCATGGCCACGTGGTGCAGCGGCGCCCCTTCGACCCGGTATTCACCCGTGACCTTCTTGGGTTGCACACGCCAGATCAGCAACAGCGCACAGGCCGAAAACAGCATGTAAAACGCGCCATGCCCATAGCTGTTCATCAGCGCGCCACTGAGCATCGGGCCCAGGCTCGCACCGATGCCGTGAGTGGCGAGCATCATGGCGCTCAAGGGCACACGCCGGGGTTGTTCGACGTTGTCATTGGCCAGTGCCACCGCCAGCGGGTAAAGGGTGAACAGCAGCAAACCGCTGAGAAAGCCGAACACCAGCAACAAGGTATACGGCAGTTGCACCAGCCCCCACAGCGGAATCACCACCAGGCCCAAGGCCAACGCGCAGGCACGAATCAGCTGTGAGCGGTCGATGCGGTCCGACAGCCAGCCGATCGGCCACTGGCCACACAGCCCGGCAAAAATCGACACCGCGACAAAGGTACTTGCCTGGGCTGTGCTCAGGCCGTTACGCGTGGCGAATACCGGGGCCAGCGCATAAAATGCGCCGATCATCAGGCCCGTCACAAATACCGTGGTCAGCGCCTGGGGTACTCGCTGCCAGAAAAAACCCACTTCCAGCGGCGCTGCCACCAGCTTGGCCGGGTGAAGGCGCCGGGTCATGGTCACCGGCAACAGGCAGGCGGCAAAGCAGATCGCGACGATCACCAGGGGTTTGAAATCCAGCTCCGGGCGCCAGATCAACACGCCCTGCCCCAGCATCAGGCCCAGGGACACCGCCACCATGTAGCCGGCAAAGACCGCACCGCGCTGGTTGTTTTCCGCCTGCTCGTTCAGCCAGCTTTCGATAACCATGTATTGGTTCATCATCACCAGGCCCATCACAAACCGCAGCACCAGCCAGAACTCCAACTGCTCGAACAGCACATGCAGCAACACAATGATGGTGGCGGCCCCGGCGCAGGCCACATACGAGCGCACATGCCCGACGCCGGCAATCATACGGTGGCCGAACTTGGCGCCGCAGACCATGCCGCCGTAATACGCCGCCGTCAGCGCGCCGATCCACACCTCGCTGATGCCCTGGCTGCTCAGGCGTAGGCCGATAAAACTGAAAAACAGCCCGTTGCCGGTGAGCATCAGGATGGTGGCGCTGTACAGCGCAGGAAAGGTCAGGAAAGTCAGGTTCATGAGCACAGTCGGTGGTTAAGGGGAGGCATTCAAACTGCTGGTGTGGGCCAGCAACCATTGGCGAAAACTGCGCGCCGCCGATGGCGGGTTGCGGTGAGGGGGTTGCATCAGGTGCAGGCGGCCACGGCTGTGCATGGTGTGCGGCAGGGCCATTTGCAGGCGCCCGGCGGCCAGTTCGCCCGCCAGCAGGCACTTCCAGCCCAGGGCCACGCCGTGCCCCATGACCGCCGACTGCATCAACAGTTGATAGCTGTTGGTGCGCAGTGCATGGCGCGGGGTGTGGTACTGGGCACCGACATCGGCGAACCAGTCGGTCCAGGTCAGCCAGTCGTGGTGATGGTCCTCAACGATCAGCAAGGTGTGGGCGTGAAGCAAGTGTTGCAGGTCGCGAATCGGCCCGTGGCGGTCGATATAGCCAGGGCTGCACACGGCAATCACCTGCTCGTGGTCAAACACCGGTGACAATTCCAGGCCATGGGGCGCCGGTAGCTCATCGAGGTGATAGAACAGGCCCAAGTCATATTCATTCACATCCAAATGGCTGGGGCTTTCGCTGCACAGGATGCGGATATCCAAGTCCGGGTGCTCGCGCTGAAATTGCGGCAGCAGGCCAGCGAGCCAGATGCTACTGATGGTGGGCGTACTGGCCAGGGTCAACTGGCGGTCGGCACCGCGACGGCGCAACTCGGCGGACTCACGGTCGAGCTCACGCAACAGGCGCTGGATGGTGCGAAAGTAGCGCAGCCCCGCTGGCGTCAGGCTCAGCCCCTGCGTCAGCCGGTAAAACAGCGGGCGGGCCAGGTCTTCTTCCAGGCGCTTGACCTGTCGGCTGACTGCGCTCTGGGTCAGGTTCAGTTCATGGGCGGCCTGGGTGAAACTTAAATGGCGGGCAGCCGCTTCGAAGGTCTGCAGGCAGTTGAGCGGCGGAAGATCGACGTTTCGGCGCGACATTGAGCAGTTCCATTGGTAGAAACGGGCCAGGGTTTGTCCTGGCCCGCAGAGATCACGTTGGCAAGTATCCTGCCAGTTGCTCACTCACAGCGCGACCCTCGCTATGCGTTTGCTCCATTGCCGACGGTGCTCCAGTTGGCCATTTTCCCAGGCCGTCTGTTCCGCTTCCACGTAGAACCACTCAGCGTCGGCGTTTACGCTCAGGCTGCTTTCCACCTCCACGGCCCATGCATCGCGGCTGGCACGGTAATGCCACTGGATATCGGCACGGGTCGACAGCGGGTCCCAAGGCAACGAGTGGTATTGCTCGGTGCAGCGCTGGTCCACGGATAAGCCATGGTCGGTAAAACGCATCGCGCCCAGGTCGTCCTCAATCTTCACGCAGACTTCGCCACTGCCCACGTCTTCGATCAAGGTGCGTTTCGGCGCGGCTGCACGCAGCACTTCCAGCGCAGCCGGGGTTGCCGATTGCGGTGCCTCGAATGGGCAGGCCACTGCCTCGCCGGTGAAGACCGGCAGTTGCAGGCTTTGCAGGCTCGGCAGCAAGGTCAGGGTGGTCAGCTCGCGGCTCGGCCACAGCAACGGGAAACTGGCGGTGCTCAGGGCCAGGCGCAGACGGTAGCCGGCGGGCAGGCGCATGCCGATATGGTCCAGGTTCAGGTGCACATCCATCGGTTCGCCTGGCACTACCGGCGTGACGCGGGACAAGTCCTCGCGCAGCGTCAGATTCAGCACGCCGTAACTGATCTGCGTGACTTGCCCATCCGGCGCCACCGCATTCAGGCGCGCCACCAATTGCCCACAGGTGGTGTCACTGGCCAGGCGCAGCTTGAGGCGCGCATCCCCCAACAGCGCCAGGGTTTCGGTCAGTGGCTGGGAGTCGAAGCACAGCGAGTGGGCGTCATCGCGGCGCTGGTCCGTCGGCCCGTCGGGACCAAACCAGATGGCGCAGTATTCGCCCTGATGCAGGCCGGTGGTCAGCGGCGAGCAAATGCTACGCGCAGCGGCCAGCGCCTGGTTGCCGGGGTTGAGGCCGCGCTCATCGAGGCTGAAATCGGTCCACTGCACCTGCGGGTCCGGCCACCCGGACGTCTGCACCCAGATACCTGGCCGCTCAGCATAGCTGCCCTTTGGCGGCAGAATGTCCTGTAGGTAAAAGGTGCAGGCGGCGTCATCCATCACCCCGTTGTCGATGCCCTTCAGCCAGTGATCCCACCAGCGTTTGGCTTCTTGCAGGAAGCCGATGGCCGGATTGGGCACGGCGAAATGCGGGTACTTGTGGATCCACGGGCCGATCATGGCTTTCTTCGGCCCCGGCAAGTGCTCCATCATGCGCGACACTGTGTTGCGGTAGGCATCGCCCCAACCTCCCACGGCGTAGACCGCCGCCTTGATCTTCGAGTAGTCCTCGCACACCGAACCGTGACGCCAGTAGTCATCGCGGGTCTGGTGCTTCAGCCAGGTTTCGGCGAGCAGCGGCATGGCCTCCAGGCGTTGCTGCCAGAGGGTTTTCCAGGCGTCGCCGACCAGCACCGGGTCGGGCACCGCGGCGCTGAAGTTGAGCATGGTCGCAGCCCAGCCGAAGTTCTCCATCAGCAGGTTGCCGCCCTTGTAGTGAATGTCGTCGGCAAACCGGTCATCGGTGGAGCACAGGGTGATGATCGCCTTCAGTGCCTCGGGCTGGCGTGCCGCGACTTGCAGACTATTGAAGCCGCCCCACGAGATGCCCATCATGCCGACCTTGCCGTTGCACCAGGGCTGACGGCACAGCCAATCGATCACTTCGAGGGCATCGTCCTGTTCCTGCGGCAGGTATTCGTCGGCCATCAGCCCCTGGGATTCGCCATTGCCGCGCATGTCCACGCGCACACAGACATAGCCCTGGCCCGCCATCCACGGATGGGTCAGTGCATCGCGCACCGCGGTGCCGTCGCGCTTGCGGTACGGCAGGTATTCCAGAATCGCCGGGAAGGTCTGCCCACCTGCGACATCGGGCAACCAGATGCGCGCGGCCAGTTGGGTGCCGTCCTTCAGGGGGATCAGGCAATGCTCGATTTCACGGATCTTGTAGGCAAACTCGGTGACGACTTCCATCGGTAACTCCAAAATATTTATTGCGCACAAACAGCTCCCCTGCGCTCGGCAGGGAGCGCGCAGGGAGACACACAGAATTGATGAATTAGCGGGCGAATTGCGCGACGGGGCTCGCGCCACGTGGACCGGGCTCAGTGGCCGGCTGCACGCTTTTCACATCGAGCAGCGCCGGGCTCTTCAGCCAGAAAATCAACGAGGTACTGGCCAGCAGCACCAGGATCATTCCGGGCAAGCCACCGAGATTGGAGAGCATTTTTACCCCGTCGATGCCGACAAAGGCGACCATCACCCACGACACCGTGCCAATGATCACGCCCCACACAATCTTCAACATCGCGTTGCCGTCCAGGTCGGAGTCGGCGGTCACGCCTTTGCTGCAAAGGTTGGCGATCACATCGGTGCTGGAGTCCGCCGCCGTCACAAATGAGATGAACGCCACGAACAGCAGGAACGCGATCATCAGGCCGCTGGCCGGCAATTGCTGGAACATCTGGTACAGCACGTGTTCCACGCCCTGCTCGTTCAGCACCCGGTTGAGGCTGCCATCGCCCAAGGCATCGAAGTACAGGCTGCTGCCGGAGAAGATGCAGATCCAAACCGCAGTGAACAATGCCGGATACAGCATGTTGATATGGATGAACTCTCGCACGGTGTAGCCACGGCCGATCTTGCCGAGGAACATCGCACTCACCGGTGCCCAGGCAAACCACACCGACCAGTAGAACACCGTCCAGCTTTGCGGCCAGGTATCGCCACTGGCGGCACCGGTGAACAGGCTACGGCTGAAAAAAGTGTCGAGGTAAACGCCCAGTGATTCCACACCCAGGCTGAACATGTACAGGGTCGGCCCGCACAGCAGCACGAACAGCCCCAGGGCCAGCATGATCCAAGTGTTCAACGACGACAGCATCACAATCCCACGCTGTAAGCCGCTGGCCGCGGAGGCTACAAAGGTGAGCACAATAATCGCGATGATGATCGCCAGGCGCAACGGCGTGGTTTCACCGCCGATGTATTGACTCAGGCCGCCCGACAAGGTTAGCGCCCCCGTGCCCAGGGACGAGGCCATACCAGCCACCAGGGCGAACATCGCCAGGGTGTCGATCAGCCCCGCATAGCGCCTGACCCGCGCTTCGCCCAGCAGCGGCTCAAGCATGGCTCCGATGGAAAAATGGCTGCGACGGTTATAGAACGCCAGCGCAAATACCAGTGAAGGCACTAGGTAAATGGCGTAGGGCGTAATGGTCCAGTGCAGGAACATCGTCGACAGGGCGAAGCTTTTTGCCGCGGCGCTGCCCGCTTCTATCGGCAGGCTGCTGGGCGGCCCGTACAGGTGATAGAGCGGCTCGGCGGTGGTCCAGAACAACACACCCACCGCCAGCGTGGTGCACAGCGCGACCATGAACCAGCGCCATTTGCTCAGCAACGGCTGGGCGTCTTCGCCACCAATGCGCACCTTGCCCAGGGGCGAGAGGTAGACGATACCGGTCAACACCACCATGGCAAACGAACCGGCACTGAACAACCATGAGAAGTTCTTGAGGATCACACTGTTGAGCTGTTTGCTGACCGCAAGGAATGCATTCAGGTCAATGTAGCTGGCGATAACCGCCGTCAGCAGAATCAGAAACGTTGGCCAGAACACCAACGGACGTAAAGGATATTTCATGGATTGCCATTCCCCTTGCAGACTATTTTTATCGCCTTTAAAGGCCATTATTAGAGAGAGGGCGCCACAGCGTCCTGCTGCCGGAAGCTCGCCTGGAATTCTTCGCGTGGCTATAGATAACCGTTTAAGCGGCTAGTGGCGCAATCGACCAATGGGCATGGGGGTATTCCCCCACGTCATGACGCACTGGCACAGCTCATTGCGAGTATGCAGTGCACAACGGCAAAGCGCAGAAAGGTCAGATCGCAGGTAAAAAAAGCCCACGCCTAATAAGCGGGTTTTCTTGTGGTGAGCTGGCGCTCAGCGTGCCAGATTACCGGATAGGGCGCATCGGGCGGGAGCCTTGACCAGTGAAGGGTGCGCCCCCGTGGCCGCCAACTCTCTGATCATCCGTAAAGAATGCGTATGGATTGCCCGTTCGCCATAACGATTATGTCGTCTCTATTGAGCAACTAAGCCTGCAACCACTACCGTCACTTCCTACCCCCAAAACTCGTAGGAAGTCATCGTGGAAAGTTCAACTTTAGGCATGGTCGTCCTGTCAATGATTGCGCTCTTCGGCACCGCCGCGTTTTGCTTCGAGCACCTCGCCACCCGCGGCGAGAAGAAAAAGAAAGCCAAATAAGCTGATCGCTGCAATCAGTAGAACCCCAGACTTTCAAGGGACACCTCGGCAACGGGGTATCCCTTGTTTTCGTTCGCCCGCCCCTGCGTCATCTATATGCCGTCTTAATACCGCCCCGTGCAATCAGTGCCCGAGCTTGATACGCCAACCCTTAACCTCCCCGCGTCCGCAGTGGCGGCTTATTTATTCAGGGGAGTTACACCGTGCTCACACTTACGTTCATCTATATCGCCAGCGGCTTATGTGCCGTCGGGCTATTCGCTTACTTGGGCTACGCCCTTATTCGCGCCGAAAAATTCTAGGGAGCCTGCCATGTACGACGTGATGTTTTTGGGCCTCTCCTTGGTGTTTTTTGTTGCGACTGCCCTGGCCATTGTCGCCATGGGCAAGATTTGAACGGAGCCACGACATGTTAAGCACTTTGCTGGAATTTACGCTGGTTCTGGGGTTGATGACCGGGCTCGCCGTGCTGATGGGCAAGTGGCTGACCCGGGTATTTACCGGGGACCGCCATGCACTGCCGGAACGTTGTACCTTTCGCCTGCTGGGCATCGACCCACGGGAAAGCATGGGCTGGGCCCGCTACGGTTCAGCGTTGTTGCTGTCGAACGCGGCAATGATGCTGCTGGGCTATCTGGTCCTGCGCTTGCAGGCGGTGATGCCGATCAACCCTCTTGGGTTGGCGGCACAAAGCCCGGACTTGGCGTTCAACACTGCAGCGTCCTTTATTACCAACACCAACTGGCAGGCGTACTCGGGCGAAACCAGCCTGTCGAACTTCAGCCAGATGGCGGTCATCACCTTCCTGATGTTCGTCGGGGCCACATCCGGCGTGGTCGCGGCGGCAGGTTTCATTCGGGGCTTGAGCCGTTCCAGCTCGGCCGACATCGGCAACTTCTGGGTCGACTTCACCCGCACGCTGTATCGGGTGATGCTGCCACTGTGTGTGATCATGGCCCTGGTGTATGTGTGGCAAGGCATGCCGCAGACCTTCGCCTCTCAAGCCTTGGCGACTACGCTTGAGGGCGCGCAGCAACAGTTGATCGTTGGCGCGGTTGCCAGCTTTGAATCGATCAAGCATATCGGCACCAACGGCGGTGGTTTCTTCAGCATGAACGCCGCCCACCCGTTCGAAAACCCAACGCCACTGACCAACATCCTGCACATCCTGAGCATGCTGCTGATCCCGTCGGCGTTGACCTACACCTTTGGCAGCATGCTGTTGCAACGTCGCCAAGGCTGGGTATTTTTCGGCACCTTCCTGGTGATGTTCATCGGTTTCCTCGCACTGGTGTATGGCGCCGAACAAACCGGCAACCCGCTGCTGACCCAGGCCGGTGCCAACCAGACACTGTCGATCGAACAAAGCGGCGGCAATATGGAAGGCAAGGAGCTGCGCTTCGGCATTGCCGACAGCAGCCTGTTTATCGCCACCACCACCGCCGCAACCACCGGTTCGGTCAACACCATGCACGACTCATTGACGCCCATGGGTGGCTTCGTGCCCCTGGCGCAGATGATGCTCAACTGTGTATTCGGTGGTGACGGCGTCGGCTTTATCAACCTGATCCAGTACGCCCTGCTCACGGTGTTCCTGGTGGGGATGATGATCGGCCGCAGCCCGGAATTCCTCGGTAAGAAAATCGAGGCCCGGGAGATGAAACTGGTGATGCTCTCGGTGCTCGCACACCCCACCAGCATCCTCGGGTTCACCGCCCTCGCCGCCCTGTGGCCGGACACTATGGCCAGCCTCAACAACCTCGGCCCCCACGGGTTCAGCGAGGTGCTCTACGCCTATACCTCCGGCACCGCCAACAACGGTTCGGCCTTTGCCGGGTTGAACGCCAACACGCCGTTTTTCAATACCACCATTGGCCTTGCGATGTTGATCGGGCGCTTTTTCACCATGCTGCCGATGCTCGCCGTGGCCGGCTCCCTGGCGATGAAAAAGACCGTGCCCGCCGGCGCCGGCACCATCCCCACCGCAACCCCGCTGTTCATGCTGCTGGTGGTGTTCGTGGTGCTGGTGGTCGGTGGCCTGACCTTCCTGCCCGCGCTCGCGCTCGGCCCGCTGGTGGAGCAACTGCAGTTGCTGTCCGGCCAGACGTACAACTAAGGACACGTTGATGATGACTCAATCGATATTCAAGGGGCTGTTGCGCCCGGTGCTGGTTTCGGCGGTTTTTTTCATGCTGCTGACGGGGCTGGCATACCCGGCGTTTACCACCCTGGCAGCGCGACTGTTGTTCCCGTTTCAGGCCCAGGGTTCACTGATTGAACGCGACGGCCTGGTGATCGGCTCGGCGCTGATCGGCCAGCGCTTCACCCGCCCTGAGTACTTCCATGGCCGCCCGAGCGCGACCTTAGGCGCTGACCCGCAAGACCCGAGCAAAAGCATTGCGCAGCCCTACAACGCTGGTTCCAGCGGCGCCAGCAACCTGGGGCCAACCAGCCAGAAACTCGTGGACCAGGTCGCCGCACGGGCCCTGGCCTATCGCCAGGACAACGGCCTGCCCGCCAACACCCTGGTGCCGGTGGACGCGGTCACCGCCTCGGCATCAGGCCTGGACCCGCACATTTCGGTGGCCAACGCCCGGCTGCAACTGGCACGGGTGGCACGTTTGCGGCAGATCCCCGAAGCCCAATTGCTGCAACTGCTCAACGACCACACCGCCGCCCGCACCCTCGGTTTGCTCGGCGAACCACGGGTGAATGTGCTGCAACTCAACTTGGCGCTGGATGCTCGTCAGCCCTCTATTGCGGTCAGTGAGTAAGAGATTCCCCCATGAAAAATGCTCGTTTACCCCTGTTTGATCGACGCATCGTGCTCACTGCCGGCGTTGATGCATTGAAGAAACTGCTGCCCCAGGCCCAGTGGAAAAACCCGGTGATGTTTGTGGTGTACCTGGGCAGCATCCTCACCACGTTGCTGTGGTTCCAGTCCTTGGGTGGCAAGGGTGAAGCGCCCAGCGGCTTTATCCTCAGCATTACCTTGTGGCTGTGGTTCACGGTGCTATTCGCCAACTTTGCCGAAGCCCTGGCCGAAGGTCGTAGCCGTGCCCAGGCCGCCAGCCTGCGTGGCATGAAACGCCAGACCCTGGCCAAGCTGTTGCAGCAGCCGCGCCACGGTGCCGCCTGGTTGCCCATGGAAGCCAGCCTGCTGCGCAAGGACAGCGTGGTGTTGATTGAAGCCGGCGACCTGGTGCCGCTGGATGGCGTGGTGATTGAAGGTGTTGCGTCGGTGGATGAGAGCGCCATCACCGGCGAATCGGCCCCGGTGATCCGCGAGGCCGGTGGCGACTTTTCCTCGGTCACCGGCGGCACCCGGGTGTTGTCCGACTGGCTGGTGGTGCGCATCAGCGTCAACCCGGGCGAGTCGTTCCTCGACCGCATGATCTCGATGGTCGAGTCGGCCAAGCGCCAGAAAACCCCCAACGAAGTCGCGCTGACGATTCTGCTGGTGGGCCTGACCCTGTTGTTCCTGCTGGTGATCGCAACCCTCAGTCCGTATTCGATCTTCGCCGTGGCCATGAGCGGTACCGGCAGCGTGATCAGCGCCACGGTGCTGGTGGCATTGCTGGTGTGCCTGATCCCCACCACTATCGGCGGCCTGCTCTCGGCCATCGGCGTGGCGGGCATGAGCCGGATGATGTCGGCCAATGTCATCGCCACCTCGGGTCGTGCGGTTGAAGCCGCCGGCGATGTCGACGTATTGCTGTTGGACAAGACCGGTACCATCACCTTGGGCAATCGCCAGGCCAGCAGTTTTCTGCCGGCACCGGGCGTGAAAGAAGCCGACCTGGCCGACGCCGCTCAACTCGCGTCCCTGGCCGATGAAACCCCGGAAGGCCGCAGCATCGTGGTACTGGCCAAACAGAAATTCGACATCCGCGCGCGGGACATCAACGCCCTGGGCGCCAGCTTTGTGCACTTCACCGCGCAAACCCGCATGAGCGGTGTCGACTTGCCCGAAGGCCGCGCGATTCGTAAGGGTGCGGCGGATGCGATTCGCAGCCATATCGAAGCCTTGGGTGGGAGTTTTCCGGCCGCATTGCAGGCAAAAGTCGATGAGGTCTCACGGCGCGGCAGCACACCGCTGGTGGTGAGTGACGGTGCCAAGGCGCTGGGCGTGGTGGAACTCAAGGACGTGGTCAAGGGCGGTATCAAAGAGCGCTTCGCCGAGCTGCGGCGCATGGGCATCAAGACCGTGATGATCACCGGTGACAACCGTCTCACCGCCGCCGCGATTGCCGTCGAAGCCGGCGTGGATGACTTCCTCGCCGAAGCTCGTCCGGAAGACAAACTGCAATTGATCCGCGACTACCAGGCCCAAGGCAAGCTCGTGGCCATGACCGGCGACGGCACCAACGACGCACCGGCACTGGCTCAGGCCGATGTGGCAGTGGCGATGAACAGCGGCACCCAGGCGGCCAAAGAGGCCGGCAACATGGTCGACCTCGACAGCAACCCGACCAAGCTGATCGAAGTGGTCGAAGTCGGCAAACAGATGCTGATGACCCGCGGCGCCCTCACCACCTTCAGCGTGGCCAATGACGTAGCGAAGTACTTCGCGATCATCCCGGCCGCGTTTGTGGCGACCTACCCACAACTCGGTGCATTGAACGTGATGCACCTGAGCAGCCCCAACTCGGCGATTCTCAGTGCGGTGATTTTCAACGCGCTGATCATCGTCGCGTTGATTCCCCTGGCCCTGCGCGGCGTGACCTACCGAGCGATCGGTGCAGCGGCGTTGCTCAATCGCAACCTGTTGATCTATGGCCTGGGCGGGGTGCTGGTGCCATTTGCCGGGATCAAGTTGATCGACATGCTCCTCAGCGGACTAGGTCTCGTGTAATACCGAAAGCCAATGTGGGAGCGGGCTTGCTCGCTCCCACACTTGAACCGCATCTATATGGAATGACATGCCCGCATTAAACAACGAACGCCCCGACCCCGACGCCCTGCTGGCTCGAATCCAGCAGGAAGAACAAGCCGCCTTGCGCGGCAAATTGCGTATCTATTTCGGCTCCAACGCCGGGGTGGGCAAGACCTGCGCCATGCTCACGGCGGCACAACGCGAAGTCACCCTCGGCCGGGATGTGCTCGCCGGGGTGGTGGAAACCCATGGCCGCGCCGAGACCGCCGAACGCCTGCATAACCTGGAACAACTGCCCCGCGCCGCCCTGCTGCACCGTGAATTCGCCCTCAGTGAATTCGACCTCGACGCCGCCTTGCGCAGGCACCCGAGCGTGGTGCTGGTGGATGAACTGGCCCACAGCAACGTGCCGGGCTCCCGCCACCCCAAACGCTGGCAAGACGTCGAAGAGTTGCTCAGTGCCGGTATCGACGTGTGGACCACCCTCAACGTCCAGCATCTGGAAAGCCTGAATGACCTCGTCAGTGGGATCATCGGTATTCGCGTGCGCGAAACCGTACCGGACCATGTGTTCGATAACGCCCACGAAGTGGTGGTGATCGACCTGCCACCCGACGACCTGCTGCAACGCCTCAAGGAGGGCAAGGTGTACCTGGGCCCACAGGCCGAACGCGCGTCGCGGCATTTTTTCCGCAAGGGCAACCTGTTGGCGTTGCGCGAACTGGCGCTGCGGCGCACCGCCGACCGAGTCGACACGCAGATGCGCGTGTACCGCCGCGAGCGCTCGATCAGCACGTTGTGGCCTGCCCGCGAGCGGCTGCTGGTGGGTGTGGCGGGCGATGCCGGCGATGAACGCCTGGTGCGCGAAGCCGCCCGCCTGGCGCAGAAGCTCGAAGCAGACTGGATCGTGGTGCATGTGGCGACGCACCAAGGGCGCGGCGCAAAGCGTTATCTGACAGCCATGAAAACCTTGGCGCTGGCCAGCGAATTCGGTGCCGACACCACGACGCTGTCGGGCATGGACGTGGCCGAAGCCCTCGCCGCCTGCGCCCGCGAGCATAACGCCAACCGCCTCGTACTGGGCCATCATCCGCGCCAGGCGTGGCGCTTCTGGCACCAGTCGGTCAGCGACCGGATCAGTCGGCACCATCCGCAAATCGATCAGATCGTGATTGCCCACGGGCTGCTGCCGGGCAAGCCTGCGGTCATCGAAAAACCCGCGCCGGCAGCCGGCGCGAAACTGGCCTATCTGTGGGCCAGCCTGGCCTGTTTTGCGGCCAGTGCCGTGGCCGCCCTGCTCTTGCAGGTGTTCGACCTGGCCAACGTGGTCATGCTGTTTCTGCTCACCGTGGTGCTGGTGGCCCTGCGCTATGGACGTGGCCCCGGCGTATGGGCGGCAATGCTCGCGGTGCTGTGTTTCGACTTCTTTTTCGTGGCGCCGCGCTATTCATTCACGGTCACCGACACCCAGTACTTTTTCACCTTTGCGTTGATGCTCGGCATCGCCCTGATCACCGGGCAACTCACTGCCCGCCTGCGCCACGAAGCGCGCACCGCCGCTGCCCGCGAACGCCGCGCGACCTCCCTGGCACGGCTGGCTCGCGACCTCTCGGCCGCGCTGACCGTGGAGCAAATCAGTGAAGTGGCGCTGCGCACTTTCAGCGGTGTGTTCGAGGCACGGGTCGGCCTGGCCCTGCCGGACGCGGCCGATGGCGTGCACAGCGTGGGCGCGGGCGGGCTGCCGATCGACGACAGCATCGCGCAATGGAGCTACGACCACGGCCATGCCGCCGGCCAAGGCACCGACACCTTGTCGGCGGCCAAGGGCCGTTACTTGCCACTCAAGGCGCCGATGCGCGTGCGCGGCGTGCTGGTGCTGGAACTGGCCCAGAGCGAACGCCTGAACGACCCGCAGGAGCTACGCCTGCTGGAGGCCTGCATGAGCCAACTGGCGATTGCGCTGGAGCGCGTGCATTTCGTCGAAGTGGCGCAAAGCACCCTGGTGCAGATGGAGGGCGAAAAAATGCGCAACACCTTGCTCGCCGCCATTTCCCACGACCTGCGCACACCACTGACCACCCTGATCGGCGCCGCCGACACCGCCCTGCCCCACGCTCCACCAGGGCCGTTGACCGAGCTGCTGCATGGCATTCACGAACAGGCCACGTCAATGCAGCGACTGATCGAAAACCTGCTGGACATGGCCCGCCTGCAAGAGCGCGGTGTGCGCCTGAACCGGCAATGGCACTCGCTGGAAGAAATCGTTGGCAGCGCCTTGCGCCAGTTGCGTGAACCGCTGGCGCGTCACCCTGTACGCACCACGCTGGACCCGCAGTTACCGCTGGTGGACATCGACGCGCTGTTGATCGAGCGAGTGCTGGTCAACCTGCTGGACAACGCTGCCAAGTACACCCCGCCGGGCACCACCGTGACGGTCGCCGCGCGCTGCACCACCAACAGCCTTGTGCTGGAAGTCAGCGACAACGGCCCCGGCAGCGCGCCGGCCAATCTGTTCGAACCCTTCGCCCGCGGCCAGCAGGAATCCTCTGTCGCCGGCATCGGCCTGGGCCTGGCATTGGCCAAGCGCATCGTCGAGGCCCATGGCGGGAGCATTCAAGCCAGCCCCGGCCGCACGTGCGGCATGCATTTCATCATCACTTTACCGGCGGGCACCCCGCCGAGCATGGAAGCCCTATGAGCACAGCACGCATTCTGATCGTGGAAGACGAGGCCAATATCCGCCGCTTCGTTGGTATTGCCCTGCAGGATGAAGGTTTTCAGGTGTTCGAGGCTGACAGCGTCAAACGCGCCTTGATCCACGCCGCCAGCCGCCAGCCGGACCTGGTGATCGTAGACCTCGGCCTGCCGGACGGTGATGGCAAGCAGTTGATCAGCGAGCTGCGCGGCTGGCTGGCGGTGCCGATCCTGGTGCTGTCGGCGCGTGACCGTGAAGAAGAAAAAGTCGCCGCCCTGGACGCCGGTGCTGACGATTACCTGACCAAGCCGTTCGGTGTGCCCGAGCTGCTTGCACGCATCCGCGCCCAACTGCGCAGGCATGGGCAGGCCGGCACTGTGGCAGCGACCAGCAAGGTGAAGTTTGGCGAGATTGAAGCCGACCTGGCGACCCACGAAGTGTGGCGTCAAGGGCAACCGGTGCACCTGACCCCTATCGAATACCGCCTGCTCTGCGCGATGGTCCGCGGCCAGAGCCGGGTGCTGACCCACCGGCAATTACTGCTGGAGGTGTGGGGCCTGGATTACGTCGACCGCGCCCACTACCTGCGGGTGCACATGGCGCATTTGCGGCAAAAGCTGGAGAAGGACCCGACGCAACCGCAGCACTTCATCACCGAATTGCAGGTGGGTTACCGCTTGGTGGGGCTGTAGCGCCCTGAATCGCAGGCAAAAAAAGCCCGCTCAATGAGCGGGCTTCTTGTGGCGACCTGGCGTTCAGTGTTCCAGGTTACCGAATATGGCGCAGCGGACGGGACTCGAACCCGCGACCCCCGGCGTGACAGGCCGGTATTCTAACCGACTGAACTACCGCTGCGCGTAACACTTGAAGCGAATGGTGGGTGATGACGGGATCGAACCGCCGACCCTCTGCTTGTAAGGCAGATGCTCTCCCAGCTGAGCTAATCACCCTTCGTTTCGGTGTGGGCGCATCATACACCAAAAAATCGTAATGTCTTGATTTAAATGCAATTTATTTAAAAAAAGTTCCGCGTACGATTTTTTGCCATATTCCGGACAAAGAAAAGCCCGCGATTAAGCGGGCTTTCTGTGGTGACCTGGCGTTCAGCATTCCAGGTGACCGAATATGGCGCAGCGGACGGGACTCGAACCCGCGACCCCCGGCGTGACAGGCCGGTATTCTAACCGACTGAACTACCGCTGCGCGTAACACATGAAGCGAATGGTGGGTGATGACGGGATCGAACCGCCGACCCTCTGCTTGTAAGGCAGATGCTCTCCCAGCTGAGCTAATCACCCTTCGTTTCGGTGTGGCGCGCATTCTACGGAGCGACCCTAAGTCTGGCAAGCACTTTCTTAAATCTTTTTTTTCAGCCCTTCCAATGGCTTAGGCAGGGTTGGCCTGCGGCGTGATCAAGAGAATAATGCCCCCCTTTGTATAGAGGAGAGACTCACCCCATGTGGTTCAAGAACCTGCTTATCTATCGCCTGACCCAAGATCTGCCTGTTGATGCCGAGGCGTTGGAAGCGGCCATGGCCACCAAGCTGGCGCGCCCTTGTGCAAGCCAGGAGTTGACCACTTACGGTTTCGTCGCACCTTTCGGTAAAGGTGAAGATGCTCCCCTGGTTCACGTCAGCGGTGACTTCCTGCTGATCGCCGCGCGCAAGGAAGAACGCATCCTGCCGGGTAGCGTGGTGCGTGATGCACTTAAAGAGAAAGTCGAAGAGATCGAAGCCGAGCAGATGCGCAAGGTCTATAAGAAGGAGCGCGACCAGATCAAGGATGAAATCATCCAGGCCTTCCTGCCGCGTGCCTTTATCCGTCGCTCGTCGACTTTTGCCGCCATCGCGCCGAAACAGGGCCTGATCCTGGTCAACTCGGCCAGCCCCAAGCGCGCCGAAGACTTGCTGTCGACCTTGCGTGAAGTGATCGGCACCCTGCCCGTTCGCCCACTGACGGTGAAAACTGCACCGACTGCCATCATGACCGACTGGGTCACCACCCAGAAACCGGCCGATGACTTCTTCGTCCTCGACGAATGCGAACTGCGCGACACCCACGAAGACGGCGGCATCGTGCGCTGCAAACGCCAGGACCTGACCGGCGAAGAGATCCAGCTGCACCTGACCACCGGCAAGGTCGTGACTCAGCTGTCCCTGGCGTGGCAGGACAAGCTGTCCTTCATGCTCGACGACAAGATGACCGTCAAGCGCCTGAAGTTCGAAGACCTGCTGCAAGACCAGGCGGAGCAGGACGGCGGCGACGAGGCTCTGGGCCAACTGGATGCCAGCTTTACCTTGATGATGCTGACCTTCGGTGAGTTCCTGCCGGCGTTGGTGGAAGCACTGGGCGGTGAAGAGACGCCACAGGGCATTTAAGCCGTGTGAAGAGCAAAATGTGGGAGCGGGCTTGCTCGCGAACGCGGTGTATCAGTCGATACATCAGGTGACTGATTCACCGCGTTCGCGAGCAAGCCCGCTCCCACATTGGATTGTATTTACACCTTCAGAATCTAATAACAAGGACATCCCCATGCGTGCACTCGCTGCTTTGAGCCGCTTCGTCGGCAATACCTTCGCCTACTGGGTGTTGATATTTGCCGTGCTGGCCTTCTTCGAACCCAGCTGGTTCATTGGCCTTAAAAGTGCCATCGTCCCGCTGCTGGGCCTGGTGATGTTCGGCATGGGGCTGACCTTGAAACTTGAAGACTTCGCCGAAGTCGCTCGCCATCCGTGGCGCGTGGCTTTGGGCGTGGTCGCGCATTTCGTGATCATGCCCGGCGTGGCGTGGTTGCTGTGCCAGGCGTTCCAACTGCCGCCGGAAATTGCCGTCGGCGTGATCCTCGTCGGCTGTTGCCCAAGCGGCACGTCTTCCAACGTCATGACCTGGCTGGCCCGCGGCGACCTGGCGTTGTCGGTGGCGATTGCCGCCGTCACCACCCTCCTCGCCCCGCTGCTCACACCTGCGCTGATCTGGCTGCTGGCTTCGGCCTGGCTGCCGGTGTCGTTCATGGAGCTGTTCTGGTCGATCCTGCAAGTGGTGCTGCTGCCGATTGTGCTCGGCGTGGTTGCGCAACGCGTGCTGGGTGATCGGGTTCGCCATGCGGTGGACGTGCTGCCACTGGTGTCGGTGGTCAGCATTGTGATCATCGTCGCGGCGGTGGTTGCCGCAAGCCAAGGCAAGATTGCCGAGTCGGGCCTGCTGATCATGGCGGTGGTGATGTTGCATAACAGCTTCGGTTACCTGCTGGGCTACTTCACCGGGCGCCTGTTCAAGTTGCCCTTGGCGCAACGCAAGTCGTTGGCCCTGGAAGTGGGTATGCAGAACTCAGGGCTGGGCGCTGCGTTGGCCAGCGCGCACTTTTCGCCGTTGGCGGCAGTGCCCAGTGCGTTGTTCAGTGTCTGGCACAATATTTCCGGGGCCTTGCTGTCGACCTACTTCCGCCGTATGAGCGAGAAGGAAGACCGTCGCGCCTTGGAAGCCGCGCCGTAACCTTGATCGCCTGATCCATTTTCGGCACTCTACCAAGCTTCGCGGGGACGACCTCGCGACGCTCTCGAGCGCTTAATCAGGGGACGACCCCGCCTATTGATGGGAGGTCATCATGTCCTGGATCATTCTGTTTTTTGCCGGGTTGTTTGAAGTCGGCTGGGCTGTGGGCCTGAAATACACCGACGGTTTCAGCAAGCCACTGCCCACCGCCCTGACGATTGCCGCCATGGCCGTCAGCCTTGGGCTGTTGGGGCTGGCCATGAAGGAACTGCCGCTGGGCACCGCCTATGCCATCTGGACCGGCGTGGGTGCCGTAGGCACCGTGATCGCCGGGATTATCCTGTTTGGTGAATCCATGGCGTTGTTTCGGTTGGCCAGTGTGGCGTTGATTATTTGTGGATTGGTTGGGCTCAAGATCAGCACATAATCCACTACCCCCTTCGCGAGCAAGCCCGCTCCCACATTTGAAATGCATTCCAAATGTGGGAGCGGGCTTGCTCGCGAAGGGGCCTTTACTACCCGCCAAAAACTACCTGGCACTCCCTCGCAAACCACCCACCACAGCCTGCAACTGCACAGGCGTTGCCGCCTCCACACCAATCGGCTCACCCGCCACCAACACCACCCGCGACCAGATCCGATGAAAGAAGCCCTTGTGCGGATCGCGACTGAAGAAACTCCCCCACAACCCCTGCAGCGCCATCGGGATCACCGGCACCGGCGTCTCCTCCAGGATCCGCGTCACGCCACCACGGAACTCATTCATCTCGCCATCGGCCGTCAACTTGCCTTCCGGGAAGATGCACACCAACTCGCCTTCCTGCAGGTACTGGGCAATCCGCGAGAACGCCTTTTCGTAGATCTGGATATCCTCATGGCGCCCGGCAATCGGAATCGCCCCTGCGGTGCGAAAGATAAAGTTGAGCACCGGCAAACGGTAGATCTTGTAGTACATGACAAAGCGAATCGGCCGACGCACCGCGCCGCCAATCAGCAGCGCATCGACAAACGATACGTGGTTGCACACCAGCAAAGCCGCGCCCTCATCGGGGATCTGCTCCAGGTTGCGATGCTCGACACGGTACATGGAATGGCTGAGCAGCCAGATCATGAAGCGCATGGTGAACTCGGGGACGATCTTGAAGATGTAGGTGTTGACCGCGATGTTGAGCAACGACACCACCAGGAACAGCTCGGGGATCGACAGCTTGGCCACGCTCAGCAGCAGGATCGAAACGATGGCCGAGACCACCATGAACAGTGCGTTGAGGATATTGTTGGCCGCGATCACCCGCGCCCGTTCGTTCTCGGCAGTGCGCGACTGGATCAGCGCGTACAGCGGCACGATATAGAAGCCGCCAAACACACCGAGGCCAAGGATATCGAACAACACCCACCAGGCCTGGCCGTAGCTGAGTACCGCGAGCCAGTCGTTGGCCTGGACGTTCTGCGGCAAGCCCCCGGAGTGCCACCACAACAGCAGGCCGAACACCGTCAGGCCAAACGAGCCGAACGGCACCAGGCCGATTTCGACCTTACGCCCGGAGAGTTTTTCGCAGAGCATCGAGCCCAGGGCGATGCCCACTGAGAACACGGTGAGGATCAAGGTCACGACGGTTTCGTCGCCGTACAACCATTCCTTGGCGTAGGCCGGGATTTGCGTGAGGTAGATCGCACCGACAAACCAGAACCACGAGTTGCCGACAATCGAACGTGAGACCGCCGGGGTCTGCCCCAGGCCCATCCGCAACGTCGCCCAGGACTGGGTGAAGATATTCCAGTCCAGGCGCAGTTGCGGCGTAGAAGCCGCCGCGCGCGGAATGCTGCGGCTGGCCAGGTAGCCCAGCACCGCCACACCGACAATCGCCACCGCCACCACCGGCGCGTAATGGGTGGAAGACATCATGATCCCGGCGCCAATGGTGCCGGCCAGGATCGCCAGGAACGTGCCCATCTCCACCAGGCCATTGCCGCCGACCAACTCATCGTCGTGCAGGGCCTGGGGCATGATCGAGTACTTCACCGGGCCGAACAGCGCCGAGTGGGTGCCCATGGCAAACAGCGCCAGCAGCATCAGTTCCAGATGATTGGTCAGGAAGCCCGCCGCGCCCACGGCCATGATCACGATCTCGCCAATCTTGATCGCCCGGATCAAGGCGTCCTTGTTGAATTTCTCGCCAAATTGCCCGGCCAACGCCGAGAACAGGAAGAACGGCAGGATAAACAACAAGGCGCACAGGTTGACCCAGATGGAACGGTCACCGTCGATGGTGAGCTTGTAGAGAATGGCCAGGATCAGCGATTGCTTGAAGATGTTGTCGTTGAACGCGCCCAGCAACTGGGTGATGAAAAACGGCAAGAAGCGCCGCGTGCGCAGCAAGGTGAATTGCGAGGGGTGGCTCATCGTCCGTGTTCCTGCGTGGCCTGTTATTGATCAGGCCACGACTTTACCTAATCCTGCTTACTTATTCCCTAAACCTGCAATGCATGGCGAAACAAAAAGTTCGCCTTTATACGCGCCCTGCACCGTGCGCTTGGCCACGATCAACCACATCAGCGCCAACGCCACCACCAGCACACTGCCGAACACACTGAAGAACCCCAAATGCAACACGCTCGCCAGTTTCAACGTAGCCAGGGCATACACCCCCAGCGGAAAGGTAAAGCCCCACCAGCCGAGGTTGAACGGAATGCCCGCACGCAGGTAACGCAGGGTGATCAACACCGCGATCAGCATCCACCACAGGCCGAAGCCCCATAAGGTGATACCTGCAATCAGCCCCAGGCCGTGGGCCATTTCACCAACACTCGCCAGGCCATTGGCGGCAAAGATCGCCGGCGCATCGCCACCGAGTAACAGCATCCCCAGGGCACCGGTGCCGATAGGGCCCAGCGCCAACCAGCTCGATGCCGCCATATTGGCGTGGGGCAGTTTGTGCAAGGCCATGCGCAACATCAGGATCGTCAGGATGCTGAACGCCACCGGCAGGGAAAACGCCCACAGCACGTAGCTGGTCACCAGCATCACCAGTTGCGAATGGGCGTCGACCAGGTGCGGCGCCAGCAAGCCGCCACTCGCCGCCGCCACTTCGGCAGCCACCACGGGCAACAGCCAAACGGCGGTCATCTGGTCGATGCTGTGCTCCTGGCGGGTGAACATCATGAATGGGATCAGCACGCCGCAGGCCAGGGACATGGCCACATCCAGCCACCACAGGGCTTCGGCCAGCGGGATCACATCGCTGCCCCAGCGTGGCAGGCCGAACAGCAGCAGACCGTTGAGAATGGTCGCCAGACCCATGGGAATGGTGCCGAAGAACATCGAGACGGTGGAGTGCCCGAAGATCCGCCGCGCCTCGTGGAAAAACATCACCCAGCGGGCGGCATACAACACGCTGAACAGCACGAACAGGCCGATAGTGAACATCCACAGGCCCTCAGCGACAGCGCCCAGGCCTGGCAGGCTGACCGGCAACTGGGCCAAGGCCAGCGCCAGCACGCCGGTGCCCATGGTGGCGGCAAACCAGTTCGGGGTGAACTGGCGAATCACTTCCCGGGGACGGGCCAGGTGACTAAGCGGTTTGTAGCGGTGAGTAGTCGAGCAGGTCATGGGTTAATCCTCTTCCTCGCATGAGGTTGAAGCCATGATAGAACCTGATCGAATATCTATATAACGGGTAATATCTCTAACTGTTATCTGTTTTGCAGATATAGACATCCCTCACGCGGCTGCCCGAGCCCGTGCAGCGTCCTGCCACAACAGCCCACCGAGGGCACCGAGGGCCAGCAGGATAAGCACCACAGCGTAGCCATCCGTGGTCGCTATAAGGCCAAACACTCGGGTCAGGTTACCCGCCAACAGCGCCGGTACGCAGAATGCCAGGTAGCTCAATACATAAAACGCTGACATCAGGCCCGCCCGCTCATGGGGCAACGCCAGCCCCACGATACTGCGCACACTGCCCATGAAACCGCCGCCGAAACCAAAACCGGCAATCACACTGGCGACAAAAAACAGCCACAGGCTGGCGGTCTGTACGGCAACCAGCAGCAACCCAACGCCCACGGCCAGCAGCGCCGCCGACAGGCGCATGACCTGGTTGGCCGCACGGTGGCGCAAGCTGTAGATCATCACCGCGCCACTCAAGGTCACCACCGCCACCAGACCGCCGCCGATCAAATGCGAGGTCGACCCCGTCGCGGCTCGCACCAACGACGGCGCCAGGGAGGAAACGAACCCACCCAGCGCCCACACCGCCACATTCAGCGGCATCGCCAACCACAAGGCCCGACGTGCTTGCGGCGGCACATGCAGGGTTGGCGCCAGGGACTTCAAGGCCCCCGGTATACGGCTGACCGTTTCAGGCAGGCGCCAGACATACAGGGCCTGCATCACCATAAAGCCCAGCAGGGTGAAATAGATCAATTGGGTCGGCCGTGGCGCGAACTCCACCAGCAGGCCGCTGCCCAGGCCACCACTGGCCATGCCGAGCATCGGCGCAAGGCTGTTGAGCATCGGGCCGCGCACGCGGTCGGTATCGAGCAACGTCGCACTCAACACCGCTGTGGCAGTCCCGGTGGCGAAGCCTTGCAATGCCCGTGCGGCAAGCAGGTAGGCGGTGCTGTCAGCGTTGATAAACAGCAGCATCGCCACGATATTCAGGAGCAGCGCGGCGAAGATCACCGGCTTGCGCCCCAGGTAATCCGAAAGCGACCCTACGGTCAGCAGCGCCGCCAACAGGCTCACGGCATAGACGCCGAAGATGGCCGTCAGCATGGCTGCAGAAAAATGCAGGTTGTCCTGATACACCTGGTACAACGGCGTCGGCGCGCTGGACGCGGCGAGGAAGGTCAGCACTGTGATCACCAGGAACGCCAGGCTGGACCGTTGAGAAATGACGCTGGACATGGGCACGCTCCACTAAAGCTAATATTTTGCTTTTGTGCAGTGTGCTACCCGCCGGCGCTTAAAGCAAATTCTTTGTGTTAAGGTTTTAAGCATGGCGATTAAAGAAGGCCTCCGCCCGGGGGGCCGTAGTGCCCGGGTACAAGAATCCGTCCATTCGGCGGTGCGTGAATTACTGGAAGCCCATGAGCGCTCCAGCGTCACCGTGCCGATGATTGCGGCCCGCGCAGGCGTTACACCGTCGACCATCTACCGGCGTTGGGGTGACCTCTCCGTACTGCTTGCCGACGTGGCCCTGGCGCGCATGCGCCCGGACAGCGAGCCGGCCAACACCGGCAGCCTGCGCGGCGACCTGCAAGCATGGGCTGAGCAATACCTGGATGAGATGAGTTCGGACGTAGGGCGCAATATGATGCGCGACGTGCAATGCAGTGTGACGCCGGGTTATTGCGTGAGCATTCTGAGCGGGCAGTTGCAGGCGATTGTTGATCGCTATCCGCAAGAGACGCCGCCGAGCGTGGACCGTTTGATCAACCTGCTCGCGGCGCCAACGGTGTTTCGTATTTTGTTTTCGGCGCAGCCGTTGGCTGTTGAAGAACTGCATGCGCTGATCGAACTGGCACTGCAGGTCTAAAAGTCATACACAAAACCAAATGTGGGAGGGGGCAAGCCCCTCCCACATTTTTTACTGCGTTGAATCGCTATTTACGTACGCATCCCGCGCCCACTCACCAGCAACCGCGCACAACCTAAATACAGCACCACGGTCGCCACGACCATGAAGGTGATCGCCACGCTGATCTTGATATCCGACACGCCCAAAATACCGTAGCGGAAAGCGTTGACCATATGCAGCACAGGGTTGGCCAGGGACACGGTCTGCCAGAACGGCGGCAGCAAGGTGATGGAGTAGAACACCCCGCCCAGGTAAGTCAGCGGCGTCAGCACGAACGTCGGGATAATCGAAATATCATCGAAGTTGCGCGCAAAAACGGCGTTGATAAACCCCAGCAGCGAGAAGATCGTCGCCGTGAGCACCACCACCAGAATGGTGACCCCAAGGTGATGCACTTGCAGGTGGGTGAAGAACAACGACAGCAGCGTCACGATCACCCCCACCATCAAGCCCCGCAACACGCCGCCCAGCGTATAGCCGATCAAGATAGTGTGCGGCGATACCGGCGAGACCATCAGTTCCTCGATGGAGCGCTGGAACTTGCTGCCAAAGAAACTCGAGACCACGTTGCCGTAGGAGTTGGTGATCACCGACATCATGATCAGGCCCGGCACGATGTACTCCATGTAGGTGAAACCACCCATGTCGCCGATCTGCCGGCCGATCAGGTTGCCGAAGATCACGAAGTACAGAACCATGGTGATCGCCGGCGGCAGCAGGGTCTGCGGCCAGATGCGGGTAAAGCGCTTAACTTCGCGATAGACAATGGTTTGCAGCGCGACGAGGTTGGGTTGCAGTTCGGAACTCATACCGCCACCTTCGCCAGATTTTTCTCCACCAGGGACACGAACAACTCCTCAAGGCGATTGGTTTTGTTACGCAGGCTCAGCACTTCAATGTTCTGGGCCGCCAACTGGGTAAATAGCGCGGTGATGCCCATGGCTTTGTCCACCTGGACTTCCAGGGTATGGCTGTCCAGCAGGCGACTGGGATAACCGAGCAACTGCGGCGCAACCGACAGATTGTTCTTCAGGTCGAGCAGGAAGGTTTCCACATGCAACTGGCCCAGCAGGCTGCGCATGCTGGTATTTTCGACGATGGTGCCGTGGTCGATGATGCCGATGTTGCGGCACAGTTGCTCAGCCTCTTCCAGGTAGTGCGTGGTGAGGATGATGGTGATGCCCTTCTCGTTCAGTTCCGTGAGAAACGCCCACATCGAGCGGCGCAGTTCAATGTCCACGCCCGCGGTCGGTTCGTCGAGGATCAGCAGGCGCGGCTCATGCACCAGGGCGCGGGCGATCATCAGGCGGCGCTTCATGCCACCGGACAACGAGCGCGAAGGCACGTCGCGCTTGTCCCACAGCCCCAGTTGGGTCAGGTATTGCTCGGCGCGTTCCTTGGCGATCTTCGCAGGGATGCCGTAGTAACCGGCCTGGGTCACGACGATGTCGAAGGTCTTTTCAAACTGGTTGAAGTTGAATTCCTGGGGCACCACGCCGATGGAACGCTTGAGCGCCGCCGGGGATTTGTCCAAGTCATGCCCGAAGATATTCACCGTACCGCTGGTCTTGTTGACCAGGGTCGAGAGAATACCGATGGTGGTGGATTTACCGGCGCCATTAGGGCCGAGCAAGGCGAAGAAGTCACCTTCGGCAACGTCCAGATCGATACCACTCAGGGCCTGGAAACCGTTGCCGTAGGTTTTGGTTAGCTGCCGGATGGACAGAGCGGAACTCATATCGGGATACGCACCAAAGAAGGGAATAGAAAGAATAGATGAGGGCGCACCGAAGGTAGTTCAACCTACGATGCAGTGCGAGCATGGTGCGTGCCCATGCCGCACAAGTACAGTCACCCGTATTAATAGTGTGTATTAAGTCAACGCGGTCATCACCGCCTTGCGATAAGCAGGGCGCTGTTGCAGGCGTTGGTACCAGGCCTCTAGATGGGGCATTGCAGGTCGCTCGATGGGCATCTCGAACCACGCGTAGATGAAGCAGCCCAAGGGGATATCGCCCATGCCAAATGCCTGGCCGGACAGGTAAGGTTGCTCGGCGAGGGCTTCGTCGACAGTTCTTAGCGCGTCGATACACGCCTGGCGCCCGGCATTGATACTGTCCCAGTTCTGCTTTTCGGCTGGTGTACGCACGATTCCCCAGAACACTGCCTTGAACGGATCGGCGAGCGTTGAGGTGGTCCAATCCATCCACTTCTCGGCGCTGGCCCGGGCTTGCAGGTCGTTCGGGTAAAAGTCCGACGCGTGTTTGGCGCACAAATAACGCACGATGGTATTGGATTCCCACAGCACAAAGTCGCCATCCTCGATCATCGGTACCCGCCCATTGGGGTTCAACGCTCGGTATTGCGGGGTGTCGACCACACCGAAAGCTCCGCCCGCATCAATTGCCTCATAGTCCAGGCCGAGCTCCTCGGCGCACCACAGTGCTTTCCTGACGTTTGATGAATTTTTACGACCCCAGATTTTCAGCATGACCGCGCCTTATCGTTGATGAACATGGCTGGATGAAGGCAGCAGCATACGCCGGTTCAGGCGCGGCTTAAATCGCCCTGCATATCGCCCAGCAAGGGCGGCGCATCGTCAGCAAACAAGTGCGGGTAACACTCTCGGATATGCGCGAAGAAAAACGCCTCGGGCACATCGGCAAATTGCCCATGGTCCACCACGTACTCCATCGAACGCAGGCCCTGGCGATTGAACGCGTGGAAGACGCTGTCGTGGAGGCCATCGAACTCCAGCGGTGGCACATCGAACACGTCGCACAGTTGCTGGTTGAACGCCGGAGTCGCCTTGACCCAGCGACCGTTCAGGTAAAGCTCGGTATAACCGTGCATGGCGAACACGTCGCTCTTGAGCAGGGCGAGCAAGCGTGGGGTGGACAGGTGATTGCGCACATCCGCCAGGCCGATACGCGCAGGGATGCCGCAGTGGCGGGCACAGGCGGCAAGCAAGGTGGCCTTGGGCACGCAGTAGCTCTCGCCAGCGGCCAGGGCGAAGCTGGCATTCAAGGTGCCGGGGTCACGGCTGAAGGTATAAGGGTTGTAGCGAATCGCCTCACGCACGGCGTAGTAAAGACTGACTGCCTGGTCACTTAAATTCGCTTGGGTTCCGCGATGCTTTTCGGCGAACTCCACCACCGCAGGGTGGTCACTATCGATGAAGCGGCTGGGACTCAAGTACGCATTCATGAGCTTGATCTCCGAGGGAAGCCTGGAGTTTAACGACAGGTCTGCCACAGAGATAACGACGATTCGGCCAAATGTCGGCGACTGCTGATGGATAACCCAGTACAACTTGTAACACCCTGATCACCCGGCCTGCTCGGATGCCGACTAAGCTCCCTGGTGGTTTCGCCCCTGGTTTCACGGAGGATTGCATATGCTGTTGTTGTGGATACTGGTGCTGGTGGTCGGCATTGCCTACCTGGCACATCGCCGTATCGCCCCCCTGCCCGCCCTCGGCGTGGTCGCTGTCTACCTGCTGGCGATGGGCGCCTGGAGCCACGCACCGGGTTGGCTGCTGCTGATCTTCTGGGTGCTCATCGCCGTGGTCGCCGTGCCGTTGCTGTTGCTCGACCTGCGCCGCCAATACTTCACCAAGCCGCTGTTCAGCTGGTTCCAGAAAGTCCTGCCGCCGATGTCCGAGACCGAACGCGATGCCATCGACGCCGGCACCGTCTGGTGGGATGGCGAACTGTTCAGCGGGCGCCCCGACTGGGACAAATTGCTGGCCTACCCCAAGGCGCAACTGACCGAGGAAGAACAGGCGTTTATCGACGGCCCCACCGAAGAACTCTGCGCCATGGTCAGCGACTGGGAAATCGGCCAGGCCATGGACCTGCCGCCAGCGGCCTGGGAACACATCAAGACCCACGGCTTCTTCGCCCTGATCATTCCCAAGGAGTACGGTGGCAAAGGCTTCTCCGCCTATGCCCACTCCCAGGTCGCGATGAAGCTCGCGACTCGCAGCGGCGACCTTGCTTCCACGGTAATGGTGCCCAACTCCCTCGGCCCAGCCGAATTGCTGCTGCACTACGGCACCGATGAGCAACGCAACCACTACCTGCCCCGCCTGGCGCGTGGCGACGATATCCCCTGCTTCGCCCTCACCGGTCCGCTGGCCGGCTCCGATGCCGGCGCCATGCCCGACACCGGGGTGATCTGCAAAGGTGAATGGGAAGGCAAGGAAACCCTCGGCCTGCGCCTGAACTGGGAAAAACGCTACATCACCCTGGGCCCGGTCGCGACCTTGCTCGGCCTGGCGTTCAAGGCCCATGACCCGGACCACCTGCTGGGCGAAGAAGAAGACCTGGGCATCAGCCTCGCGTTGATTCCTACCGATACACCCGGCGTTGAAATCGGTCGTCGCCACCTGCCGCTGGGCGCCGCCTTCATGAACGGCCCCAACTCCGGCAAGGATGTGTTCATCCCCCTGGAATTCCTGATTGGTGGCCAGGAGATGCTCGGCAAGGGCTGGATGATGCTGATGAACTGCCTGTCGGTAGGCCGCTCCATCTCCCTGCCTGCGGTCGGTACCGGCGCGGCCAAGTTCACCAGCCTGGTGACCGGGCAATACGCCCAGGTGCGCGAGCAGTTCAACGTCCCGCTGTCGGCCTTCGAAGGTATCCAGGAAGCCCTGGCGCGCATCGGCGGTAACGCGTGGCTGATGGACAGCGCACGCATGCTCACCGCCAACGCCGTGGACCTGGGCGAGAAGCCCTCGGTACTCTCGGCGATCCTCAAGTACCACCTGACCGAGCGCGGCCGTGAGTGCATCAGCCACGCCATGGACGTACACGGCGGCAAGGGCATCATCATGGGCCCGAACAACTACCTGGGCCGTAACTGGCAAGGGGCGCCGATCTTCATCACGGTGGAAGGCGCGAATATCCTCTCGCGCAACCTGATGATCTTCGGCCAGGGCGCAATTCGCTGCCATCCGTTCGTACTCAAGGAAATGGCCCTGGCCGGTCGCGAAGACCACGACCAGGCGTTGAAGGAATTCGACGGCCTGTTGATGCAGCACATCGGCTTTGCCGTGAGCAACGCGGCCAGCACCCTGGTGCTGAACCTGGGCTTCGGTCATTTCGAAAAAGCCCCCGGCAACCGTTTGAGCCAGGGTTACTTCCGCGCACTGAACCGCCAGGCGGCTGCATTTGCCCTGCTGGCAGACCTGAGCATGATGCTGCTGGGTGGCGAGCTAAAGCGCCGCGAACGCCTGTCCGCCCGCCTGGGCGACGTGCTGAGCCATATGTACCTGGCCTCGGCGGCGCTCAAGCGTTATCACGACCTGGACTCGCCGGATCACCTGGAGCCGCTGTTTGCCTGGGCCATGGAAGAAAGCCTGGGTGAATCGGAACGCGCCCTGGATGAACTGCTGAGCAACTTCCCGAACAAGGTGTTGGGCTGCCTGCTGCGGGTAATCGTGTTCCCGTTCGGGCGTCGTCACACCGGGCCGTCCGACGCGCTGGATGCCGAAGTGGCGGCAGTGATCGGTCGTGCCAAAGGCGACCCGACCCTGGAAGAGCTGTTGGCCGGCTGCTACCGCCCACAATCGGCAGAAGATCCAGTGGGCGCCCTGCAACATGCCTACGACCTGCTCGGCGCCAGCCACCCGCTGCAGAAAAAACTCCACAGTGCACTCAAAAGCGGCCAGGTCAAACCGGCCGCCGGCGAACACGCCATCGATGCCGCGCTGCATGCCGGCGTGCTGCAACCGGCCGAAGCGCAAACCCTGCGTGACGCCGAAGCGGCGCGGCGCAAGGTGATCGACGTGGATGATTTCAGCAAGGAAGAGCTGATGCAGGCTGAGGGTAAAGTCCGCTAATACCAGCGGTCATATAAATACGGGCGCGAGGGCTATATACTCTCGCGCCCGTTTTTGCTTTAGAGGACTTATCTCGTGTCCAACGTCGTTGCCGATCATCTCGTCTTGCTCGACCACTTGCGCAGCATCCTGGTTGCCGTCGGCGAAGCCGAACAGGTACCCGAGGAAAGCCATTCACTGTTCCTGGAGCGCTTCGACGAACTGCGCGCCCTACTGCCGATCGACCCGATCGAAAGCCAATACCTGGGCCAGGACCTGATGAGCCAGGTCATTCTGCGCTACCCGCAAATCGCTCACCTGGTGCCGCGCGACCTGTTGTGGTTCTTTGGCGGCGATTGCCTGCACTTCATGCCCGACGAAGAACTGGACCTGTATCAGGCCCTGGAAGAACGTCGCTTTGAAGCCGAACAGAACGACGAACCGTTCGACTGGAACCAGGAAAAGCAGCTGCTGGCCATGCCGCAAGACCAGAGCAAGCACTGACTTCAAAAATCACTGCTGCACTTAATGTGGGAGGGGGCTTGCCCCCGATTGCGGTGTGTCAGTTACAGATAAGCTGACTGATGCACTGCTATCGGGGGCAAGCCCCCTCCCACATTTTTGACCGCACGCCTACCGGCGGTGCAGTGTCGGCTCTTTGGCCATGCACTCCACCAGGTAATCAATGAACACCCGCAATTTCGGCGGCAGATACCGCGTCGGCGAATGCAGCAACCACGCCTCGCCATGGTAAGACGCAATAAAGTCCCACGCCGGCAACACCTGCACCAACTGCCCCGCCTCCAACGCATGCCGCGCCGTGAAATATGGCAAGCTGCCAATCCCCACATGCTGCAACACCGCGTCCAGCCGCACCCCAGTGTGGTTCGCCGCATAACGCCCGCGTACTCCCACCGTCACCGCCTTGCCGGCCTGGCGGAATTTCCAGCGTGAGTCGCCAGGGGTTTCCCCCAGGTAAATGCAACTGTGCTCGAGCAAATCATGGGGATGGCTTGGGGTGCCATGCTCGGCCAGGTACTGCGGCGTCGCGCACAACAAGTGTTCGATGGGCAACAACTGGCGCCCGACCAAGCCAGGCGGCGGGCTGTCGGTGATACGGATGCTCAAGTCGACGTTGTCATCGATCAGGTCCACATGCCGATCCTCGAGGATCAATTGCACATCCACCTTGGGGTAGCGCCGCAGAAATTCCGGCATATGCGGATGCACCACGAAGCGCCCCACCGCCTTGGGCACGCTGAGCCGCACCAGGCCCTCGGCTTCATGGGTGAACTGGCCGCTGATTTCCATCACCGAGCGGGCTGCATTGACCATCTCCTGGCAACGCTTGAACACCTCCTCACCACCCTCGCTCAGGCGCAGTTTGCGCGTGGTGCGTTGCAGCAAGCGCGTGGCCAGGGCCTGCTCCAGGCGCGAGATGCTGCGGCTCACCGCCGAGGGTGAAACGCTGAGTTGCCGCGCCGCTTCGGAGAAGCTGCCGGTTTCCACGACCTTGACGAAAATCGCCATTTCACCCAACAGCGGCAAAGGTAGATTGATGCTCATGACGCACAGGTCCATTGATAATTGAACGGATTATCACCCATCTGCGCACTATTTATACTGCCCACAGAACCCTGATGCGGATGTAGATGATGACCGAGCGCCTGTTTTTTACCCACGACCACCTGACGGCCGAGCTGGAAGTGCTCAGTTGCACCCCGCACGAAGAGCAGTTCGCCGTGATTGTGCAGTCGACGATTTTCCATCCCCAAGGCGGCGGCCAGCCGTTCGACACTGGGTGGCTCGGCGACAGCCAGGTACTGCGCGTCATGCAGGAGGCCGAGCATGTGGTGCATTACGTCGATCAACCGCTGGAACCCGGCCCGGTCGCTGCACGGGTCGATGCACAACGCCGCGCGCTGCACACCCGCCTGCATTCGGCGGGGCATTTGATCGGCAATGCCGGCGAACACCTGGGCTGGATGCCGATCAAGGCCCACCATTGGCCGGGCGAAGGCAAGATCACCTTTATCCGCGGCGAAGCTGCACAAAACATCGATGCCCAGGCGCTCCAGCAACAGGTCAACCAATGGATCGCCGCCGACTATCCACGCCATATGACATTGGAAGACGGCGTCCGGGAAGTCGGCTTCGGCGAGTTGCCGCCCTACGCGTGCGGTGGCACCCATGTGCAAGCGTTGAGCGAACTGGGCCAGGTGACGATTTTGGCGCTGTCGGAGAAAAAAGGCGCCCTGTCGGTGCGCTACGAAATCAATGTGGGAGGGGGCTTGCTCCCGATGGCGGAGGTTCAATCACAGCATGAGTGACTGACACACCGCTATCGGGAGCAAGTCCCCTCCCACAGTGGACCGATGCGCCACAGAGAAATAGGCTACACGGCAATCGCCCCCGCCCTCCCCGGCTCTACCACAAACGACTTCAACGTCGACACCGTGGCGGCGGGGTCGCGAGGGTCACTGATCGCCCGAAAATTCGTCAGCATCCGCTGGGCCGCCAACTCCACCGACACATACCCACGCTGGCGGCTGTCAAAAAACTTCACATGGGGGTTGAGCGGCATGATCTTCATGAAGGCGTCATAGGGCGGGCCGTCGGATGTCACCGACGAGCCGACGAACTCGGTGGCGACCACCGCCGAATCCGGATTGTCGGCGTCTGCATGCAGGTCCGTGGCCCAGAACGAATGTATGTCGCCGCCCCAGAACACCGGGTTGCTGACCCGATGGCGGGCGATGGACGCCAGCATCCGCGAACGGTTGGCCATGTAGCCATCCCAACCATCAGTCCAGCGCCCCGGCTTGTGGTTGGTGAGATCACGCTGGATCAACGGTGCCACCAGCAGGTCCTGGGCGATCACATTCCATTGCGCCTTCGACTGGGCAAAACCCTGGTCGAGCCAGGCTTCTTGCTGCCAGCCAAGCAACGTGCGGGCGGGGTCACGCAAGTCACTGCACGGGGTGGTGGCGACATGCCCTTGGTGGCTGCCATTGGCTGCAATGCACGGTTGCTCGGAACGGTACTGACGACCGTCGAGCACATGGAAACGTGCAAGCCGGCCATAGTCCAGGCGCCGGTAGATACGCATGTCCGCGCCCTTCGGCACGCTGCTGGCGCGCAGGGGCATGTGTTCGTAAAACGCCTGGTAAGCCGCCGCTCGTTGCTGGAGGAATTGCGCCACGCCAATCTTCGGGTCCTGGGACCAGCGGTTGGCATAGTCATTCTGTACTTCGTGGTCGTCCCAAGTCGCCACACTGGGGGCGGCGGCGTGCAGGGTTTGCAGGTCTGGATCAGTCTTGTACAGCGCGTAGCGGTTGCGGTAGTCGCTCAGGGTCAGCGCATTGCCGCTGCCGTGGGAACGAAAAACCTTGCCCGAGTCCGCCGCGTAGGAACTGTCGTAGATATAGTCGCCGAGGAAAAACACCAGGTCGGGCTGCTCGGCGGCGAGGTGCCGATAGGCGCTGAAATAGCCACGCTCCCAGTGCGAGCAGGATACAAACCCCAACCGCGCCGAGGCCATGGCATGCAGCAGCGGCGTTGTGCGCGATTGACCCACCGGGCTCTGCGCACCGAGCCCTTCAAACTGGTACCAATAGGGCCTGTCCGCCGCCAGCCCCGCCACCTCGACATGCACCGCATGGGCGAAACGCTCCGTCGCCAGCACCTCGCCCTGCTTCACAATGCGCGTCATCGCCGCATCGCTGGCCACCCGCCAGCGCACCGGCACCGCGCGACTCAAGCCGCCACGCCCGTCTGCGGCGTTGAACAGCGGCGCCAGGCGCGTCCAAATCACAAAGCCATCCGGCAACGGGTCGCCGGAAGCCACGCCAAGAGTGAACGGATAATCCACCCCGGCACTGCGTGCAAACGGGCTGAGGATGGAAAACGCGGTAGCAACCGCCAGCGCGCTGAGTACCCGGCGCCGGTCGTGGTCAATGGCGCCGCTCACAACCGGCGCTCCCAGTCGTCGCGCACGGTGGCAAACCCGAGCAAGTCCTCGTACACGCCATTTTTCAGAAACGCCTGGCGCATACAGCCTTCATAGCGCAGGCCGATCTTCTCCATGACCCGCGCCGATTCCTTATTGCGACCAAAACATTGGCTGCCCACGCGCTGCAACCCCAGTGCAGAGAAGCCATAGTCCATCATCGCGCTCGCGGCCTCGGCGGCAAATCCCTGGTTGCGGCAGTGCGCCGCCACCCAGCCACCCAAGTGCCCATAGTGGTGACGAGTATTCAGACGCAGGCTGACGATGCCAATCAATTCGCCAGAGTCACGCACGTGCATCCCCAGGTTCAACAACTCACCGGTGCGATATTTCTCGGCGGTCCCGGCGATAAAACCCTGTGCCGTTTCCAAGGTGTAAGGCGATGGAATATTGGCCGTGTTATCGGCAATCTTCGGCCCGTTGGCGAGGGTGAAAAGTGCTTCGGCCTGATGCATTTCCAGCGCACGCAACAGGAGTCGCGGGGTGGACAAATGAGGCAACGCAGTGGGCATACAGGGCGTCTCTCGAGATAAATTTCTCGAGGATGTACGCCCCGCATGTCAGTTTCATTACGTCGTAAAAGTGACCGGTAAGTTTTCTGAAAGATGCGTCCTAGAGCCTTTAAACCGTCAATTAAAGTTAACCATTCGGTCATTTTTCACTGTTAGCGTTCTGCCCCTAATTCAATGACGGGGCAACGGAATGAGAACCTGGGACGAACCCAAGAAACGCAAGGCGCACATCGAGCTGATTCCGATGATCGACGTGATGATGTTCCTGCTGGTGTTTTTCGTACTGGTGAGCTTGAACGTGATTCCCGCGCTCGGCATGAAGACGCAATTGCCCAGCGCCAGCACTTCACAGCAGCTCAAACCGCAGAACAAATTCATCCTCACCCTGGGCCTGGAAGGCCAGTTGCAACTCGACGGCAAGGACCTGACGGTGGATGCCTTGGTGCCGGCGCTGAAGGCCGCCGAAAAGCCCGAGACCAAGTCGACGATCATCGTCAACAGCGACAAAGGCGTGGAAGTTTCGCGCCTGGTGGAAGTGATGGACACCCTGCGCCTGGGTGGCTTCACCTCCGTGTCCATCGCCACGCGTAAATCCTGATCATGTACGTTCTGTTTCGTGCACGTCAGCTGCTGGGCAGTGTCCCGGCCGTGATCGCCCTGGTGCTGATTGCACTGGGTATCCAGTCCCAGACCTTGAAGGTCGAGCCGGTGTATGACGAGTCGGCAGTCGAGTTGGCGTTGGTCGAGCCGGAGCCGGAAGTCGTCCCGGAACCGGTGGTGCAACAAGAGCCGCCACCGCCGCTGATCGAAGATGAAGAGGCCGAGCCGGCACCACCGCCACCGCCGCCCAAGCCGCTGCCAAAGCCCGAACCCAAGCCCAAGCCAAAACCGCTGCCCAAGCCGGTGGTTGCCAAGCCCGCGCCCACTGCGCCCACTGCGCCACCGGTCGCCGCCGCCAAACCCGTTCCACCCGTCGCAGCCCCGGCAGCGCCCGTGGCGGCAGCGGCCCCGCCTGCGCCGCCGAAGGTTGACGGCCAGGCCTTGGAGGGTGGTTATCTCAAAGGTTTGCGCAACGAGCTGGACACCTACAAGCAGTACCCCACCGGGCGCCAGGCGTCGCTCGAACGCCCCAGCGGCGAGGTGGTGGTGTGGCTGTTGGTGGACCGTCAGGGCCGCGTGCTCGACTCCGGTGTGCAAACCCAGGCCTCGAGCATGTTGCTCAACCGCGCCGCCACCAACAGCTTGCGTCGCATCAAGCAAGTCAAGCCGTTCCCCGAGCAAGCCTTTGGGGGGCGCAATGAGCAACGCTTCACCGCCACCTTCAACTACAGCGTGCAATAAGCACCCGACACCAGGACGACAGTGATGAAGTTCACCCGCATTCATCTGGCACTCGTGGCCGCGACCAGCATGGCCCAGGGAATGGCCATGGCAGAGACCAGCGACAGTGACGTCGGCACCATTGGCGTACAAGGCAAGGCGAGCGCCGGCGGCGGCTACATGGTCCCGGAAGAGAGCATCAAGGGCCGCTCCACAGTGACCAAGGAAGCACTGGACAAGCAGGCGGCCACGGGCAATGCCATCGATAAGCTCAAGTACACCCCGGGCTTGAACATCTCCAGTGAAGACAACACTGGCCTGTCGGGCTTTCGCTTCACCATGCGCGGCATGAACTCCGACCAGGTGGGCATGTCGGTGGACGGCATGCCGATCAACGATTCGGGCAACTACGCGCTGTACTCCAACCTGCTGGGCGACCCGGAAAACATCGACCAGATCTTCGTCACCCAGGGCGCGTCGGAAGCCGATGGCCCGCATATCGGTTCCAGCGGCGGCAACATCGGCATCGTGACCATTCGCCCGACCAAGGAAACCGGAGCCTTCGTCAAACAAGTCGTCGGCAGTAACGCCACGCGCAAGACCTTCGCGCGCCTCAATACCGGCGAGATCAATGGCCTGAGCAACTGGTTGTCGGTGTCCCATACCGAAGGCCAGATGTGGCGTGGCTCGGGCGCAGTGCGCGCCGACAAGGTGGAGTGGAACAGCTTCTTCGACGCCGGCAATGGCAACACCGCCAACCTGATCCTCAAGTACCACGAGCAAGACAACAACAGTTACAGCCAGTTGACCAAGGCACAGTTCCAGCGCTACGGGCGTAAGTACGACCCTTACCCGGCGACACCAAGCGTGGGTAGCAACGGCAAGTACAACAGCTACTACGCCCTGGCGCAGAACCCGTTCCAGACCTTCACCGCCGTGCTCAACACCCAGTTCAAACTGGCCGACAACCTGGCGCTGTCGGTGATCCCGTATTACTACTGGGGCAATGGCAGCGGCGTCGGCTCATCCGCCTACGCGCTCAACCGTGGCTCGAACCAAGGCGGCGTGTTCGACCTCGGCAACCTGCCCACTGCCGCGCAATACAACGCCGATGGCACCCCGAACAGCGGCGTGTACTACCGCCCTTCGCGCACGCAAACCTGGCGACCGGGTATCACCACCAAGCTGACCTGGGACCTGGGCGATCACAGCCTGCAATTCGGTTACTGGTACGAGCGCGCACGCCAGAGCCAGACCCAGCCGTTCATTCCACTCAAGAGCAATGGCAAGCCGGTCGACACCTGGCCGGACTCCAACAGCGCCATCGTCGATGCCAACGGCAACACCGTACAGGGGCGCGACCGTTTCACCGTGACCCCGGCGCAAAAGGTCTGGGCCCAGGACACGTGGTACATCAACCCGGACTGGACCTTCATCGCCGGCCTTGCGTACATGAACGTCGAGCGGGACGGCACCAACCACGGCAGCCTCAACGAGCGGCCAGAAAAACGTAACCAGACCTACAACAAGCTGTTGCCCAACGTCGGCCTGAAATACCAGCTGGACGAGCGCGACCAACTGTTCTACAGCCTCTCGCGCAACATGCGCGTACCGCAGAACTACGCGCTCTACGACAAAGGCGCCGACTCCATCAACCTCGAGCCGGAAACCAGCTGGAACCACGAATTGGGCTGGCGCTACAGCGGCGACGACATGACCCTGGCCGCCACCCTCTTCTACATGGACTTCAAGAACCGCCAGGTGTCGTCCAAAGACATCAACGGGGATGCCGCTGACATCAACGTCGGTGCGGTCACCAACAAAGGCTTGGAGCTGGAATGGAGCGGCCAGTTGCCCCACCACTTCAACTACTACACCTCCTACACCTACACCAAGGCCGAGCAACAAGACGACATGACCGTCTACAACGCCGGCAAAGCCATCGTCTTGCCCACCAGCGGCAAGCAGTTCGCCAACGTGCCCAAGAGCATGCTGGCAGCCAACATCGGTTATGACGACGGGCGCTTCTACGGCACCTTCGGCGGCAAGTACACCAGCAAGCTCTATGGCGACCTGACCAACGACGAGGCCATCTCCGGCCGCACCGTATTCAACCTCGGCGCCGGTATCTACCTGCCAGTGGACAAGAAAGTGGTCAAGGACGCGACCCTGCGCCTGAACGTCGACAACCTGTTCGACAAGAAGTACCTGGACGGCGTGTACACCACCAAGACCAACGCGGCCAGCTACAGCGGTTTTCGCGATGGCGACCCGGCGTACATCGTCGGCCTGGACCGCACCATAACGGTTTCGCTGGAAGCGAATTTCTAAGACTGACCCAAGAGGAACACCATCATGGATATGAACCTGCTCCACGACGTCACCTTCTATGTGATGTATGCCGCGATGGCCATCGCGATCTTCATCGCCATCGAACGCGGTATCTACTTCGCCTACGTGCGCCGCCAGGCCCGCGCGCTGACCGAGGTGCTGGGTGCTCATGTGCACAGTGAGCGCGACCTGCCGCAAAGCCTGAGCCGTCGCCACAGCCTGCCGCTGAACATGGTGCTGCCGGTACTGGCGCAGAAAGCCTCCAACGGTTCGCGCAAAGACCTCGACGACGAAATCGAAACCCAGTACCTGAAGACTCGCGCCCCGCTGGCCCGCAGCCTGTGGATCATCGAGACCATCACCACCGCCGCCCCGTTGCTCGGCCTGCTGGGTACCATTCTGGGCATCATCGACACCTTCAAGGCATTGGCCACGGCGGGTGTTTCCGACCCGGGGCAGATTTCCGGTGGTATCGGCACGGCCTTGTTTGCCACCGGTTTAGGTATCGCCATCGCGCTGTTCTGCGTGGTGTTCCACAACTTCTTCCAGGACAGCCTGGAACGCATCAACGACCAGTTGAAGATCCTGCTGATCCGCGCAGCCACCGGCGCCCGCGTACAAGGTGAAGTGCCACACCTGGTGCCGACCCCGTTGCACAGCCGCACGGCATGACCCGATGGGCGGGCGCGCCATGCGCCCGCCCCTTCTTTCTGTCCGATGAGACGCCTATGTCCCTTTCGATAAAGTTGCGTATCGCCGGCCTCGCCGGCTTGCTCCTCAGTCCGCTTGCCCAGGCGGACTTTTCCATTCCGGGGTTTGAACTGGTGCATACCGTGCCGGTGGACACCACCCTGGGCACTGCCGATTTGCGCCAGACCGGCGCCGTCTGGATCGAGTTGTTCGACGGCGCGAAAGACAGTATTGATATCGGCCAGTTCTACGCCGTCGACCATCCCGGCTCGGTGATGGACACGGTCATCGACCACCTTGAGGCTGCCGGCAAGCGCGGTGTGAAGATTCGTTTCCTGCTGGAAGAAAAAGGTATCAGGTTATCCGAAGCATCCACGTTGGAACGCCTGCGCGCGATACCTAACCTGACCTTTCGGGTGCTGCCCTACGCGCAACTGAGCGGCGGCATCATCCACGCCAAATACATGCTGGTAGATGGCAAGCAGGCGTTTATCGGCAGCCAGAATTTCGACTGGCGCTCCCTGGAACATATCCACGAAACCGGGCTGCGTATCACGGACGCAGCGGTCGTGGGCCAGGTGCAGGCGATCTTCGATCAAGATTGGCACGCCCAGGCCGCACTCGCCGATAAGCAGCCGGTACCGCTGCCGGCCGCCGGCGAGGAGCCCGTGCGTACCGGCAACTACCTGGTGGCCAGCCCGCAACGCTACAACCCGCCAGGCGTGGGCGACTCACAGCTGGAGCTGCCACGCCTGCTGGGCGAAGCCAAAAAAGAAGTGCGCGTGCAATTGCTCGACTACGCGCCACTGTCCTACGGCCCGGATCGAACCCGGCCGTACTACGCAGTGATCGACAACGCCGTGCGCGCCGCCGCTGCCCGCGGTGTATCGATCAAGCTGATGGTGTCCAACTGGAACACCGACAAGCTCGAACTGCCCTACCTCAAGAGCCTGGCAGTGTTGCCCAACGTCGAGATCAAGATCGTCACCCTGCCCGAGGCCAAACAAGGGTTTATCCCCTATGCGCGGGTGATCCACAGCAAGACCATGGAGATCGACGGGCAGGTGGCGTGGGTCGGCACCAGCAACTGGTTGGGTGGCTACCTGGATAATTCGCGCAACCTGGAGGTGGTGATGCGCAGTGAAGAGATGGCCAGGCGTGTGGGAGAGCTGCATGAACAGTTGTGGGAAGGGCCCTACGCTAGAGCCTTGAGCCTGACTGATGAGTACCCCGCGCCCCATCCTGGCCAGCATTGACCTTGGGCACCTGAGTAATGGTAGTGTGTGAGAATGTTTCTGCCTTATCTGTCAGAAATACCCTACTCACTACCTGCAAAGGAATGCCTCTCACCATGCACTTTCCACTGAAAAAACTGGTGGCTGCCACCCTGTTCGCTGCCAGCCTTGCGGCCGTTACCACACCTGCGTTCGCCAACATCAGCGCCGAACAAAGCACGGCGATCCTGAAGAGCTTCGGCGACACATCGGTCACCGATTTCCGCGGTTTCCTGGGCACCCTGGCCAAGGGCGAACTGGGCAAGAGCAGTGACGTCGGCCCGGCCATCAGTGCCTTTCTCGATAACAACACCCTGAGCGCCGAACAGCAGAACGAAATCAACCGCCTGCTCGGCATTTATACCCGGGTGAAGTATGGCAAGGCGGCCCTCGAAACCCTGCGCGAACTGGTGGAGATTCCGACGTTCAACGTAGACGGCCTGCCACAGTACAAAAACCCGGAATTCCTCAAGATCGCCGAGAAGATCCAGGCCCTGGCCAAGAGCTTCAACCTGAACTTCCGTAACGTCGATAACCGTATCTACGAAATCTCCCTGGAAGGCAGCGGTGATGAAGTCGTGGGTGTGCATGCCCACGCCGATGTGGTGCCGGTGACGCCGGAAAATTGGGTGCTGCAAGATGGCACCAAGCTTGACCCGTTCAAGGTCACGCTGATCGGCGACCGCATGTATGGCCGTGGCACCGAGGATGACAAGAACGGCATCGTTGTGGCGATGTACGCCATGAAGGTAATCAAGGAAGAAAAGCTGCCACTGGCGCGCACGTTCAAGCTGCTGGTGGACACCACCGAAGAAACCGCTGGTGACGCTATTCCTTACTATTTCGAACGCAATCCCGTGCCGCAATACAACCTGGCGCTGGATGGCGGTTACCCAGTAGTGATCGCCGAGAAAGGCTCAGGCACGGTCATGGCCACCTTCCCGGTGCGCAAGGGCGAAGGCAACGGCGCGGAAATCATCGCGATGACCGGCGGCAAAGCCACCAACCAGATTCCGTCGGTTTCGGTTGCCACGCTGGTCAGCGATAAACCCGCTGAATTAGCGGCCAGCCTGCAACAGGCCGGAGCTGACTATGCCAAGCGCAATGGCGGCAATTTCCAGGTGACCGCCAAGGTCGATGGCAAAGACGTCAAGCTCACTGTCACCGGCGTATCCGCCCACTCTTCCGAGCCAGAAACCGGGGTCAACCCGGTGGCACGCATGCTGGAGTTGATCCACAGCGTCGATGGCAACATCGCTCTCAAGCACAACCACATCACCGACGCCGCCCGTTATGCGGCGGACAACTGGGGCCTGGATTACCTGGGCGGCAAATTGGCCGTGGGCTTCGCCGATGATTTCATGGGGCCACTCACCACCTCGCCGACCTTTGTCGGCCTGGATGACAAAGCTTTCAAGCTGGCGGTCAACCTGCGTGCGCCGAAGGGCAAATCACCGGAGAAGCTCAAAGCCGAAATCGCCGAGAAGTTGAACGCCTGGGACAAGCGCACCCAGGTCAAGGTGGACTTCACCTACTCGCTGGATACGCCGATGTACCGCAACCCTGAAGGTGAATGGGTCAAAGCCTTGCTGGCGGTGGCCACGGAAAACCTGGGCATGCCACACACGTTCGGCACCTCGGCCGGCGCGACCTCCGTGCATGACCTGCCCAATGGTGTGCAGTTTGGCCTGGCACGACCTGAAGAAAAGTACACCGGGCACACCGACGGTGAGTTCAAGACGGTTGAGCAGTTTTTGCTGGACCTGCAGATTGTCACTGAAATGATGAGCCGTGTCGGGCAATTGCCGAAGCTCTGACGCCCTCTTTGGCCACTCAGTTTATGTCCACACAACAACGCCGCTCATGACTGAGCGGCGTTGTTGTTTGTGGAAGTCTCGCGTAGGAAATTTCTCTTTCAACATCATGCACGCGTTTCTGCGGTAAAAACCTCCATCGGGCCCTTTTGCCGGGGCGGCGTAGTGCTAGTTTCAAGGGGTCGATCACCAACTGCCTGTCCAGGGCAGGAGTGCCACCCATGAACGCATTGCTTAAACGAATGCTCACGATCACGTTGATCGTCACCAGCCTTTCGACACTCGCACCGGCAGCGCACGCCAACCTTTCCCCGGCACAGAGCACGGCCATTCTCACAGCATTCAGCAAGACCTCTGTCACGGACTTCCGACAATTCCTGACGCTCCTCAAGCAGAACAACCAGGCCGAGGGTGACGATCTGGGCCTGACCATCAGCGCCTTTCTTGTCGGCAAGCCCCTTTCCATGGAACAGCAAAACCAGGTGCATCGTCTGCTGGGCCTGTATGCGCGGCTCAAGTATGGCAGCGCAGCCATCGAAACCCTGGGCGATCTGGTAGCCATCCCGACCTTCCACGTGGAAGGCGTACCCGCCCACAAAAACCCCGAACTCGTGCGCTTCGCCAACGCGCTCAAAGACCTTGCCCAGGCTTTCAACCTGGAGTTTCGCAACATCGACAACCGTGTGTATGAAGTATCCCTGGGCACTGGTAAAGAAGTCGTGGGCATTCACGCCCATGCCGACGTGGTGCCTGCCATCCTGCAGAACTGGCTATACGACCCGTTCAAGGTGACCCAGATCGGTAACCGCCTGTACGGTCGCGGCACGGAGAATGACAAGAACGCCATTGTGGTGGCGCTCTATGCCATGAAGGTGATCAAGGAAGAGCGACTGCCCCTGGTCAGAAGTTTCAAACTGCTGGTCAACACCACCGAGGCAAACGCCGACAACTCCCTGGCCTATTATTTCGAACGCTACCCTACGCCCAAGTACAACCTGGCACTGGATGGTGTCTACCCGGTAGTGATTGCCGAGAAAGGCTATGGCACCGTCACCGCCAGTTTTGCCCGGCGCAACGCCCAGGGCACCGGTGCCGAAATCACCTCGATAGCCGGCAGCTTTGCCGTCAACGAAATACCGTTGATGGCGGTTGCCATCCTCGCCGACGAACAGGCTGCGCAATTGGCTGCGCGCCTGCAACGGGCCGGCGACGACTACGCCAAGCGCAATGGCAACAATTTCAGAGTAGCCACCCAGGTCGTGGGCCAGCAGATCAGGCTGACCGTCACCGGCGTGCCCACCCACGCGTTTGAACCCGAGGCAGGCGTGAACCCGGTCGCCAGGCTGCTGGGCTTTATCCATAGCCTGGACGGGCAAATCCCGCTCAAGCGCAACCACATCACTGACGCCGCGCGGTATGCCGCCGACAACTGGGGCCTGGATTATCTGGGTGGCAAGCTGGGGATTGGTTTTTCCGATGCATTCATGGGGCCGCTGACCACCTCCCCGACCGCTATCGAGACCGATGAAAAAACCCTTCATCTGACGGTCAACCTGCGGGTCCCCAAAGGCAAGCCTGCGGCTGCACTGAGTGCCGACATCGCCGCCAGGCTAAGCGCATGGGCCCGGCAGAGCGGCATCACTGCGGCCTTCGACTACGCGATCAGCGAACCGATGTACCGCGCCGCCGAAAGTGAATGGGTCAGGACCTTGCTGGTCGTAGCCAACGAAAACCTGGGTACGCAGCAACCCGTTGGCTCCGACGCAGGCACCACCTCGATCCATAACCTGCCCAATGGCGTGCAGTTCGGTTTGTCCAGGCCCGAGCTCACGTACAGCGGCCATACCAGCCACGAGTTCAAGGCGGTCGACCAGTTTCTGCAGGACCTGCAGATTGTCACCGAAATGATGGGCCGTGTCGGGCAGTTGCCCAAGCTCTGAGCGCAGTGGGAGCCCGCCGCAACGGCGGACTCTTCAGGCTTGCAGCATGAGCATATCTTCAAAAAAACCGCCGACCGGCTCCGTGGGATGGCACAGCTGGATTTCCAGCACCCAGGCCATCTCACTCGGAGGGATTTCCAGCTCCGCCAACACCTTGCTTTCGAACAGCGCATGGGGGAAATCCGCCAGGCGGTGCCCTGCGAGGTTGCGCGCCAGCCTCCAGCCCTTGGACTCGGCGCTCTGCTCGGCGAAGTCATAAAGTTCACGCCCGGTCAGCCCGCGCAGCCAGGCTTCACGGGTTTCGTCGAATACTTCATGCAGGGCTTTTGTACAGGCCAGGTGCAACGGCGAGTCGCCGAACACAAAGGTATCGCCGTAGTCACCTTCGTAGCCATCCCACACCGGGCCCAGGTCAACCACGGCGATGTCCGTGGCGCGCAGCCTGCGCTGGCGGTCAATACCTTCACGGGGTGGGCGCACCGTGTCGGCGCCAAAGCGGATGTAGGTTGGATGCCAGGTGTGGGACGCGCCCATGGCGTGCAGTTGTTCGGCAGCCATATCGAGGGCTTCGCCAGTGGTCATACCGACCTTCAATTGGCTGGCAATCGCCGCCAGGGCGCGGATGGACTGCTCACGCGCGGCCAACATGCCGTCCAACGAGTAACGCGGGCCGACTTTTTCCCAGATCGGGTCCAATGGTTTGGAGGGCGCTCCCCCACTCGAACTGCCACTGGGCACAAAGGCTTCCGCGACAAACCGATGGCCGGGCAAACCCGCGTCAACACATTGCGCACGCGCCTGGCTGATCATCGCGCCGTTACCGCAGGCATACACCTGGGCTGCCTCCCAGTGATGCCCATGGTTCAGCGCAACTTCCTGCACCCGGCCCTCTGAGGCCAGTACCGGGTGCCAGTGAAAACGGGGGTGGTCCAGGACCGTCTTGTCCAGGAACAGGCTGTCGTAAAAATCTGCCGGCTGCGCACCGCCCCAGTACAACGTCACCTCGACCTCGCGTTTCAAGGCGGTCAGCAGAATCGGCTTGATGCCCGCGTAACCAGTGCCCGTGGCAAACAGCACAACAGGCGCACGGTCATCGTCCTGCCAGGTGCAGGCGCCAAAAGGCCCTTCCAGTTGCAACAGGTCGCCAGCCTCAAGACCATCCAGGAAAATCTCGGAAAACAGCCCGCCGCTCACCCTACGGATCTGAAACACCAGGCGCCCATCGCTTTCGGCCGGCAGGTTGGCGATCGAGAAACAACGCGAGTCACCGTCGACCAGGCGGAACTTGAGGTACTGGCCCGCTCGCACCGTCAGCGGCATATCCGGCATCACGACCAGCTCGATGACATCAGGACTGAGCGCGCGCTTGCCCAACACCGTTGCCTCGACAACGAGCGCGGGTGTGTCCAGCGACCAGCCGGGAATTTCCAGACGCATGTCGGAGCAGGCATGGCTCTGGCACAGCAGCATTTCATTGGCTGCCAGCGGGTAGGACGGCGCCGGAGTACCCGGGTCCAATTGCTTGGCACGGTACGCACCGTCGGCCACTACCACCTTGCACGACCCGCATGCTCCACGCCGGCACGAAAACGGCACGTTCAAGCCGCTGGCGAGCATTGCATCAAGCAACAGTTCATCCCCGGCTTCAACGGTTTTCCCCGAGAGGGCGAGCTCGATGACGTGGCGTGTGTTCATAATGACCTCGGGGGTGAGTGAGACCCGATTGTTGCGCTAGACTAGGCCCATTAAAACCTCCAGATTTGGATAATTCAGATGGTCCAGATGCGCAAATGGCGCCCCTTGCTCAAGCTCGATGAAGACTCCCGCCAGGCGTCCTACCGCAAGATTGCCGAGGGGCTGGTCAACGCGATCCTGGAAGGCCGCCTGGCGCCTGGGACGTTGCTGCCGGGTACGCGGGAAATGGCGCAGTTGCTCGACGTCAACCGCAAGACCGTGATCCTGGCCTACGAAGAAGCCATGACCAAAGGCTGGCTGATCAGCGAGCCACGCCGGGGCACCTTCGTCAATGCACAACTGGCGCCCAAGCCCACGCCCAGTAGTGCGCAACCGTCTTTCGCACCGCAGTTGCTGGAGCAGCCAGTGGTGCCGTATTTCACCCACAACGCCCAGGTAGTCGCCCTGCAGCGTCGGCACGGCGCGCTGTTTTTCGACAACGGCACCAGCGACCACCGCTTGCTGCCCCAGGCCGTTTTGCATCGCTACTATCGCCATGCACTGCGCAACAGCTTTGCCTCCAACACGGTGCGCTACGGCAGTGAGGGCACCGGCTATCATTTGCGCTGCGCCCTGGCCGAGATGCTGCGCAATAACCGCGGGCTAACAGTGAATGCCGAGAATATCTGCCTGACCCAAGGCACCCAGATGTCGCTGTACCTGAGCGCCAGCCTGCTCCTCAAGCCCGGCGATGTGGTGTTGGTGGAGCGTTTGAGTTACCCGCCGGCGTGGGAAATTTTTCGAAAACTCGGCGCGCAATTGGTCACGGTCGACATCGATGATGAAGGTTGCCGCACCGACCAGATCGACCGTTTATGCCGCGAGCATAACGTGCGCATGATCTACCTCACGCCGCACCATCAGTTCCCCACCACCGTGAGCTTGCACGCCGCACGCCGACAACACTTGCTGGCGCTGGCCGCTCAACATGACTTTTGCGTGATCGAGGAAGACTACGATCACGAATATCACTTCAGCGGCCGCCCTTACCTGCCGCTGGCCAGTGACCGCGCCCAGCGCCATGTGATCTACATCGGCTCGTTATCCAAGGTGCTGGGCTCAACGTTTCGTTGCAGTTACATCGTGGCGCCCACCCACGTGATTGAAGCCCTGCAGCGCAATGCCGCGCTGATGCTGGGCGATGCCGATGCGGTAGCACAGGCCATGCTGGCCGACTTGATCAATGACGGTGAGTTGAAAAAGCACCTGCGCCGCGTCTCGAAAGAATACCTGGCGCGCCGAACCGTGCTGCGTGATTGCCTGGACACGGCGTTCGGCGCTCGCATACAGGTGCGGGAGCCGGAGGGTGGCTTGGCGCTCTGGGTGCGATTCGAGGAGAAAATGGACGTGGATCGCTTGGTGGACACTGCCCTAGACCATGGGCTGGTGGTTCGCAGCGGTCGTCAGTTTTCACCCAACGACCGGCCGGAAAATGCGCTGCGCCTGGGCTTTGCCTCCCTGGACCGGGATGAAATCCAGCAAGCCACACAGCGCTTGGCCCAGGCGATGAAAGCCATGGGCACGCGGTGAAGCGACTTACCCCGCGGCCCCCAGGAACGGCAGCGCCAAGTACAACTTGATCACCACCGCATTGGCGATATCGATGAAGAACGCCCCGACCATCGGTACCACCAGGAACGCAATCTGCGACGGCCCGAAGCGCTGGGTTACTGCCTGCATATTGGCAATTGCGGTAGGCGTGGCGCCAAGCCCGAAGCCGCAGTGACCAGCCGCCAGCACCGCCGCATCGTAGTTACGGCCCATCACCCTGAACGTCACGAATATCGCGAACAACGCCATCAACAGCGCCTGCGCGGCCAACAGGATGACAATTGGCAAGGCCAGTGCTGCCAGGTCCCAGAGCTTGAGTGACATCAACGCAATCGCCAGGAACAACGACAAACTGACATTGCCCAGCACCGACACTTCGCGCTCGAACACCTGATGCCAGCCGAGCATCGACAGGCCGTTGCGCAGTACCACCCCCACGAACAATACGCAGACGAAGGTCGGCAATTCGAAGGCGGTGCCTTGAATGGCACCATTCAACAAGGTGCCGGCCTTCAGGCTGATCGCCACCAGCGCGAGGGTTTCGATAAACGAAAACGCCGTGATCAGGCGCTCCTGGTTGGGTTGCTCGAACCCCTTGGGCAGGCGCGGCTGCGCTTGCCCGACACCTGGCACCTCGACCCGCTTGATCAGCAGACGCGCAACGGGGCCGCCAATCAAGCCACCGAGCACCAGACCAAACGTCGCCGAGGCAATCGCCAATTCTGACGCAGACGCCACGCCATATTGTTCACTGAACACAGCCCCCCAGGCCGCCCCCGTGCCATGCCCACCGGACAACGTCACCGAGCCGGCCAGCAAGCCCATCAACGGGTCGAGCCCCAGCGCCGTGGCCAGTGCGATCCCCATGGCGTTTTGCACCACCAGCAGCGCAGTCACCACCAGCAAGAACACGGCCAATAATCGCCCGCCTTTCTTCAGGCTGGCAAAGTCTGCGTTCAGGCCGATAGTGGCGAAAAACGCCAACATGAGCGGCATCTGCAAAGAGGGGTCGAAGCGCACTTCGATACCGGCAAACAAGCGCAATGCCAGGAGCAGCAAGGCCACCAACAGACCACCGGCGACCGGTTCCGGAATATTGTAAGTACGCAAAAAGCCAATGCGAGCCACCAGCCAGCGCCCCAGCAATAACACCAACGAGGCGGCAACCAACGTTGAATAAAAATCGAGTTGAAGCATCTGGGCAGTTCTCTGAAGTGAGCTAGGAGAATGGGCGACCAGAGTAGAGGTCACGACAGTGAAAGGCACCCACCCCACAAAAAGTACAGACTATCCCTACACGCTTTACAACAATGCCCTACGACCAAGTTGCACTTTTCATAAAAAACCTACACCTGAGGCTAGCCACGATGCCTTCGCAACAGGGGCCAGTTGGACGCGAGCGCTCCGGGCTCATCTCGCCCCTCGCCCCGTACCAGATCGGGGAACTCAAGCAACAATGCGCGGTTGCCCCGGCCGATATGCTCCATCACTGCCAGGGTAATGTTTTCACGCACCATGCCCGTCGAGACGTAATACATCGCCCAGGCTTGCTCTGGCGTACAGAGGCCGATCTGCTCTTCAATCTCTTTGTACGCTTTGTAGTCGTCTGACTCCAAATAGCACTGATCACCGCCTTGGCGCATGCTGTCTCCCTCCCTGGCCCCCAGCCCCTTGGTCAGCCGGTCAATAGTTCTCCCATCACGTACCACTCTTGACCTTGGTCCAGACACGGGTGCGGATACGCTCTGCCTTCAGTGGCAAGGGCTCGAGTGGAACCAATGTGGCCATGGTCTTTTTATCGGGGTAAATCCACGGGTTATCCCGCAACTTCTGCTCGACAAACTCAGTGGCATCTTTATTAGCATTGGGGTAGAGCATGTAGTTCGACGTCTTGGCAATCACCTGTGGCCGCAGCATGTAATTAATGAATTCCAGGGCGGCCTTGGGGTGACGGGCATCTTTGAGCAGCACCCAGTTTTCAGACCAGACCAATGCACCTTCCCGAGGCAGGCTGTAGGCAATCTTGCGCCCGCTGTTGGACTTTTCATTGATCGCCTGCGCCGCCAGGGCACCATTGGCCCACCCTACGACTGCACAGATATTGCCGTCTGCCAGGTCGGTATCAATTCTTGACGAGTCGAAATAGAGCACGTAAGGACGGATTTTCAACAACAGGGCCTGGGCCTTCAGGTAATCCTCAGGGTTTGTGCTGTTGCTGGGTAACCCGAGGTAGTGCAAGGCAATCGAAAGGATCTCACTGGGCGAGTCGAGCATTGCCACACCGCACGCCTTGAGCTTGCTGATGTTCTCTTCCTTGAAGATCAGGTCCCAGCTGTCCACCGGGGCATTCTCACCCAGTGCCGCCTTGACCTTGTCCACATCGTAGCCAATGCCAGTGGTGCCCCATACATAGGGCACGGCGTAGCGATTACCGGGATCATTGACCGCCAGCAGGGCGAGAATATCGGGATCGATATGCGACAAGTTGCTCAATTGCGAACGATCCAGCGGCTGCAACACCCCAGCCTTGATCAGGCCGGGCAGTACATCGGAGGTGGCCACCACCAGGTCATATCCGGTGCGCCCGGCCATGACCTTGCTCTGCATGATTTCAGCACTGTCGAAGGCATCCATGTGCAGCTTGATGCCGGTTTCCTGCTGGAATTCCTTCGGGGTCTGCGGTTCAAGAAACCAGAACCAGTTATACAGATACACCGAGGCTTGAGCGGCGGCGGCTGGCGTACTGATAGCTGCGCCAAGCAGCGAGGCTAAAAAAATAGCTCGCAAGTGTGATCTACTCATATGACTATCCCTGTCCACACGACGCGCCATCATGGCTATCGTAAGCTCGGGGTGAATATACCGGGCGTGGTCGAATAGTAAATACCTACAAATACTTAGCTCTGGCCTGCCAATCGCTAACCCTAAAGGGGTAGAACATGTCGCTTGACCTTCATAGTCTGGCTTGGCATCGATCAGTTGGAAAGCTGATCATGCAGCTCAATCGGCCAGAATTCTGGAGCTCATTGATTCGCGTATTAAATGAATATGTGCCAATAGACAATTGGGTGGTATTGGTTTTCAGCGATGACGCCGTGCGCGTGATCAGCCTGCCCGAGGTGGCGGACAGCGAAGAAGTCGACGCCTTTATTCATCGGTATGTGAAAGGTCTTTATCTGCTGGACCCGTTTTATATCGCTGATCGAGAAAACCCGCAGAGCGGCTTCTTCCATCTGCTCGATATTGCGCCGGAACACTTTCTTGAAACCGAGTACTACCATCAGTATTTCGCGCAATTTATCTCGGTAGACGAGGCGCAATACAACGTACGGCTCGATGCCGACAGAACGCTGTGCATGTCGTTTGGCAGTAATATGCGGTTCACACAGGCGCAGGTAACGATGCTGGACATGATCAAGCCGTGGGTGACGGCGATGATGCATCAACGCATGTGCTTTGAAATTGACCAGGAAAAGAACATCGCCGAGCCGGCCCCCTGGGCGCAAGCGCTTACCCAGTTGGAAGCACAAGTAACGGCCCGCGAGAAGGATGTGCTCAAGTTACTGCTCAGCGGCTTTTCCAACAAGGAGATCGCCGGCAAGCTGTCGCTGTCTGCGGAAACCATCAAAGTCCACCGCCGCAACATCTACAGCAAGCTGAATATCAAATCACAGTCCGAACTGTTTGCCCGGTTTTTTGTGCCAAGGCAGGAGGCTCATTCGACAATTTGAATTGGCCGGTAAGCAGCCGAGGTAAATCCAGCACACACAAAAACGCCGATCATCACTGATCGGCGTTTTTGTTAAATATGGAGCGGGAAACGAGACTCGAACTCGCGACCCCGACCTTGGCAAGGTCGTGCTCTACCAACTGAGCTATTCCCGCAAATGGCGTCCCCTAGGGGACTCGAACCCCTGTTACCGCCGTGAAAGGGCGGTGTCCTAGGCCACTAGACGAAGGGGACACACAACTGAAACACATGGTGTGTATTTCAGTGTCCAGAGATTAAATCCTAAGATTATGCCCTGGTTTCACTCAATGCCGCCCGAAGGCCACACTGCTTGTAAATTGGAGCGGGAAACGAGACTCGAACTCGCGACCCCGACCTTGGCAAGGTCGTGCTCTACCAACTGAGCTATTCCCGCATATGGCGTCCCCTAGGGGACTCGAACCCCTGTTACCGCCGTGAAAGGGCGGTGTCCTAGGCCACTAGACGAAGGGGACACACGTACAACATTCACTCCCTACCGCGTTTCGCTGTGTGCTTTACGCTGTAAGTGGCGCGCATTCTATGGATGGATTGAAAGGTCGTCAACCCCCAAGGATAAATTTATTTAAATCAATGACTTCGCCATGGTTTGCCGGCCTTCGCAGGCATTGTCACCGTCCGAGCCTTGGCGCCTATATTCTGGCGCCCGCCAAGGCGTTATAGTTCACCCGGGCAAATGATGGCAATGTGCATCCATGCAGGGCACGCCTACCTATATAGAAGAAACTACCTGGGCAACTGGTCGATCACTCCTATCCGCCGGATGACCCAGTCACTACACTCCACAGCAAACCCTAATAAAGAGGTCACACCGGTGACGCCACTCATGATCACCCTGCTGGTAGTAGCCGGGATCGTAATACTGATCGCCATTGGCTACATGAACCACGTGGTGGAAAACAACAAGCTGGAAAAGAAACGCACCGAAATCGAGCTGAACGATCGGCTGCGTCGCTGCGGTGAAATCACCGAGACCTTTCCCGGCCAACTGATGACCCCAGCGCTCAAGTTGTTGCTGACTCGCCTGGAACTGAACGTCAACCAGCGCCTGTTGAGCCTCCACAAGTCGAGCTCGCCTCTCAAGGCACGTATCACTGAGCTCAATGCACTGATCGCCCAGGGCGAATCGATCCCTGTGGCCAATCCACCCGCACCGATCCAGACTGAAGCCAAGGCCAAGGACGTGCGTTTCCTGCTCGAAGCCCTGCACGGCCAAGTCACCCGCGCAGCCCAGGACGGCTTCCTGCCCACCAATGAGGCCAAGCATTGGATCAAGGAGATCCGGCATATCCTGGTTCTGTTGCACATCGAGTTCTTCAACAATCTCGGTCAGCATGCCCTGCAGCAAAACCAACCCGGCCAGGCGCGCCTGGCGTTCGAGCGCGGTGTGCAGTACTTGCGCAAACAACCGGAGCCGGTGCTCTACAGCGCGCAGTTGCAACTGCTGGAGTCACAACTGGCCCGCGCCAACTCCACGGTGCTGACCAACAGCAAGCCCGCCGACGAAGAAGTCAACGAATTGACCGAAGGCCTGAAGGTCGTCGATGCTGATGCCGAGTGGAAAAAGAAAGCTATCTACGACTGATAGCTGTGCCTGTGGCGAGAGAACGTATTCCCGTGCTCCGATGATATTGGGTCTGCTACGCAGCCCAGCGGGAGCAAGCTCCCTCGCCACAGTTAGCTCGCGCCATCACTTTGCATCTATCCCCCCGCCCCCGACTAGCGTAAAAAAGTGCCCCTCACTCCGTGAAGTTAGAGGCCTGCTATGCCTGTTGCCGTGATTGATGGACAACCGCTGCACTATATCGACCAGGGTACTGGCCCGGTCGTCCTGCTGGGTTCCAGTTACCTGTGGACCAGCGACATGTGGACGCCGCAGATTGAAGCGCTGTCCCAGCAATACCGGGTGATCGTCCCCGAGCTGTGGGGCCATGGCGAGTCGGGCCCGCTGCCCGCGCCCACCCAGTCGCTGGATGACCTGGCCCGCCAGGCCCTGGCGCTGCTGGATCAACTGGACATCAAGCAGGTCAACCTGGTGGGCCTGTCGGTCGGCGGCATGTGGGGCGCACGTCTGGCATTGGCGGCCCCCGAGCGCATCAACAGCGTGGTGCTGATGGACACCTACCTTGGTGCCGAACCCGAAGAGACGCGCCAATACTATTTCTCGCTTTTCAAGATGATTGAAGACGCTGGCGCCATTCCTGAACCGTTGCTGGATGTGATCGCACCAATCTTCTTCCGCCCGGGCATAGATCACGAGTCGGCGCTGTACCAGGATTTCCGCAAGTCCCTGCAAAGCTATTCCAAGAAGCAACTGCTAGAAAGCATCGTGCCTCTGGGCCGCTTGATCTTCAGCCGCGAAGACATCCTGACGCAACTGCCAGACCTGGATTCGGACACCACCTTGGTGATGTGCGGCGAGCAGGACAAACCCCGGCCACCCGCCGAGTCCGAGGAAATGGCCGAGCTGATTGGTTGCAGCCTGATCCTGATTCCTGACGCCGGGCATATCTCCAGCCGGGAGAACCCGGACTTCGTCAATGAGGCGCTGCTCACATTCCTCGCCAACCACGCTTGATCGCCCTGCCCTTTTGATCGCAGCACCTAGGCTGCGATCAAGGGACTGCGATCAAAGGCGAAAATGCCCCACCATGCCCTTGAGTTCCACGCCCAACTGCGCCAACTGGATGCTCGATGCGGCATTGTTTTGCATGCTCAACGCCGAATGATCGGCACTCGCACGGATACTGGTGACACTGCGGTTGATCTCTTCGGCCACCGAGCTTTGCTCCTCGGCGGCGGCGGCAATCTGTTGGTTCATCTGCTGGATCAATGACACGGCCGCCGCAATGCTGCCCAGGGCACTTTCGGTTTCCAGGGCATCACTGACCGCCAGCTTCACCAGATCGCCACTGTGCTGGATCTGCTGCACCGACGACTGCGCCGCGCTGCGCAAAGTACTGACCAGCCGTTCGATCTCTTCGGTCGATTGCCGGGTGCGCTTGGCCAGTGCCCGTACCTCATCGGCCACCACCGCGAAGCCACGGCCCTGCTCGCCGGCACGTGCCGCTTCAATGGCGGCGTTCAAGGCCAGCAGGTTGGTCTGTTCGGCCACACTGTTGATCACGTTCAATACGGTGCCGATATTCTGGATTTGCGCGCTGAGGCTCTCGATACTGGCGCTGGCGCTGCTGCTCGACGTTGCCAACAATTCGATACGTTGCAAACTCATGCGCACCACCTGCTGGCCGCTGTCGACCTTGTCATCTGCCGTCTGCGCGGCTTGAGCCGCTTGCTCGGCATTGCGCGCCACATCGTGCACCGTGGCGGTCATCTGATTCATCGCCGTGGCGACCTGTTCGGTTTCCTCCTTCTGGCTGCTGACCTCGAGGTTGGTCTGCTCGGTGACGCTGGACAGCGAATGCGCGGAGCTGGCCAGTTGTTCGATACCCGCCTGCAAGCCGCTGACCATCTGGCTCAAACCACTGCCCATCTGCTGCATCGCTTGCATCAATTGGCCGATTTCATCACGACGGCGGACCTCCATGCGCCCGCTCAAATCCCCCGCGGCAATTTGCCGGGCTACGGCGATCACACTGCGCAACGGGGCAACGATCAACCGGGTGATCACCCACGCAGCGATCAAACCCACCAGTAAAGCCAGGGCGGATGAACCGATGATCAGCATCGCACTTTGGTGCAACTGCGCCTGCATGGAACGGTCTTCGGCGGCGTACGCCTGGTTGACCTGGCTGACCACTTGTTCGGCCCGGTCATGCAGTTGCGTGTAGACGACTTTTTCCTGGGCCAGCAGCCCGGTGTACTCGCCGAGCTTTTCACTGAACGAAGCGATATGCCCGGACACTTCGTTGAGAACGGTCTGGTAGCCGGGGTCTTTGACAATAACCTTGAGCTTCTCGACTTCAGCCAGCGCCTGGTCGGCTTGCTCGATCTTGCCCTGCTCAGCGCCGTCTGCGTCTGCCTTGCGGCTCTGGTCCAGGCGCACGCGTGCCTCGTTCATGGCTTGCAGCATCAAGCGCGACACCTGGCTGACCTGCCCCGCCTGCTCGATAAACTCCGCGCCTTCCTTGCCTTGGCTTTCCTTGAGGCCATAGGTGCCGTCATCCGCCAGGCCGGCTTGCAACACATCCAGGTTATTCGCCACGCTGGACACCGACCAACTGGCCATTTCCAGCGCCAGGTCCTTGGCCTGGGTCAATTCGACGAACTCATCGAACGCCTTGCGATAAGCAACCAAGGCTTGCTCGACATCGCTCATCACCCGCTCGTTGGCGGCAGACCGTGCCTTGAGGCGGGTGGCCTGGGCCACCAGCGCGTCGACACTGGCATGCAGGGCGTCAACGGCCTTGGGGTCGGCGTGCAGTGCGTAATCCTGTTCGATCAAGCGTACCTCGAGCAAGCCGCTGTTGAGCGAAGACATCTGCTTGAGGCCTTCAAACCGCTGGCCGACGGTTTGCAGGGACCACACACCTATTGCCGCCACCAGTGCAGTCAGCAGAAGCACCAGGGTAAAACCCAAGCCCAGTTTTTTTGCCATACCGAGGTTGGCGAAACGTCGTTGCACGCCCGAAATCATTGCACTTGAATCCTCTTGCAATGGCATATGCCATGAGCCAGGTTTACAAGCACCGAGATTGGCAACCCCAAGGCATTGAGCACAAGCCGCTGGCGCCGGAATAATGGCAAAAAGCTACATTGGCGTCGTTTTCAGAATGGTTGAGGTCGATCTGGCAGGTCCCATGGCACGGAACAACGCCAATGCCCGCTGATCAGCCGCATAGGCCACATTGATACGCAGCCACTCGCTGTACTCACCGTTGGGGCTGAACAACGCCCCGGGCGACAGCAGGACGCCTAGCCGTCGAGCACATGCCTGCAGCCGCGAAGGGTCTGCCAGGCCAGGTCGCACCCACAGGAACATGCCGCCAGCAGGTACGGCAAATACCTGCCAGTCTTCATCCTCCAAGACTTGCAAAGTCGCGGCCATCTGCGTACTCAGGCGCTTGCGCAGGCGCTGTACCCACTTACGATAAGTACCGTTGCTCAACAAGGTGGCCACCATGGCTTCGGCAAAGCGCGAGGTACCGATCCCTGTCAGGGTCTTGAGATGGGCCACTTGCGCAATGATCGCCGCACTGGCGCAGAGGTAACCCACGCGCAGAGCACTGCTCAGGGTCTTGGAAAAACTCGAGACATAGATCACCCGATCATCATGGGCCAGCGCCGCCAAGCGTGTGCAACTGGCATGTTGCAGGTCGCCGTAGACATCTTCTTCGATGATCAGGAAGTCTCGGTCGCGCGCCAGTTCCAACAAACGTTCCGCCACGGTACGGCACAGGCTGGTGCCGGTGGGGTTGTGATACAGGCTGTTGATGAACAGGCACTTGGGGCGGTGGGTTTGCAGCAGCAGTTCCAATGCGGGGATATCCGGGCCTCCTCGGGTGCGTGGCACCTCCAGCAGCGTGACGCCCTGAAAGGCCAATTGACGATAGAGGTTGCCGTAACCCGGCGTCTCGACCACCACCTCATCACCGGCCTTGAGCAATGTGCGTATCAGCAGGTCCTGGGCATGGCTGGCGCCATGGGTAGTGAGGATACGATCCAGGCTGGTAGCCACATGAATCCGGGTCAGGCGCCTGAGCAGTTGCGCGCGCAACGCCGGCAGCCCCAGGGGCGTGCTGTAGTTGAACAGGCCGCCGGTATCGGTGCGGCTGGTTTCGCGGATCGCGTAACTGATGTCATCGCTTTCGCGCCAGGCGTCCGGTAACCAGCCACACCCCAGTTTCAGCTCGCCCAGGGGACTATCGGTGAAAGCGCCCCATCCCTGTTCCGCACCTTCATACCAGTGCTGTTCGTGGCCAGTGGCTGGTTGCGCCACCATGAACCCCGAGCCGTGCTTGGAAGCCAGCAGCCCCTGGGCCACCAACCGTTCGAATGCCTCGATCACGCTGGACTGGCTGAGCAGGTTGTCGAGGGCCAATTGCCGTATGGACGGCAAGCGTGTCCCGGGGCTCACCTCATTCTTGCGAATCCATTCCGCCACCGCGCTGACGATCTGCTGAACCACCGGTACCGGGGCTTGTCGATCGATCCCTAAATCCATGAGCCACTCACTTCAACTGTCTGTTAACCCAAAACAGTTAAGCACAGAAGCTCGGCAAAATTTGCCGCCGATATTTATTAAAGTATTGATTTTATTGAGTTATTTACCTACTGATACATATTCGGCCGCGGCAGTCTGCCAGCTATGGAAACGCCCCACACCGCCCCGGGCCCTTTCGAACGGGGCACGGCGCGCAGTCCTAGATGGCTGTTGCACCACCGTCCACCGCCAAGGCCTGGCCGGTGGTAAAGGCCGCGCCATCACTGCACAGGTACAGCACGGCGCTGGCAATTTCCTCGACCTTGCCAATGCGCCCGACCGGGTGCATGGCCGCAGCAAATTCGGCCTTGCGCGGGTCGACCTCGTAGGCGCGGCGAAACATGTCGGTATCAATGACTGCCGGGCATACCGCATTCACGCGGATGTTCTTTTTTGCGTACTCGATGGCCGCCGACTTGGTCAGGCCGATCACCGCATGCTTGGATGCGGCATAGATGCTCATCTTCGGCGCTGCCCCCAACCCGGCCACCGACGCCGTATTGACAATGGCTCCACGGCCCTGGGCCAACAGCAACGGCAACTGGTACTTCATGCACAACCACACGCCCTTGACGTTAACCCCCATGATGGCGTCGAACTCGTCCACGCTGCCATCGGCCAGCTTGCCCTTCTCGATCTCGATCCCAGCGTTGTTGAAGGCGTAGTCCAGGCGTCCATAGGTGGCAACCGTCTGCGCCATCAATTGCTGCACGTCCGTTTCGAGCGTGACATTGCAACGCACAAACAACGCTTCGCCGCCAGCCTGGCGGATCAGTGCGACAGTGCCCTCGCCACCCGCCACATCGAGGTCGGCGACCACCACCTGCAAGCCTTCGGCAGCGAACGCCAGAGCGGTGGCGCGGCCAATGCCAGCGGCGGCGCCGGTCACCAAGGCAACCTGGCCGGAAAACGTCATGCTCATGGGAAGTCTCCTATGGGAGTAGTTGCAGTGGGGGCGAGTCTAGCCAACCCAGGGAAAGACGCGTCAGCACTATCAGAGGGCCGGTTGGCACTGCATGAATCGCAGTGATAACTCCACCTGGCTGATCATCAGCGATGCCTATTGACGGGCATTCGCCTCCCTCGGACTACCTTGCCCTGCTGCCATTGAAGGTCTATCACTCATGATTCATTTCTATAGAGTCCCTGCCATGACCGCCCAGACCAACCGCCAATTCCTGCTCGCCAAACGCCCGGTCGGCGCGGCCACGCGGGAGACGTTCACCTACCAGGAAGTGCCGGTGGGCACGCCAGCTGACGGCCAGGTGCTGGTGCGCAACGAATACTTGTCACTCGACCCGGCCATGCGTGGCTGGATGAATGAGGGCAAGTCCTACATCCCGCCGGTAGGCATCGGCGAAGTCATGCGCGCCCTGGGCGTAGGTAAAGTGATCGCCTCGAACAACCCGACATTCGCGGTGGGTGATTACGTGAATGGCGCCCTTGGCGTGCAGGATTATTTCCTGGGCGAGCCCCGTGGTTTCTACAAGGTTGACCCCAAGCTTGCGCCCCTGCCCCGCTACCTGTCCGCCCTGGGCATGACCGGCATGACGGCTTACTTCGCTTTGCTGGATACCGGTGCGCCGAAAGCCGGCGACACCGTGGTGATCTCCGGCGCTGCGGGCGCCGTGGGCAGCATCGCCGGGCAGATCGCCAAGATCAAAGGCTGTCGCGTGGTGGGCATTGCCGGAGGCGCCGACAAATGCAAGTTCCTGGTGGATGAACTGGGCTTCGACGCGGCCATCGACTATAAAAACGAAGACGTGCCTGCCGCCCTCAAGCGCGAGTGCCCCAAAGGCGTGGACGTGTATTTCGATAACGTCGGCGGCGACATTCTCGACGCCGTGCTCAGCCGCCTGGCGCTGAAAGCCCGCGTGGTCATTTGCGGCGCCATCAGCCAGTACAACAACAAGGAAGCCGTCAAAGGCCCGGCCAACTATTTGTCATTACTGGTCAATCGCGCGCGGATGGAGGGGTTCGTGGTGATGGACCACGCCGCGAACTTCCCGGCAGCCGGGCAGGAAATGGCCGGCTGGATGGCCCAGGGCAAGCTCAAGAGCAAGGAAGATATTGTCGACGGGCTGGAGACGTTCCCGGAAACGCTGATGAAGCTGTTCAACGGTGAGAACTTTGGGAAGTTGGTTTTAAAAGTCAGCTGACACAGCTTCGATGTGACGCTGTCGCGCAGCAAACTGTTTAGTAAGAGGGGTTCAGCTAACCAGGATGTTGGGGGGAGTGACCGAGTACATATCCGTTATTTAGGTAACGGCCACTTAGGGTTCCGCTCTTACAGCGGCTCACTTTTAGAAGGACCGGAATGCCGGCCCAGCCAAAAGTGACCCGCTGTAAGAGCGGAACCAATAGCTGCCGTTACCGCAGCAACGGATATGTACTCGGTCTGAAAACCAACAACCTGCTCGGCTGTCAGTCCGCCATCGGGGGCAAGCCCCCCTCCCACAGGTATCAGGCGATTTCAGCAACCACTGCTGCCAGTGCCTTGGCAGGATCCACCGCCTGGCTGATCGGACGGCCGATCACCAGATAGTCGGAGCCCGCATCCAGGGCCTGGCGCGGCGTCAGGATACGGCGCTGGTCATCCTGGGCGCTGCCCGCGGGGCGGATACCCGGGGTCACCAGTTGCAACGACGGGTGGGCGCTCTTCAGGGCCTGGGCTTCCAGGGCCGAGCACACCAGGCCGTCCAGGCCGGCTTTCTGCGCCAGGGCCGCCAGGCGCAGGACCTGCTCCTGGGGCTCGATATCCAGGCCGATGCCCGCCAGGTCTTCGCGCTCCATGCTGGTCAGCACGGTCACGCCGATCAGCAGCGGTTTCGGGCCGCTGCGCTGCTCCAGCACTTCGCGACACGCGCTCATCATGCGCAGGCCGCCGGAGCAGTGCACATTGACCATCCACACGCCCATTTCGGCCGCAGCTTTCACTGCCATCGCCGTGGTGTTGGGAATGTCATGGAATTTCAGGTCGAGGAACACTTCGAAGCCTTTGTCCCGCAGGGTGCCGACGATTTCCGCAGCGCAACTGGTGAACAGTTCCTTGCCGACCTTGACCCGGCAAAGCTTGGGGTCCAACTGGTCAGCCAGCTTCAGTGCGGCGTCACGAGTGGGGTAATCCAGGGCGACGATGATAGGAGTCTGGCAGACGGACATTGGAATGGGCTCTCAGGCAGGTCGAAATCGGCGCGGATTGTAGCGCAAGCAGCGCCGTTGCGGGATCCGATGATCGGTAAATACTGATCAAACGCCCGAGATACGCCATTTCGGGCAATTGTTTCAAAGCCGATACATACACGACACGCCCCCAACACGCCGCCCGGCTAGCCTCGCGCACATGACCGCCCGCCCGCACTTCCAGCCATGGAACCGGGCGCCTATGCTGACAGCAACAACCCAGGCAGATGATCGCACTATGCAGACCCCTTCCGTCCCTGTAAACGAAGAGCCAAAAGGCGCGGTGATCGCCGAAGACAAGCGCTGGAACACCCGCGCGCTGATCGTCGACGACGACGTGCCAATCCGCGAACTGTTGATCGACTACCTGGCGCGCTTCAATATTCTCGCCTCGGGCGTCACCGACGGCACCGCCATGCGCCAAGCCATGCAAGCCGAAACCTTCGATGTGGTGGTGCTCGACCTGATGCTGCCGGGTGAGGACGGGTTATCGTTGTGTCGCTGGTTGCGTGCCGAGTCGGACATTCCAATCCTGATGCTCACCGCCCGCTGCGAACCCACCGATCGCATCATCGGCCTGGAGCTGGGCGCCGACGACTACATGTCCAAGCCCTTCGAGCCCCGGGAACTGGTCGCGCGTATCCAGACCATCCTGCGCAGGGTGCGCGATGACCGCGGCGAGCAACGGGCCAATATCCGTTTCGACACCTGGCGCCTCAACAGTGTGCTGCGCCAGCTGGTAGCCGATGATGGCCTGGTGGTACCGCTGTCCAACGCCGAGTTTCGTTTGTTGTGGGTGTTTATCGAGCGCCCGCGCCGCGTATTGAGCCGCGAACAACTGCTGGATGCCGCCCGTGGCCGCTCCATTGAAGCCTTTGATCGCAGCATCGATTTGCTGGTGTCGCGCCTGCGCCAGAAGCTGGGGGATGACCCCAAGGCACCGCAACTGATCAAGACCGTGCGCGGCGAAGGCTACCTGTTCGACGCCCGGGATATCGGTTGATGCGCGCCACCTTCAATACGCTGTTCGGACGACTGTTCGGCCTATTGCTGGTGGCTATTGTGCTGGCCCACGTGTTGGCGATCTTTTGGTTCCACCACTACGGCCCGCCACCACCGCCGCCCCGTGCGGCCTTCGTCGAGCAGCCCGATGGCAGCCTGAAGCCGTTGCACAAGGAGCATCGTCGCCCGTGGTTCGGCGGCCCGGTGGTACCGCTGACGTTTCAATTCATCTCGCTGATCATCGCCGCCTGGTACGGCGCCAAGCTGCTGAGTCGACCGATCCAACGCCTGAGCGCGGCAGCCGAGCGCTTGAGCGTCGACCTCGACAGCCCGCCCCTGGTGGAGTCCGGTCCGCGTGAAGCACGGCAAGCAGCGTCGACCTTCAACCTGATGCAAAAACGCATCCGCGAGCAAGTCAGCCAGCGCGCACGCATGCTCGGTGCGGTCTCCCACGACCTGCGCACCCCGCTGTCGCGGCTCAAGCTGCGCCTCGAACAGATCGAGGACACCAAGCTGCAAGGCCAGATGCGCCAGGACCTGGACGACATGATCGGCATGCTCGATGCCACCCTGAGCTACCTGCACGAGCAACGTACCAGCGAGACACGACACTGGCTCGACGTGCAGGCGTTGGTCGAATCTCTCAGCGAAAACGCCCAGGACCAAGGCTGCGACGTGCAATTTTCCGGCACCTGTGCGCCGTTGCAGGTGCAGCCGATGGCCCTGCGCTCATGCCTCAACAACCTGATCGACAACGCTCTGCGCTACGCCGGTACAGCCCGGATAGAACTGGCCGACAGTCGCGGGGCCTTGGTGATCAGAGTAATCGACCACGGCCCGGGGATCGCCGCGGATAAACGCGAAGCGGTGTTCGAGCCGTTCTTCCGCCTGGAGGGATCGCGCAATCGCAATTCCGGGGGCGTCGGCCTAGGCATGACGATTTCCAAGGAAGCGGTGGAACGCCTCGGCGGCCATCTGAGCCTGGAGGAGACGCCTGGCGGCGGCTTGACCGCTGTCATGTGGCTGCCAAGGGCTTGATACCTGCCACCTATCTAAGCCCACTCCCAGATTGACCGCTATCCGTCAGTTACAACGGTTTGTCTTCACGGCGCACCTGCGCCTGAGTCGCGCTCCAGTCTGTCAACAGGCTGTAAGCCACCGCCAACAAGGTCGGGCCGATAAACAGGCCGATAAAGCCGAACGCTATCAACCCGCCGAACACGCCCAACAACACAATCACCAGCGGCAGGTTGCCGCCACGGCTGATCAGGTACGGCTTGAGTACGTTATCCACGCCGCTGATCACGAACGTGCCCCATACACCCAGGAACACCGCATAGGTATAGTCGCCCTTCCACGCCAGCCAGGCCGTGGCCGGGATCCACACCAGCGGCGGGCCCATGGGGATCAGGCTGAGCAGGAAGGTGACGATGCCCAGCACCAGCGCGCCCGGCACGCCGGCGATCAGGAAGCCGATCAGCGCCAACAGGGCCTGGGCGGCAGCGGTGCCGATCACACCGTTGACCACCCGTTGTACCGTGCCGGCCACCAGTTCGATGTAGTAGCCGGCACGCTCGCCGATCAGGCGCTCCAGCAGGCGGTGTACAAACATCGCCAGGCGTGGGCCATCGCGATAGAAAAAGAACACGAAGACCAGGCTCAGGGTCAGCTCGAGAATGCCACCGCCAATTTGCGCACTGCGCGCCAGCAACCAATTGCCGACCTGGCCAAGGTACGGCTTGATGCTGACCATCAGCGCCGCGCCTTGTTGATCAATGCTGTCCCACATCGCCACCAGGCGCTCGCCGACAAACGGGATCGAGCCCAACCAAGTCGGCGCCTCGGGCAAGCCGTCGACCTGGATATCCTTGATCAGCGCCACCGCATCCCGCACATGGTCGGCCAGGTTGAACCCCAGCCAGACCAGCGGCACCGCCACCAGCAGCATCCAGCCCAGGGTCAGGATGCCAGCAGCCAGGGACTCCCGGCCACCCAGCCAACGGGTGAGCAAACGCATCAGCGGCCAACTGGCAAACGCCAGCACCGCCCCCCAGAACAGCGCCGACCAGAACGGTGCCATGACCCAGAAGCTGGCACCGAACAGCACCAGCAGCAGGATTTGCACCAGCAGGCGATCGTTATTGAGCATCGGGTATCTCGAGAATAGGCTTTAGGAAGAGAGCTTAGGCGAACGGCGCGGGTCCGTTCGCCCTGTAACGGTCAGCGTATCAGATGCAGGTGCAAACCCTTAGCATCACCGGTGCCGGTTTCCAGGCGCGCGGCACGCACTCCTGCATCGACCAGGCCCTGGCGCCAGGCTTCGGCGTTCGGTCCGCTCAGGCTGATGCGCAACGTGGTGTCAAGGTTCAGCCCGCGGGAAATCAAGGTCAGCCAGGTGGCGTCAGGCTCGGCGCCCAGCGCGGGAAAGTCCAGCTCGCCAGTGCTTTTGAGTTCACGCAGCAGGGTGGCCGAGGTGGGCAGCAGATTGCCCAGAGGCGCGCTGGCGTCGAGTTGCTCGACATGCAGATAAGCGCGACGATTACCGCGGGTGATGCCGTACAGCGCTACCAACGAATTGTCCTGCGGGGCGGCCAGGCGCAGCAGCAGGTATTCCTGCTGGCCGTCGGCGCCCACCAGCTTGGCGTTGCCGAACACTTCGTTGGCCCACAGGCTGCTTTCGCCGCAGTCCCGGGCCTGGCACCAGAACAACAACTGCGCGCCCTTGGCCTGCAAGGCTTCGCGCGTTGCGGTGAAGGCGGCGCTGGAGCTGTGCTCGGCGGGCAGTTCATAGGTGATTGCAGTGGCCTGGCCGCGTGCGGTGGCCTGGCCTTCGGAGCGCAACTGGCCGCTGATCTTGCGGATCGCGCCCATGGGGTAGATGCGTTCCTTTTCTTCAGCGGGGCGATAATCGACGATTTGCGCGTCAACCTGGCGGGATACGGCAGGTAAATCCTGGCTGCCTGGAACATCGGCAGCAAACACCAGGGGGCTGAAACAGCAAAGGCCAAGGGCACGGATACATCCTTTACCCAGGCTCATCGGATCAATGAGCCCTGGCCAATGGTGGTCACAGCGGTATTGGGTTTGTTCATGGTTGACTCCCTTTCAATCCGCCCAGCCTCGGCAGTTGACCCCGCCAAGTCAAGGCGTGGAGAAGAACCGATTGAAACAGTCTGCAACAAGAGCGGCGCCGGGCTCATCATTCAGGTGTAAATGATGGCCGCCTGGCAGCGTGGTGACGCTGAAGGGTAGCTGAGAAAGCAATTCGGAATGTTTCGCCAACATGCCGTCAGCCGCGACCACCAACTGCGTAGGGCAACCCACACGACGCACGAAAGCCATGGCCTGCTCATCGGTCAGGCGCGCTGGCGATGCGAGGGTCAGGCGGCTGTCGCTGCGCCAGGTGTAACCGCCCGGTACCGGCATCAAGCCGCGCTGGGCCAGCAGTTCGGCGGCTTCGCGGCTGACTGCCACCACGCCTTTCATTCGCGCTTCAACCGCCCGATCTAGGGTGTGGTAGACCGGCTTGCGCTTGTCCTGCAGGCTTAATTGCGCCTGCAAGGCCATGCCCAGGCGCTCGGCCGCGTTCTCGCCGCTGGCGGTGGGTGGGATCACACCGTCGATCAATCCCAGGTGCGTCACCCGCTCCGGCAGGGCACCGGCCAACACCAGGGAGACGATGGCGCCCAAGGAGTGACCAAGTAATGCAAAACGTTTCCAGCCCAGTTGCTCGGCCACTTGCAGCACGTCGTAGACGTAGTCCCACAAGGCATAACCGGCCCCTGCAGGACGATGAGCCGAGTGCCCGTGCCCAGCCATATCCAGCGCGACGATGCGTAACCCGTTCAGCTTCGGCGCCAGGCGCGCAAAGCTGTTGGCGTTGTCCAACCAGCCATGCAGGGCAATCACCGGCAGGCCGTCCTCGGGTCCGAACAGATGAGCGGCCAATTCGATGTGCGGCAGGCTCAGGCGAACTTCTTCGACAGGTGTGCTCATGCGCAGTTGCGCTCACGGGCTTGCCAGCGGGCGAACAGGTTCTTGATCAAGGTGGCGGTGTCCTGGGGGCGTTCGAGGGGAAACATATGGCCACCCGGCATGGTGAGCATTTCGCCCATGGGCAGGCGGTCGACGCCGCTGGCATGGTGGCGCATCACCACCCGGCTCTGGCGCCCCCGCACGACCGCCAGTGGCACCTTCAACTGGCGCACCTGGCCCGGGCTGGTGTGGGGCACGCCGCGATAGATGCTGATTTCGGTGGCCGGATCGAAACGCAGGCGCAGGCGATCGCCCACTTGCTGCAGGCCATGTTGCAGGTACGCGTCAAAGCAGTCGGGGTCGAAGCCACGAAACAGAGTCTTGCCGGCGAAGTAGTTGCGTGCGGCATCCAGGTCGGTGAATTCTTCACGTCGACCGAGGGTGCGTCCGGCCGGAGTCAGGCGGTCGATAAAACCAAAGCGCTTGGCGGCGCGGATCACCCAGCGGTCTGCGCGGGTCAGTACCGGCGAATCCAGCATCACCACGCCACGGTACAGTTGCGGGCAACGCATGGCCGCGTGCAAATGCAGCACGCCTCCGAGGGAATGGCCCACGCCCCACACTGGTTCTGGTTGCTGTTCCAGATGGTGGATCAGCTCGTCCACCAGGTTCTGCCAGTTATCGTCCACGGGGAACCTGGGGTCGTGACCGTGCTGCGGCAGATGAGCCACCGTATATTCCGGGGCCAGGGCGGCAAACAACTTGCCGTAGGTGGCCGACGGGAAGCCATTGGCGTGGGTAAAAAACACGTGCTGCGACATACAGGTTCCATCAACAAAAACAGAGATTGATTGTCACCATGCCGGGTGCCTACAGCAATGACTGTAACTGCCAGGAATGATGACACTCACGCCACGCCTATCGCGCCGGCGTTTTTTCGCCCAGCGGCACCACGGCCATGGTCAGGCGCGAGACGCAACTGGCCTTGCCATCGTCGCTGCTCAGGCGGATGTCCCACACCTGGGTCGTACGCCCGATATGAATGGCCTTGGCCACCGCCGTCACACGCCCGCTGCGCACACCACGCAAGTGGTTGGCGTTGACCTCCAGGCCCACGCAGTAGAACTTGCTGGCATCGATGCACAGGTAGGCCGCCATGGAGCCAACGCTCTCGGCCAGCACCACCGAGGCGCCACCGTGCAACAGGCCGTAGGGCTGATGGGTGCGGTGATCGACCACCATGCTGGCGGTGAGGGATTCGTCGTCGAAGCTTTCGAAGCGAATATCCAGCAACTCACCGATGGTGTTTTTCTGGATGGCATTGAGTTGTTCGATATTCGGTTGGGTGCGCCACAGGCTCATAGGGTTGTCCTTGTTGATTTTATTACGTGCCTAATCCTGCCACAAAACGGTTTCGGCACGCTCGCTCCATGCCTGCAATTGTGGCCCGTACGTCGCCTCGATCACGCTGCGCTTAATCTTCAAGGTCGGGGTCAGAAAACCGTTTTCCACCGCCCAACTGTCTTTCACCACCACCAACTGGCGCACGCGCTCATGTTTATCCAGAGCAGTGTTGACCTGTTCCAACCAGCGCTCGAGGCCGCTGCCGAGCGCTCGACGGTCGTCATTCGCCGCCGACAAAACACACAGCCCTACGGGTGCGCCGAGCCCCTCCCCGACGACACACACTTGTTCGATGCGCGCATGTTCGGCCAGGCGATTTTCAATCGGCGCCGGGGCCACGTATTTGCCTTTGCTGGTCTTGAAGATTTCCTTGAGGCGCCCGGTCAAGCGCAGACGGCCGTCAGCGTCCTGTTCGCCCTTGTCGCCGGTACGCAGGTAGCCGTCCTCAGTCAGCGTCTCAGCGGTTTTCTGCGGGTCCTTGAAATAGCCCAGCATGGTCGCGCCGCTACGCACCTGCACTTCGCCTGACGGGTCGATGCGCACTTCCACACCTGGGCAAGGCAGGCCGATCCAACCGAGCTTCTGCGCACCCGGGCTACACACATGGGAATAGCCGCAGCTTTCGGTCATGCCATACACCTCCAGCACATCCAGGCCCAGGCGCTGATACCAACGCAGCAAGGCCTCGGGCACCGGGGCCGCGCCGGACAAGGCAATGCGCAGCGCATCCAGCCCCAGGCCCGCCAGGACTTTATGGCCGACGCGCTTGCCGATAAAGGGCAGGCGCAGCAGGGTATCAAGGCGTTTTTCCGGAATCTTGGCGTAGACGCCCAGCTGGAATTTGGTCCAGATACGGGGCACGCCAAACAAGGCCGTCGGCCGTGCCCTGCGCAAGTCAGCCAGGAAGCTCTCCAGGCTTTCAGCAAAAAATACGGTTTGCCCGGTATAGATCGACGCCAGTTCCACAAACATCCGTTCGGCCACATGGCAAAGCGGCAGGTAGGACAGCAGCCGGTCGCCCTCCCCCAGGCCGAACAACTCAGTACCGCGGGTGGCGGCGAAGCCCAAGGCACCGAAGGTTTGCATCACGCCTTTGGGCAGGCCGGTAGTGCCGGAGGTGTAGACGATGGTGGCAAGTGCCGAGGCAACGGGCTCGGGGTTGTCCTGGATCGGTGGGCAGGCTTGCAGGTCCGCCCAGCTGAAATCGAACGCCCCCTCCGGGCACAGCGGCAGGCTGATGGTCGGCACGCCCGCCGGGATACCCGGCGCCATCGCCGGCCAGTCATCGAGCTTGCCGATCAACGCCAGCGCCGCTTCGGAATGGGTGAGCACATGAGCAACGGAGTCGGCGGTGAGGTTGGGATAGAGCGGCACCGAGACATGCCCGGCCATCCAGATGGCGAGGTCGGCGATGATCCAGTGCGCGCAGTTTTTTGAGATCAGGGCAATGTGTGAGCCCTGGGGCAACTCCCGGGCCCGCAGCCAATGGGCGGCGCAACGGGCCTGATGGCCGACGTCACCCCAGGAAAGGGCCTGCACCTCGCCGTTGCCAACGGGTTGCACCAGGAAGACTTTGCGCGGGTGCCGCGCTTCACGCTCGAAGAAGACCTGCAACGGCAAACGAAAAGCGACAGGCATGGGACGCGCTCCTTTGTGGTCCGACATACAGCCAACCAAGCACTTGCTCGGTTGACTGTATAGCACACACAAAGACGAGTTTCGTCCTACGGATTCTTCACATCGACCAGTCTCATCAAGCCTGCCAGCGGAAAGTCACCCTCAAGCTCTGCCAGGCTGGCCGTGTACATCGGTTGCGGCTGACGCTGATGCCCGTGCTGCAAAAAGCTGATCAGGCTGCCCACCAGCGGTTGGTGGCTGACCAGCAGCACGTTGTCGTCGGTATCGAGTTTTTCCAGCACCTGCAGGGGGTTGCTCTCGGGCGTCAGCCACGACGCCGTGCGGATCTCGGGCTGAAAATCCAACACGTCGCGCACCAATTGCGCCGTCTGCTGCGCCCGCACATAGGGGCTGGCGATGATGGCGCTGAGAGGTTGACCGATCAGGTGCGCTGCACTGCGTAATACTTCGGCCCGACCATGCTCGGTGAGGTTGCGTTCGGCGTCGGTGCGGGCATGCCCTTGGGCCTCACCGTGGCGCAGGATCCACACCTTCATAGCTTTGGCTCTTCATCACGTACCGGGTGAGGAGCCGGCGGCACGCTGTGAGCCGCTTCGCCCTCCGGTGCACGCGGGGTTGGCCAATCGGCGAACGGCCAAGGCTTTTGCTCGGTATGAAAGCTGCCGAAGCGGCCGATCTGCGCAAGAAACTGGCTGAGCCTGTCGCCAACATTCATCAGGCCCAGGTTCGGAGCGCCGTAAATCAGGCGGTAGATCAGTTGCACGACCACTAGCGCGCCGAGCAGGAATTGCGTGACCTGCCACACCAGCGCAAACACCAGCATCCACACAATGCGCAAGACAATCGACTCGTATTTGGGGGCTGCTTTCGGATCGTTCATGACGCGTTCCTCAGTTGAAACCGCTGGTGGAAATAAAGTCGACATCGGTCTTGGGCTCGGCCCGCATCAACAACTCAATGACCTGGTCCAAGGTGCGCCCTTCGAACAGGATCGCGTGCAACCCGGCGACCAGCGGCATATACACGCCCACTTCCTGGGCCTTGGCTTTCAACACCTTGAGGGTGTTGACCCCTTCGGCCACTTCGCCCAGGCGCGTCACCGCCTCCTCCAGACTCAGCCCTTGGCCCAGGGCAAACCCGACCTGATAGTTGCGGCTCTTGGGCGACGAGCAGGTGACGATCAGATCGCCCACGCCCGCCAGGCCGAGGAACGTCATCGGGTTGGCGCCCTGGTTCACCGCAAAGCGGGTCATTTCGGCCAGGGCACGGGTGATCAACATGCTCTTGGTGTTTTCGCCCATGCCCAAGGCCACGGCCATGCCGGCGATGATCGCGTAGACGTTCTTCAGTGCCCCGCCCAACTCGACGCCAAAGCGATCGCCGCTGGCGTAGACCCGGAAAGTTCGGCCATGCAACACCGCCTGCACGCGCTCGCACAAGGCTTCGTCTTCGCTGGCGACCACGGTGGCGGTCAACGCATGTTCGGCCACTTCCCGCGCCAGGTTCGGCCCGGACAGCACGCCGATATGCGCCTGCGGGGCGATCTCTACGAGGATTTCACTCATCAACTTGAAAGTGTGTGCCTCGATGCCCTTGGTCAGGCTGACCAGCAGCTTGCCCGCCAGGCGTTCGGCATGGGGCGCCAACACCGAGCGCAAGGCGCTGGAGGGCAACGCGACAAAGCACAGGTCGCAGGCCGTGAGGGTTTCCAGCAGGTCGGTGACCGGCTCCACGGCTGGATGAATCTTGATGCCTTTAAGGTAACGGGGGTTTTCCCGATGCACGCGGATGGCTTCGGCCTGCTCGGGGTCGCGCATCCACTGACGCACCGCGTGGCCGTTCTCGGCCAGCAGGTTAGCCACGGCGGTACCAAAGCTTCCGCCTCCCAGGACCGCGATAGGGCGCTGTTCTGTCATATGCAATCCGTTAATCCATACCAGTGGCGATGGCGGCATTATACGGGGCGCCCCGCTTGCGGCCAGCCCCCGCTTCAAATCGAGTGCCCGTCAGAAAATGCCACGTTTGTGCGCAGTAATTGCAAGTCCGACGACTGGCAAATAGCCGCGCCTCGGTTAACATGGGCGGCTATCCGTCATTAACAAGGCCGTGCCGTGTATCTGGGCCCTCCTCCTCGCTCATCTCTGCTGTTGATGCTGTTGTGCAGCCTACCTGCACTGGCTGACGATCTGTTTCTCGACAGCCAGCCGCTGCCGCAGGTCTTGACCGCCACACGCCTCAAGCAATCGGCCGCTGCCGTGCCTGGCAGCATGACGGTGATCGACAGCGAACTGATCAAGGCCAGCGGTGCCCGGGACATTTCGGAATTGCTGCGGTTGGTGCCCGGGATGATGGTCGGCTACACCACTGGCAATCAAGCGTCGGTGAACTACCACGGCACCAGCGCCAGTGATGCACGGCGCATGCAGGTGTTGATCGACGGTCGCTCGGTCTACCGCGCCGGCCTGGCCACAGTGGACTGGAGCGATATTCCGGTGGCCATGGAGGATATCGAGCGCATTGAGGTATTTCGTGGCCCCAACACCGTCAGCTACGGTGCCAACGCGTTGATGGCGGTGGTGAATATCCTCTCGCGCTCGCCGGCCAACAGCCAGGGCTCTCGGGTAAAAGTCACTCGCGGCGAACGTGGAATCAACGACTTCTATGCCAGCCAGGGCGTGGGCTGGGAGACCGGCGATTTGCGCCTGTCCCTGTCCGGGCAACAGGACGACGGTTTTGACAGTGATGCCGTCGGCGCCGACCGCCGTGATGGTCAGCGTCTCAACCGTTTCAGCCTGGCGGTGAGCCAGACCCTGAACTCGCAACAGAGCCTCGATTGGCAACTGAACGTCAAGGAAGGCACCAACCAGCGTCCTTACACCTACACCCCAGTGTTTGACGGGATTACCGAAGGCGGCAGCAATTCCGATGTTGTCGCCAAGGACTACGCTGGCTCTTTGCGCTGGAACTTCGACTTCAACCCTGATCACAGCCTGTATATCCAGGGCTCGGCCCAGCAATGGGACCGCCGTCAGATCTGGAAAGCCTGTGACGCCAAGGTCTCGTTCAGCCCGGAGCTGACCCAGCTCTGGCAGCTCAACCCCAACTATGCGGAATTGTTGGCGCGGCATATGAACACCTACAGCCCAGGATCGCCGCCGCCCGGCAGCGCCGCCGAACAGGCATTGGCCAACCAGGTGCTGGATCAATGGAACAACCACGGTGGCAAGAACCCCGTCTGCGGCGATATCGACCAAAGCACCCGTGAAAGCCGCTACGACCTTGAGGTCCAGGACACCCTCAGCCTCTCCGACAGCCTGCGCCTGGTCAGCGGCATGAACTACCGCTACGACCGCGCTGACTCCGACACCTACTTCAATGGAACACTGAACGACACTACCTGGCGCCTGTTCGGGCACTTGGAATGGCGCGCCAGCGAACACTGGCTGCTGCAAGGCGGCGCCATGTACGAAAACACCCACCTGAGCGGCAACTCGCTGACACCGCGTGTGGCGGTCAATTACCTGATCAACCCACGCCACGGCTTGCGGGCGGTTTATTCCGAAGCGATCCGCTCGCCAGACATGTTCGAGAACAACGTCAATTGGAGCTACCGTGTCACCAATCTCAGCTCCCCGGCCTATGGGCAGAACTCGGGGCAATATTTCGTCGTGACACGCGGTCCTGGCGACCTGGACAAAGAATTGATGCGCTCACGTGAACTGGGCTACAACGGTTTCTTTGCCGATCTGGGGCTGAACGTCGACGTGAAGCTGTTCTATGACGAAATCACTCAGATGATCAGCTCGCCGCTGCGCAACAACCAATACATCGCAAGCAACGCCAACAGCTCGCGCTTTACCGGTGTCGAGTCACAGTTCGACTGGCGCGTGAGCAACGCCGACCGCCTGCGCCTGACCTATGCTTATGTCGACGCCGCCTCCAGCAACCCGCTGGACAAGGCGCAAACCGCTCGCAACAGCGGATCGGCCGGCTGGCTGCGTGAATGGGGCCAGGGTTGGTCCAGCGCAGTGTTCTACTATGGCGACGACGCACTCAACCGCTATCGCTTCCAACGGGTTGACCTACGAGTGGCCAAGCGTATTGCCTTGGGCAACACCAATGTGGAGCTGGCCGGCATGTTGCAACAACGCCTCGATAACCAGCCTACCACCTGGCCCGACAACAACTACGACCATCGCCACGTCCTCTACTTCAGCGCGCAGCTGGACTTCTGACATGGGCGATCAGTCACGGATGACCCTCTTCTTTATTGTACTGCGCGGGTGTCGCGGCCTGCTGCTGGCGTGCCTGCTGCTGGCGGCTCCTGCATGGAGCGCCGAAATCCTGCTGACTGCAGCCGAAGACGGTGCCGGCGTTCAAGCCTTCACCCAGGCACTTGCCCAAGAGCGCCCCGCAGACCATGTCACCTTCACGCCGTTCAAGGAGTTGCCGTCGCCAAGCCAATTGCCCGCCAGCACCCGCCTGATCCTCCTCGATCTGCCCAGCCTCGACTGGCGCCTGCAGGAGACCCAAGGCCCGCCGACCCTGGTGCTGCGCATCAGCCGCCTGCAGGCGCAGCAACGCCTGGGCAACCTGCACCCGGCGAAAATCAGCCTGCTGTGGAGCGACCCACCGCTGCAACGCCAGTTGCACCTGATCGCCAACATCCTGCCCCAGGCCCAACGCATCGGCGTGCTTTACGGCCCCGACAGTGAATTCCTGCTGCGCGAACTGATCCAGTTAGCCAAACCCATGGGCCTGGAGATCGTGCCCCAACTCTGGAACAACACCAACGACAGCCGCCCGCTGCAAACCCTGTTCAAAAGCAGCGACGTGCTGCTCGGCCTCGACGACCCGCAACTGTACAACCCCAAAACGGTTAAAAACCTGTTGCTGAGCAGCTACGCCCAACAATTGCCGCTGGTAGGGCCCAATGCCGGGTTTGTCAGGGCCGGCAGCCTGGCCAGCACCTATAGCGACCAACCTGATTGGCTCGCGGTGCTGAACCGCCTGCTGGACCAGCCTCCGGGCAATTGGCCACGCACGCTTTACCCGCAACACTTCAAAGTCGTGGGCAACCCGCAAGTTGCGCGCTCACTGGGCCTCGAACAAGTCGATGAAGCCGCCGTCGCCGCCCGCGTGGCCGAAGGAGAAAAACGCCCATGACCTTGCGTCGTCGTTGGGATATCAACACCCGCACCCAGCTCATCACCCTGGGCCCCGCGCTGTTGCTGACCCTGCTGCTGATCAGCTTTTTCACCTTCGTGCGTATCCAGGATCTGCGCCAGGAACTGGACCACACCGGCCAACTGATCGCCAACCAACTGGCACCCGCTACCGAGTATGGGGTGATCTCCGGCAACAACGATGTACTCGAGACGTTGCTGCGCGCGACCCTGGCCACGCCCCACGTGCGCTTCCTGGAGATTCAGGACAGTGCCGAGAACATCCTGGTGTACGTCGAGCAGCCGTCGGAGAGACATGACCGCTCACTGTCGGTGAAAGTGTTCCAGGCGCCGATCCGCCTTCAACATATCCAGTTGGGCACTGACTTTTTCCAGGACAACCTCAGCGAACCCAAGGCGCCACGTGCAGACTACCTGGGCCGGGTGATCGTCGGCATGTCCAATGATGCGTTCAGCCAGCGCCAGCAAGAAATCCTGTTCAAGGCAGGGATCCTTGCCCTGTTCGCCCTGCTGTTTACCTTCCTGCTGGCGCGACGCCTGGCGGCAAGCCTGTCGCAGCCGATCAGCGCCATGGGCCATGCAGTCAAGGCCATCCAGCAAGGCGACTACAAGACCCCGCTACCGATTGTCGATGACTCTGAATTGGGCGACCTGTCGCGACATATCAACAACCTCGCCGATGGCCTCAACCAGGCCAGCCGCGAGCAGCAGCAAGCCATGGCCCAGTTGATCCAGACCCGTGAAGAAGCCGAGCGTGCGAACAACGCCAAGTCAGATTTTCTGGCGATGATGAGCCACGAACTGCGCACGCCCATGAACGGCGTGCTGGGCATGCTGCAACTGCTGGAAACCACCGAGATGACCGAGGAACAGGCCGAGTATGCGGCGCTGGCTTGCGAGTCCACCGAGCACCTGCTCAAGGTGATCAACGACATCCTCGACTTCTCGCGCATTGAACGCGCCGCCCTGGAACTGGAACACATCCCTTTCAACCTGGCGGACCTGATCAACAGTTGTGCCCAGGCTTTCCAGCACAGTGCCCAGCAACGTGGGCTGACGCTGGAGCTGCCGATTCCCATGGGCATGGATGCCCTGCGAGTGCGGGGCGATCCGACGCGGATCCGGCAGATTCTGGTAAACCTGATCGGCAACGCGTTGAAATTCACCGAACACGGCAGCGTGACCGTCGAGCCCCATTGGCAAACCCTCGACCACGAATTGGTGTGGTTCACCTGCACCGTGCGCGACAGCGGTATCGGCATTTCCGCCGAACGCCTGGAACTGATGTTCGATGCGTTCCAGCAGGCCGACAGTTCTATTTCAAGACGTTATGGCGGTACCGGTCTGGGCCTGCCAATTGCCCGCACCCTGGCCGAACGCATGGGCGGTACCTTGCGAGCCCAGAGCGAAGAAGGCAGGGGCTCGATGTTCACCTTGGAAATACCGTTGGCCATCGACCAGCAACATGTGCCAGCCATTGCCCCAGATACCCCTGGCAAAGCCAGCGCCGGCGATGGGCGCCACGTGCTGTTGGTGGAGGACAACCCGGTCAACCGCACGGTGGTCGAAGCGATGCTGCGCAGCCTGGGTTTCGAAGTCAGCTTGGCCACCGACGGCGCCGAGGCGATCCGCAGCGCCGAGAGCCTGATTTTCACCGCTATCTTGATGGATTGCCGCCTGCCCCTGATCGACGGCTATGAAGCCACTCGGCAGATTCGCCAACTGCCCGGCTGCGCCGATCTGCCGATCATCGCCCTGACGGCCAACGCCTTGCAGGGCGACCGCGAGGCCTGCCTGGCAGCCGGAATGAACGATTACCTGGCAAAGCCGTTCAAACGTACGGATTTGCAGCAAATCCTGCAGCGCTGGGTGCAATAGCGCCCCGCCATCAGGCAACTGCGACTGGCGTGAAAGACGAAAGTGCGGCAGTCTTAGGCACCCGAACGGGCCGATAAACAGGCCCGGTTTAAAATTTCAGTGAACAAGTGTACATTCAGTGCCTTGCCGCTGTGACTTTCACTACAACGCAATAGTCTATGTGTAGGCTGCCGCTATGAGGCATGAACGCTTCATTCGGTTCGGGAAGATTTGCCCTACCCTGCCGCATGGGATTATTGAGGAGCTCGCATGACCAAACAAAACGCCTTTACTCGGGAAGACCTGCTGCGCTGCAGTCGCGGTGAGCTGTTCGGCCCAGGTAACGCGCAACTGCCCGCCCCGAACATGTTGATGGTGGATCGAATCACCCATATCAGCGAAGAGGGTGGCAAGTACGGCAAAGGTGAATTGGTCGCCGAACTGGATATCACCCCGGACCTCTGGTTCTTCGCCTGCCATTTTGAAGGCGACCCTGTGATGCCCGGCTGCCTGGGCCTCGACGCCATGTGGCAACTGGTTGGCTTCTACCTGGGCTGGCAAGGCCTGCCGGGCCGCGGCCGAGCCCTGGGTTCGGGCGAGGTGAAGTTCTTTGGGCAGGTCCTGCCGACCGCCAAGAAAGTCACCTACAACATTCAAATCAAGCGCGTCCTCAAGGGCAAGCTGAACCTGGCCATCGCCGACGGTTCGGTGACTGTCGACGGTCGCGAGATCTATACTGCCGAAGGCCTTCGGGTCGGCGTATTCACTTCCACTGACAACTTTTAAGGGTTATCCGCATGCGCCGCGTCGTTATCACTGGTCTGGGCATCGTTTCTTGCCTGGGCAATGACAAAGAGACCGTCACCGCTAACCTGCGTGCAAGTCGCCCTGGCATCCGCTTCAACCCGGAATATGCCGAAATGGGTCTGCGTAGCCAGGTTTCCGGCTCCATCGACCTGCCCCTCGAAGAGCTGATCGATCGCAAGATCTATCGCTTCGTCGGCCACGCTGCCGCCTACGCCTACCTGGCCATGAAAGACGCGATCGCCGATTCCGGCCTGAGCGAAGACCAGGTCTCGAACGTACGCACCGGCCTGATCGCCGGCTCCGGCGGCGCATCGACCCTCAACCAGATGGAAGCGCTGGACATCCTGCGCGAAAAAGGCGTGAAGCGCGTTGGCCCGTACCGTGTAACACGGACCATGGGCAGCACCGTTTCGGCCTGCCTGGCCACCCCGTTCGCGATCAAGGGTGTGAACTACTCGATCTCCTCGGCGTGTGCCACCAGTGCTCACTGCATCGGTACTGCCGTTGAGCAGATCCAACTGGGCAAGCAGGACATCGTGTTCGCCGGCGGCGGTGAAGAAGAGCACTGGAGCCAGTCGTTCCTGTTCGACGCCATGGGCGCACTGTCCACCCAGTACAACGAAACCCCGGAAAAAGCATCCCGTGCCTACGACGCCAAGCGTGACGGTTTCGTCATTGCCGGCGGTGGTGGCATGGTCGTGGTCGAGGAGCTGGAGCACGCCCTGGCCCGTGGCGCGAAGATCTACGCCGAAATCGTTGGCTACGGCGCGACGTCCGATGGCTACGACATGGTTGCGCCTAGCGGCGAAGGCGCTATCCGCTGCATGCAAATGGCAATGTCCACCGTGGATACCCCAATTGACTACCTGAACACCCACGGCACCTCGACTCCGGTCGGCGACGCCAAGGAAATGGAAGGCGTGCGTGCGGTATTTGGCGACAAGGCTCCGGCGATCAGCTCGACCAAGAGCCTGTCCGGCCACTCCCTGGGCGCCGCTGGCGTTCACGAAGCAATCTACTGCCTACTGATGATGGAAGGCAACTTCATGGCCGGTTCGGCCAACATCGAAGAGATCGACCCGGCCGTTGCCGACATGCCGATCCTGACCAAGACCGTCGAAAACGCCAAGATCGACACCGTGATGAGCAACAGCTTCGGTTTTGGTGGCACCAACGCTACCTTGGTACTGAAACGCTGGCAGGGCAAGTAAGCCCCGCAGGTTGATCATGTGAAAAAGCCCCGACTGGTTCGGGGCTTTTTTTGCGCTTTGATTTGAAACCGCGTCGCCTTCATCGCAGGCAAGCCAGCTCCCACCTTCGACCGCGTTCATCCTGAAGGAATGCAGTCCAGTGTGGGAGCCGGCTTGCCTGCGAATGGGCCAACCCGGTTCCCCCCCCTACACCGAAAACCGCGCCACCATCGTGTTCAGATCCACCGCCAACCGCGACAACTCCTGGCTCGCCGCACTGGTCTGGTTCGCCCCGGTAGACGTCTGGTGCGCCAGGTCGCGGATATTCATCAAATTGCGATCCACCTCCCGCGCTACCGCCGCCTGTTGCTCCGAAGCACTGGCAATCACCAGGTTGCGTTCGTTGATCAGGGTAAACGCCGAGGCAATCTCTTCCAGCGCCATACCCGCCGACTTGGCGATTTCCAGCGTGGAACGCGCTCGCGTGTTGCTCTGTTGCATGGAGCTGACCGCCTGGTCGGTGCCCTGCTGAATCCCACTGATCATCTGCTCGATTTCCTGGGTCGACTGTTGCGTGCGATGGGCCAAGGCGCGCACTTCATCAGCCACCACCGCAAAACCGCGCCCGGCATCGCCGGCTCGCGCCGCTTCAATCGCCGCGTTCAGCGCCAGCAGGTTGGTTTGCTCGGCAATCGAACGAATCACATCCAGCACTTTGCTGATACCGTAGACCTTCTGCGCCAGATCCTCGACCTGGGTCGCATTGGCGGTCACATCGGTAGCCAGGGCTTCAATCGACACCACCGTTTGCTGTACCTGCTCACGTCCCTGCTGGGCGATACGGTCGGACTCGCGTGAAGCATGGGAAGTGGCCACCGCGTTACTCGCCACCTCTTCTACCGCCGCCGTCATCTGGTTGACCGCCGTGGCAGCCTGTTCGATTTCCTGGTTCTGCTGGTGCAGGCCCCGCGTGGCGTCCTCAGTCACACAATTAAGCTCTTCTGAGGCAGAGGCTAATTGATTCGACGATTCGGCAATACGTCGGATGGTATCGCGCAGGTTCCCCTGCATGTCCTTGAGGGCCTGCTGCAAACGCGCCGGCTCATCGCTGCCGGTCACACTGATCTCGCCAGTCAGGTCACCAGTAGCTACGCCCTGGGCTACTTTCAGCGACTGCGCCAGTGGCAGCACGATGCTGCGGGTCAGCCAGACCGCCAAGCCGATGGTGATCAACGCCGTGAGGATGATCATGCCAATGACCCCAGTCCGCGATTGACTGAACACGCTTTGCGCGAGGCTCGCCGCCTGGTTGGCATTGATCTTGTTCAGGTTGACCAAGTCGTGCAGGGTCACGGCCATGTCATCGGCCAGTTGATTCATTTCACCGTTGACCACCTTGATCGCCGCGTCGAGCTGGCCGGCTTTGGAGAACGCCATCACCTGCTCCTGGCGTTGCAGGTATTGTTGCTCCTGGCTCTTGAAGCGGTCGAACAAGGTGCGCTCTTCAGGGAGGACAATCAGCCCTTCATAGAGCGTTTGCGCGTGATGCAGACCACCTTTGAGGTCTGTCAGCTTTTGCTCATTCTGCGACACCGCCTGCGGATCGCGATTGACCAATAGGCGCAAGGTCAGGGCGCGCACACGCAGCAAGTCCTGACTCATCTCCCCCACCGCCATCACGCTGGGCAGCCAGTTGTTCTCCACCTGGTCCGACTGCTGGCGCATATTGGCCATCTGCAACAGGGCGAAGCCGCCCAATGCGAAGACCATCAAGGCCAGCACGCCAAAGCCCAAGCCGGCGCGCGGTGCAATATTCAAACTACGGATACTCATGCCAGGATTCCTTCCAAAAGAACTGCATCCACCTGCAGCGGGTCTCTTGGACGTTATCGGCACCCGGCCCCGTTTACATAAGACCGAAACGCGATATCAACGCGCGCCCCCATCGCGAGGTGGCTTGGGCAGTATGGCGAGGAAGTTATCCCGTGCGACCTTGCGGGCCACATCCTCGGGCAAGGCATCGAGGAACGGCTCGAAGCGGCGCATCTCCCTACCCAATTTATTGAAACGCCCTACCACGTCGGACCCCAGCATGAAGCGCTCCGGGAAGCGCTCCACCAGCTTTAACCATTCTGGCCGAGGCTTGCCCGCCTCATCCAGCAGGTAAGGTGTGAGCACGCTCCAGGACAGGTCGATATACAGATTGGGGTATGCCTCAAGCATGCGGCTCAAGGTAGGCAGCAAAAAGTCCATCTGCACCTGGTGCCGGTGGATTTCCTTGCTGGTGCCAGCATGGGCCCAGATGAAGCGCGTATGCGGGTGGTTGCGCAATGGCTCTTCGACTTCCGCCAGGTACAGCGGGTTGCGCTCGCGCTTGGAGGTGATGTTGGAGTGCAGCATCACTGGCAGGCCGTTTTCGGCGGCCAAATGATAGATGCGCGTCATGGCTTCGTTGTTGGCGCGAGGGGTGTCACCGGAGGTCAGGGCGGTGAGGTCGTCGTGGCGGGTGAACACTTCGCCGATGCCCTGCCACAGCCCCGGGTTAAGGTCGAGCATGCGCTGGATATGGGCAGCGGAGTTCTTGTCGTTAGGATTGAAGCCGGCCAGGAACGGATGAAAGTGCTGACGTTGCTCGGGGGTCAGTTTATTCACCGCCGCCGTGACAATCACATCAGTGGCGCTGTACCAATAGGCATCGGCATCGTCACCGGCGTAATAGCGCGGACGCTTGGGCTCGTCTTCGTGCCATTTCTTGGCCACGGGAATGCCGGAGATCATCACATGCTCGATGCGGTTTTTCGCCATGGCCTCGAGCAGTTTGTCCATCCCTGCCGTCTCCTGGAAGAAATCCACGTAATGCAGGTGCGCGTCGCTGTAGGCATAGTCGCGAGCCTGCGCGACAAGGCTGCTGGCGGCGAGCAACAGGGCAAGACTCAGGCGGGTCCGAAGCACGGTAAAACCTCAATAAGGGCTGATACGGGTAGACCTTGCGCCAGGCATCCGGGTTCAGCGCAGAAAAAACCGGAACACTCGCGGGCCAGCATGTTCTATAACTGCATGACCTTCATCCTGCCCATTGTGAGGTGCTCTATGCCTGTTACCGTAAATACCCTGAATCACGATAACTTTCGTCACAGCGTCAACATCAATAATCACGAGCTGTTTACCGACCTGCCCAAAAGCCTGGGCGGCGATGACTCGGCGCCCTCGCCCCACGATTACTTCGATGCTGCACTGGCGTCGTGCAAAGCCTTGACCGTCAGGCTCTACGCGCAGAAAAAAGACATCCCGCTGACGGGCGTGACGGTGGAGGTCAGCCACGACAGCACCGAGGAGCAAAAGGGCAAATACAAGCTAAACGTAAAGCTGACCCTCAAGGGCGTCCTCACCGACGCGCAGCGCGATGAGCTGCACCGCGTCGCTGACAAGTGCCCGGTACACAAGCTGATGACTACCGCCGAAGTCACTATCGAGACAAAATTGTCGGAAGGCGCCTTCAGCCAATAGTCCCAACCTCCTGTCGAGCGGGTTATGCTCATTACCATCTAACTCGCTCAGACAGGGATGCCCCATGACCACCCTCACCGTGATCCACGCCCGCGCTGAAGATGTAGAAGGCCAGCCGATCCTGCGCCCGCTGCCCTCCCGTGAATGCCGCAGCGTGGGGCCGTTTGTGTTTTTCGACCATATGCTGCCGACCTGCTATGCCCCGGGTACCGGCATGAATATCCGCCAGCATCCGCATATCGGCCTGTCCACCCTCACCTATCTGTTTGAAGGCGCGTTGCAGCACAAGGACAGCCTTGGCTCGGACCAGGTGGTGCAGGCCGGCGATGTCAGCTGGATGACCGCTGGCAGCGCAATTGCCCACGTCGAGCGCACGCCTGAAAACCTGAAGGCCAGTGGTTTCAACCTGCATGGCCTGCAAGTGTGGCTCGCCTCCCCCAAGGACCACGAAACCGGGCCGGGCCATTACAGCCATCACCCGGCGTCGAGCCTGCCGATGAGCGATAACCTCGGCGTGCAGGTGCGCCTGATCGCCGGCGATGGCTTCTGCCTCAAATCACCCGTGCCAGTGCTCTCGCCGACGCTGTATGCCGAGGTGCAGATGCAAACGGCTACCACCCTGCTGATCCCCGATGAACATGAGGAGCGCGCGGTGTATGTGCTGGAAGGTGAAGCGCAGCTCGACGGTGAGCCACTGGCGGTGCATAGCCTGGTGGTACTACCACTCGGGCAGGAGATGACCCTGTTTGCCGAAACCGATTGCCATGTGGTGATATTTGGCGGTGCTCCGCTGGATGGGCCACGGCGGATCAACTGGAATTTCGTGGCAAGCGATCCGGCGATGATCGAGCAGGCCAGGCAGCGGTGGGCGGCTGGGGATTGGCCCACAGTGCCGGGGGAGTCAGAAAGAATTGAGTTGCCTGTGAAATAGCTATCGGGGGCAAGCCCCCTCCCACATTTTGAATGTATTCACCGTTCAAGTGTGGCAGGGGGCTTGCCCCCGATGAGGCCGGAGCAGGCGCTGAAAAATCAGCCCTTGAACACTTCATCCAGCAGGTTATGCATTGACTGGAACGCCCGCGCAGCAGTCTTCGCGTCGTACATCATCTTGCCCGGCACATTGGCATGGGGGTCGGTAAAGGAATGCACCGCGCCGCCATAGCTCAGCAATTGCCAATCCACACCCGCCGCGTTCATCTCATCTTCGAATACCGGCAGCTGCTCTTTGGGCACCAACGGGTCGCTAGCACCGTGCAGTACCAGCACTGAGCCCTTGATGTTTTTCGCATCGGCCGGGTTCGGCGTGTCGAGCGTGCCGTGGAACGAGATGGCCGCCTTGAGCGGTGCACCGGTACGCGCCAGCTCGAGTGAGCAGCAACCGCCGAAGCAGAAACCGAACGTCGCCAGCTTCGAGGTATCAACAACTGCCTCGGTCTGGCCCTGCAATTGTTCGAAGGCCGCCTGCATGCGCTTGTTCAGCAACGGGCGATCGTTTTTCAAGGGCATCATCGCCGCGCCGGCTTCATCGCCATTGCTCGGACGCACAGTCTGCCCGTAGAGGTCGGCAATCAACACCACGTAGCCTTCACCGGCAACGCGCTTGGCGATCTCTTCGGCACCTGCACTCACCCCCATCCAGTTCGGCGCCATCAGCAACCCGGGGAGCGGGCCCTTGTGGCTGGCATCGAACGCCAGGCGGCTTTCATAAGACTGGCCATCAATCTGATAGACCACGGAACGCACAGTGACTTGGCTCATCATTTACTCCAGTTGAGGGGGCATTAAACGAAAAAACCCGCCGAAGCGGGTTTTTCTACAACGTTGTCAGACCGACAATTCAACCAACAGCTTGTTCAGTCGGCGCACATAAGCGGCCGGGTCTTTCAGGCTGTCGCCGGCTGCGAGGGCGGCCTGGTCGAAGAGGATGTGCGACAAGTCGCCAAAACGCTCTTCGCTCTGCTCGCCATCGAGCTTCTCGATCAACGGGTGAGCCGGGTTGAATTCAAAGATCGGCTTGGAGTCCGGCACTTTCTGGCCGCTGGCTTCCAGGATCTGGCGCATCTGCATGCCCAGGTCCTGCTCGCCGATGGCCAGGATCGCCGGAGAATCAGTCAGGCGGTGGGAAACCCGCACTTCGCTGACTGCTTCGCCCAGGGATGCCTTGATCCGCTCAACCAGGCCTTCTTTGGACTTGGCGACTTCTTCGGCTTCTTTCTTCTCTTCTTCGGAATCCAGGTTACCCAGGTCAAGGTCACCACGGGCCACGTCGACGAAGGATTTGCCATCGAACTCGGTGAGGTAGCTCATCAGCCACTCATCGATACGGTCGGTCAACAGCAGCACTTCGATGCCTTTCTTGCGGAAGACTTCCAGGTGCGGGCTGTTCTTGACCTGGGCGTAGGTTTCGCCGGTCAGGTAGTAGATCTTGTCCTGACCTTCCTTAGCGCGTGCCAGGTAGTCAGCCAAGGACACAACCTGCTCGCCGTCATCGCCCTGAGTCGAAGCAAAACGCAGCAAGCCGGCGATTTTTTCCTTGTTGGCGAAGTCTTCCGCCGGGCCTTCCTTCATCACCTGGCCGAAGTTCTTCCAGAAGCCCTTGTATTGCTCAGGCTCGTTCTTCGCCAGTTTTTCCAGCATGTCGAGCACGCGCTTGGTCAGCGCTGACTTCATGGAATCGATGATCGGATCTTTCTGCAGGATTTCCCGCGAGACGTTCAGCGACAGGTCGTTGGAATCAACCACACCTTTGATAAAGCGCAGGTACAGCGGCAGGAAGGATTCTGCCTGGTCCATCACGAACACGCGCTGCACATACAGCTTCAGGCCTTTTGGCGCTTCACGCTGGTACAGGTCGAACGGAGCACGGGCTGGCACGTAGAGCAGCGAGCTGTATTCCAGCTTGCCTTCAACCTTGTTGTGGCTCCAGCTCAGCGGGTTTTCGTAGTCGTGACCGATGTGCTTGTAGAACTCCTGGTATTCCTCGTCCTTGATCTCGGTACGCGGACGGGTCCACAGGGCGCTGGCACGGTTGACGGTTTCCCATTCTTCGGCCGGTTTCTCTTCGCCTTCGGCAGCACTCTGCTCCTTGGGCAACTCGATCGGCAACGCGATGTGGTCGGAGTACTTCTTGATGATGTTGCGCAGGCGCCAGCCATCGGCGAATTCATCTTCACCGGATTTCAGGTGCAGCACGATGCGGGTACCGCGGTCAGCCTTATCAAGGGTGGCGATTTCGAACTCGCCCTCGCCTTTGGAAGCCCAGTGCACGCCTTCGCTGGCGTCGAGGCCGGCACGGCGGCTGAACACTTCAACCTTGTCGGCGACGATAAAGGCCGAGTAGAAGCCCACGCCGAACTGGCCGATCAGGTGCGAATCCTTTTTCTGGTCGCCCGACAGGTTCTTCATGAAATCAGCGGTGCCGGATTTGGCGATAGTGCCCAAATGGGTGATCGCGTCTTCACGGCTCATGCCGATACCGTTGTCTTCGAGGGTGACGGTCTTGGCGTCTTTGTCGTAGCTCACACGGATTTTCAGTTCCGCGCCGCCTTCCAGCAATTCAGGCTTGGACAGGGCTTCGAAACGTAATTTGTCGACAGCGTCAGAGGCGTTCGAGATCAATTCGCGAAGGAAGATTTCCTTGTTGGAATACAGCGAATGGATCATGAGGTGCAGCAGTTGCTTCACCTCGGTCTGGAAGCCCAGGGTTTCCTTTTGAGTTTCCACACTCATGGTCATCAAACTCCAATTTGGATGGCAGTGGCCGCGCCCTTGAGGGTTGGCGGCGGGTTGTCATCAAAGTTGGGGGCTAAGACCAGGATTTCAAGGGCGGCCCAATTCCTCAATCTTGAAATGTGCGCGGGCAGTAGCAATCGGTTCGGCCGCAGTGCTCTGCCAGGCGGTGATCGCCACATTGGCCACGCGCCGGCCCTGGCGCCACACCTGGCATTTGGCGTAGGTGTCGCGAAACTGGCCGGCGCGCAGGTAATCCAGGGAAAAATCGATGATTTTCGGTAAACCCGGGGCACCCGTGAACACCAGCAAGTGCATCGCCGCCGACACCTCCATAAAGCCGGCGATCACCCCGCCATGCAATGCCGGCAATATGGGGTTACCAATGTTGTCCTTGTTGGCCGGCAGGCGAAACAGCAGCTCATCGCCCAGGCGAGTGCATTCGATACCGATCAGCTTGGCATAGGGCACCAGATCGAGCAGTGCGTCGTAATTGCCGCGATCGAGGGCTTGCTCCAGGCGGGTCTTGAATCGATGGGTCATGCCTGTTCTCCCTTGATCGTGCTGCCCAGCCCCTGCGTGCCTTTGAGACGCTTGCCCATGCGCATGAACGTGCCGACCACATGGGCGATGGGTTGTTGCGGGTCATCCTGATAGGCAACGCCACGGGTAAAGATCACGTCGGTGGTCACCCGGTAGCATTGCGCAAAGCCATAGACCGGTTTGTGGGGCTCGGCTGGGTGCATGTAGTCGATGCGCAGGTCCAGGGTCGGGCACACCTCGAATTCAGGTAATACACACAGGGTGGCGATCCCGCAGGCGGTATCCATCAGAGAGGTCAGTGCGCCGCCGTGGATCACACCGGTCCGGGGATCACCGACGATATGCGGGCCATAAGGCAGCACGAGGGTCATGCCGTCCTCACTGGCCGCATGGACAGCCACACCCAGCACCTGGCAATGGCGCAGCGCTGAAACAAAGCGCGCGGCACGCTCTAACAAAGGGTTTTCGGTCATTGGTTTCAGACTCTTATTAGTGTGAATTCGGCGGACTAAAAACGCCGGAAAAAGTTTTTGTGCGAAAAGCTTTATATATCTGTGGGATAAAAGGAACTAATGCTGGCCCCTTACGCTCGAAAGGCCAGTAGATATCTTCAATAAGGAGAAACACCCCATGCGCAAGACATTAGCTATTTCCATGATGCTGGCCGCTGCCCTCGGCCTGGCTGCCTGCGACAAGAAATCCGAAGACAAAGCCCAAGATGCCGCTGCTCATAAAGAGCAAGCTCAGCAAGACATGGCAAAAGCACAGGATAAAGTGAACGACGCAGCAAAAGAAAACGCCGATGCTGCCAAAGCTCAGGCTGAAGCGAACGAAGCTGCTGCAAAAGAAGCTGCACCTGCCGCACCAGCAGAACCTGCCAAGCCTTAATAGCTTGGTCTGACGCTGCACTGCCGCACGAAGATAAGCCCGCTTAGATAGCGGGCTTTTCTTTGTCTGCGTTTTGATTCAGGCCGCAAAGTTGGACTGACGCAGCCCTCACCGTCCTTAGAGCGCTGCCTCTTTGGACGCCTCAGGCACCGACATATCAGTCGGTGTATAAACCATCACCTCAAGTACGGCGGAATGAAATTCGCGGCGGTATAGCACCAACACAACCCCGCTGCTCATCAACATGAACAGCCAGGGGCTGACAAACCACGCCAGCATGGTCATGCCGAAGTAATAAGAGCGCAGGCCCAGGTTGAATTGGTTGGCTGCCATGGAAATGACCCGCGCCGCCCGCAAGGCGAACGCCTTGCGCTCCTGTTCGGATACTTGCCGCTCACCGATCATTGGGGCCGAACCCACCAGCACTGCCGCAAAGTTGTACTGGCGCATGCACCAGCTGAAGGTGAAAAAGGCGTAGACGAACACCAGGGCCAGGCAGAGCAATTTGATCTCCGACATGCCCTGTGACGCCTGTTGCACCATGGGAATATCTGCCAGCAACGACACCGCCCGCTCGGAAGCGCCCAGCACAGTGAGAATACCGGCGAGAATGATCAGAGTGCTCGAGGCAAAGAACGAGGCATTGCGCTCCAGGTTGCCAATCACACTGGCGTCGGCGATGCGGTTATCGCGCAGCAGCATGCGGCGCATCCAGTCTTCGCGGTACAGGTGCAACACGCTGGCCAGGCAGGCGGTGTCACGGGCTTTCCAGATGGCGTATCGGGTGTAGCCGCCCCAGCAGAGAACAAACCAGAGTGCGGCGAGCAGGTGGACTTGATTGGTTTCAACGAACGACATGCGGGTCCTTGTACACGGTAGCTATGGCGAAACTCAGTGAAACTGTGGGGCTTGCTCGCTCCCACACTTACCGATTTCAAGTTAGAAAGATGTAACCTCATACGCATAAAAAATGCCCCGTATCGTTTGATACGGGGCATTTCAATACAGCGTGAAACCGCGTGTTACGCGATCGCCTCAGTACGCTTGCCAAGCAGGCGGTCGACCACCACGGCCACGACCAGCGTCATCACCGACGGCACCAGCCACGCCAGGCCCTGCTCGCTCAGCGGCAGATGCGTCAACTGCGCTGGCATCCAATCCGCCAGGCCCGCGCCCTTGAGTGCATCGATGCAGCCAAAGATGAACGACACTAGCATCACCGGGCCAACGATACGGCCCTGTTCCTGCCAGAAGTCTTTGCAGAAGCTCAAAGCCACCAACACGATGCACGGCGGGTAGATCGCGGTGAGCACCGGGATCGAGAAGGCAATCAGCTTGGTCAGGCCCAGGTTGGACACGAACAACGAGAACAGCGCCAGGATCACTACCAGCGTCTTGTAGGACAGCGGCAGGACTTTGCTGAAGTACTCGGCGCAAGCGCAGGTCAGGCCAACCGCGGTCACCAGGCACGCCAGGGAAATCAGCACGGCGAGGAAGCCGCTGCCCAGGGAGCCGAAGGTGTGTTGCACGTAAGCGTGCAGCACCGCGGCGCCGTTACTGGCACCGGCGGCTACGGCGTGGCTGCCCGAGCCCAGGCGGAACAGGCTGATGTACACCAGCGCCAGGCCCACGCCAGCAATCAGGCCGGCAATGATCGCGTAGCGGGTGATCAGCTGTGGCGACTCGACCCCACGAGAGCGGATGGCATTGACGATGACGATACCGAACACCAGCGCGCCCAGGGTATCCATGGTCAGGTAACCATTGATGAAGCCTTGGGAAAACGGCGCAGCAACGTATTCCGGTGTGGCAATGCCGACATCACCGGCCGGCAAGGCAAACGCGGCGATACCGAGAATGGCCAGGGCGATGATTTTCAGCGGCGCCAGGAAGCGACCAACGGTGTCCAGCAGGCGTCCCGGGTAGAGGGAGACGAAGAACACCACCAGGAAATACACCGAGCTGTAAAGGAACAGTGCCAGCGGGCTTTCGCCGGTCAGCGGCGCCAGGCCCACTTCAAACGACACGGTCGCGGTGCGTGGGGTGGCGAACAACGGCCCGACCGCCAGGTACGCCGCCGCCGCGAGCAGGCCACCGGCGATCTTGCCAATCGGGCTGCTCAGCGCATCCATACCACCGCCGACCTTGGCCAGGGCGATCACGGTGACCACCGGCAGACCGACCGCAGTGATCAGGAAACCCAGCGCCGCCATCCAGACATGAGGCCCGGACTGCAAGCCAACGATAGGCGGGAAGATGATGTTGCCGGCGCCCACGAACAGGGCAAAGGTCATAAAGCCTAACGCCAGGACATCCTGGCTTTTCAACACTTTCATTTGAGGAAATACCACACTACTGAATCGGAATTTAGAGAGGGATTCCCTATGGATGAGGGAACTGCTGCCGGTCCTTATGGGGACCGACCGGTCTAGCGCGCAGCTTCCTTTTGGGATGCGGACGCATAAAGAGGCGGCTAGGGTACAGAATTAGGCTGACAAACGCACTGTTGCGGGGCGCCCTGTCCGATAAGCGACATCTGGATGTCGCGTTTTCATACAAAATTTGGCAATACAGACAAAAAAAATTGGATCGAGTACATCCAAAATGCACAAAGGCCACCCGAAGGTGGCCTTTGTGTGGTGAAGCGTCAGCTAAGCGCGAAGCTTACTTGATCGCCCAGCCAGTCAGCTCGGACAAAGCCTTGCCGATGTCTGCCAGCGAACGCACGGTTTTCACGCCTGCGTCTTCCAGGGCAGCAAACTTCTCGTCTGCAGTGCCCTTGCCGCCAGAGATGATTGCGCCAGCATGGCCCATGCGCTTGCCCGCAGGGGCAGTCACACCAGCGATGTAGGAAACAACCGGCTTGGTCACGTGTGCCTTGATGTAGGCAGCCGCTTCTTCTTCAGCCGAACCGCCGATCTCACCGATCATCACGATCGCTTCGGTCTTCGGGTCTTCCTGGAACAGCTTCAGGATGTCGATGAAGTTCGAGCCTGGGATCGGGTCACCGCCGATGCCGACGCAAGTCGACTGACCGAAACCGGCGTCAGTAGTCTGCTTCACAGCTTCGTAAGTCAGGGTGCCGGAACGGGAAACGATACCGACTTTACCTGGCAAGTGAATGTGACCTGGCATGATGCCGATCTTGCATTCGCCTGGAGTGATCACGCCTGGGCAGTTAGGGCCGATCAGAACTACGCCCAGTTCGTCGCACTTAACTTTAGCGTCCAGCATGTCCAGGGTAGGAATGCCTTCGGTGATGCACACGATCAGCTTGATGCCGCCGAATGCTGCTTCCAGGATCGAGTCCTTGCAGAAAGGAGCCGGAACGTAGATCACGCTGGCAGTGGCGCCAGTGGTTTCTACCGCTTCTTTCACGGTGTTGAACACTGGCAGACCCAGGTGCTCGGTGCCGCCTTTGCCCGGAGTTACGCCGCCAACCATCTTGGTGCCGTATTCGATGGCTTGCTGGGTGTGGAAACTACCTTGCGAACCGGTAATACCCTGGCAGATAACTTTGGTGTCTTTATTGATCAGGACGCTCATTATTTGCCCTCCGCAGCTTTGACAACTTGTTGAGCAGCGTCGGTCAGGCTGGTAGCCGCGATGATGTTCAAACCGCTTTCTGCCAGTACTTTAGCGCCCAGTTCAGCGTTGTTACCTTCAAGGCGAACAACAACCGGGATTTTAACGCCAACTTCTTTCACTGCACCGATGATGCCTTCGGCAATCATGTCGCAACGAACGATGCCACCGAAGATGTTGACCAGTACTGCAGCGACGTTGGAGTCGGACAGGATGATCTTGAACGCTTCGGTAACGCGTTCCTTGGTAGCGCCACCACCTACGTCGAGGAAGTTGGCTGGTTTGCCGCCATGCAGGTTGACGATGTCCATGGTACCCATGGCCAGGCCAGCACCGTTGACCATGCAACCGATGTTACCTTCCAGGGCTACGTAGTTCAGTTCGAACTTGGCAGCGTGCGCTTCGCGCGGATCGTCTTGCGACGGATCGTGGAAAGTCTTCAGCTTAGGCTGACGGTACATGGCGTTGGCGTCGATGTTGATCTTCGCGTCGAGGCAGTGCAGATCGCCGTCAGCCTTGATCACCAGCGGGTTCACTTCCAGCAGGGCCAGATCGTGATCCTGGAACAGCTTGGCCAGACCTACGAAGATCTTGGCGAACTGGGCAACTTGCTTGCCTTCCAGGCCCAGCTGGAACGCCAGTTCACGACCCTGGAATGGCTGAGCGCCAACCAGTGGATCGATAGTGGCCTTCAGAATTTTTTCTGGGGTTTCGTGAGCGATCTTCTCGATGTCCACGCCACCTTCGGTGGAAGCCATGAACACGATGCGACGGCTCGAACGGTCAACGACAGCGCCCAGGTACAGCTCTTTAGCGATATCAGTGCACGATTCAACCAGGATCTTGGTGACTGGCTGGCCATTGGCATCAGTCTGGTAAGTCACCAGACGCTTGCCCAGCCACTGCTGTGCGAAGGCCTTGGCGTCTTCTTTGCTGCGAACCAGCTTAACGCCGCCCGCTTTACCGCGACCACCGGCGTGGACCTGGGCTTTGACAACCCACTCGCTGCCGCCGATTTTGTCGCAAGCTTCTGCTGCTGCTTCCGGGGTGTCTACTGCGTAGCCCTTGGAAACTGGCAGGCCGTATTCAGCGAACAGCTGCTTACCCTGATACTCGTGAAGATTCATGCTTTTTACCGTCTTCGTTAGGTACTGCGCATTCGGCGCTGCGCTCATTATGAGTGCCGCGCCACCTGTGACTGCTGCTTGCACACCTTCACCGGCCTAGGGCCTGCAAAGCTGCACAAGACTGCGTCCAGCGGATATTCCGCGGTGAGTCTTGCGCGCAAGGCTCACGACGGGCAACTCCGCCGTGGTTTCTTATTATCTCGCTTAGCGCTTCTTCTTGTTGGCGATGTGGATGGCGCCGCCATTCACTGCCAACGCGGCTTCGTGCAGCGCTTCGGACAAGGTCGGATGGGAGAAGACCATCATGCCCAGGTCCTCGGCACTGGTACCGAATTCCATGCCGATCGCGCCTTGCTGAACCAGTTCTGCAGCGCTTGGGCCAATCACGTGGACGCCCAATACGCGGTCAGTCTTGGCATCAGCGATGACTTTGACAAAACCACCGGTGTCGTTAGCTGCCATGGCACGGCCAGAAGCGGCAAACGGGAAGGTGCCGACGTTAACTTCAACGCCTTCAGCTTTCAACTGCTGTTCGTTCTTGCCGACCCATGCAATTTCCGGATGGGTGTAGATAACCGATGGGATCAGGTCGTAGTTCATCTGGGTCTTGTGACCCTTGATGCGCTCGACAACCATGATGCCTTCTTCGGAAGCCTTGTGCGCGAGCATCATGCCACGAACCACGTCGCCGATGGCGTAGACGCCAGGCACGGTGGTCGCGCAGTGATCATCAACGTGGATGAAACCACGCTCGTCGATGTTCACGCCGCTGTCGGAAGCCAGCAGGTCGTTGGTCACTGGACGGCGACCCACGGCTACGATCAGCTTGTCGAAAGTGATGGTCTGCTCGCCATCCTTGTCGGTGTAGGTCACGACCACTTCTTCGCCGTTGACCTTCGAGCCGGTCACGCGAGCGCCGAGCTTGATGTCCAGACCTTGTTTGGTCAGGGTTTTCAGCGCTTCCTTGGAGACTGCGGTATCGGCAGCCAGCAGGAACGTGTCCAGGGCTTCCAGCACGGTCACCTGGGAACCCAGGCGGGACCAGACCGAACCCAGTTCCAGGCCGATCACGCCAGCGCCGATCACGCCCAGGCGCTTAGGAACGGCTTGGAATTCCAGGGCGCCGGTCGAATCAACGATCACGTTCTGGTCAACTGGAGCCGGCGGAATGTCGATTGGACGCGAGCCTGGTGCCAGGATCACGTTTTCGGCTTCGATGACTTCAACCGAACCGTCCGGCTTGGTAACTTCGACTTTCTTGCCGGCCAGCAGCTTGCCGTGGCCCTGGATGGAAGTCACACCGTTGGCCTTGAACAAGGTGGCAACGCCGGACGTCAGGCCTTTTACGATGTTGGCTTTACGGCCGACCATTGCTGGCACGTCCATGGTCACGCCAGCATGGTTGATGCCGTGGATCGCGAAGCCGTCTTGGGCTTCGTGGAATTTCCAGGAGCTGTCCAGCAGCGCCTTGGAAGGAATGCAACCAACGTTCAGGCAGGTACCGCCCAGTGCCAGTTTGCCTTCCTTGTCGGTGTATTTTTCGATGCAGGCAGTCGAGAGGCCCAGTTGCGCGGCCTTGATGGCGGCAACATAGCCGCCAGGGCCTGCACCAATCACTACAACGTCAAATTTCTGTGTCATGAAAATAGATCCTCTATTTGCGACAAGCTTCTAGCCACAAGCTGCAAGCCAAGCTGCTTTTTCCTACAGCTTGTAGCTCACAACTTGCGGCTGCTTCTATCAGATGTCCAGGAGCAGGCGAGCCGGGTCTTCCAGCAGGTTCTTGATGGTCACCAGGAACGTCACGGCTTCTTTACCATCGATCAGGCGGTGATCGTAAGACAGTGCCAGGTACATCATCGGGCGAATCACGACCTGGCCGTTGATGGCCATCGGACGCTGGATGATGTTGTGCATGCCCAGGATCGCGGCTTGCGGCGGGTTGACGATCGGCGTCGACATCATCGAACCGAAGGTACCACCGTTGGTGATGGTGAAGGTACCGCCGGTCATCTCGTCGATGGTCAGCTTGCCGTCACGGGCTTTCTTGCCGAAGCCGGCGATGCCGCCTTCGATTTCTGCCAGGCTCATCAGTTCGGCATTACGCAGAACCGGTACCACCAGGCCACGGTCGCTGGACACGGCAACGCCGATGTCTGCGTAGCCGTGGTAAACGATGTCGCTGCCGTCGATGGAAGCGTTGACTGCCGGGAAGCGCTTCAGCGCTTCGGTGGCTGCTTTCACGAAGAACGACATGAAGCCCAGGCGTACGCCGTTGTGGGACTTCTCGAACAGATCCTTGTACTTCGAACGCAGGGCCATGACTTCGGTCATGTCGACTTCGTTGAAGGTGGTCAGCATGGCCATGTTCGACTGGGCTTCAACCAGGCGCTTGGCCACGGTGGCACGTACGCGAGTCATCGGTACGCGCTTCTCGGTGCGGTCGCCGGCAGCGAACACAGGAGCAGCGGCAGCCGGGGCAGCAGCCTTGGCAGGTGCGGCAGCTGGAGCGTTTTTCTTGGCTTCAACGGCAGCCACCACGTCTTCCTTGGTGACACGGCCGTCTTTGCCGGTGCCCTTGATGGAAGCCAGGTTGATGCCGTTTTCGTCAGCCAGTTGACGCGCAGCCGGTGCGGCGATTGGATCTTCACCACCTGCAGCCGGAGCGGCAGCAGGTGCCGAAGCAGCGGCCGCAGCAGGAGCAGCAGCGGCAGGAGCAGCGGCAGCGCTGCCCTCTTCGATCGAGCCCAGTACCTGGTTCGACAGAACGGTAGCGCCTTCTTCGGCAACGATTGCGCCCAGCACGCCGTCAGCTTCGGCCAACACTTCCAGCACGACCTTGTCGGTCTCGATGTCGACGATCAGGTCGTCACGCTTGACGGCCTCACCTGGTTTCTTGTGCCAGGTGGCAACGGTGCCATCGGCAACCGATTCCGGGAATGACGGGGCTTTGATTTCGATAGCCATTATCTGTAGGTCCTTAAAATTCGGTTTCAGTCAGCGCGAAGGCGTTAAACAGTGAAAGCATCTTGCAGCAGTTTTTCCTGCTGCTCGGCGTGCATCGACGCATAACCACAGGCAGGTGCAGCAGAAGCATCACGACCGGCGTACTCAAGGCCAAGGCCTGTCTTGTGGTTACCGACGCTGCGACGCAAATGATGCTGGCTGCTGTACCACGCGCCCTGGTTCATCGGTTCTTCCTGACACCACACCGCGTTGGTGAGGTTGGTGTAAGGCGCGATGGCCTCCATCAGGTCGTCTTCCGGGAACGGGTAAAGCTGCTCGATGCGCACGATGGCGATGTCTTCGCGGCCTTCGGCACGGCGTTTTTCCAGCAAATCGTAGTAAACCTTGCCGCTGCACAGGATCAGGCGAGTGACCTTGGCGGCGTCCAGCGTGTCGATTTCTGAAATAACGGTCTGGAACGAACCATCAGCCAGATCTTCCAGGGTCGAGACGGCCAATTTATGACGCAACAACGATTTCGGCGTCAGCACGACCAGCGGCTTGCGCAACGGACGGATCACTTGGCGACGCAGCAAGTGGTAGATCTGGGCCGGGGTAGTCGGCACGCACACCTGGATGTTGTGCTCGGCGCACAGCTGCAGGTAACGCTCCAGACGGGCGGAGGAGTGCTCCGGACCCTGACCTTCATAACCGTGTGGCAACAGCATGGTCAGACCGCACAGACGGCCCCACTTGTGCTCGCCGCTGGTGATGAACTGGTCGATGACCACCTGGGCACCGTTGGCAAAGTCGCCGAACTGGGCTTCCCAGATCACCAGCGCCTGAGGCGTAGTGGTCGAGTAACCGTATTCGAACGCCAGTACGGCCTCTTCGGACAGGAACGAATCGTACAGGTCGAAACGTGGCTGGCCTTCGTACAGGTTCTGCAACGGGATGTAGGTGCCCGCGTCTTTCTGGTTGTGCAACACAGCGTGACGGTGCGAGAACGTACCACGGCCGATGTCCTGGCCGGTCATACGAATCGGGTGACCTTCGAACGCCAGGGTCGCGTACGCCATGGTTTCAGCGTAACCCCAGTTGATCGGCAGGCCGCCGGCTTGCATCTTCTGACGGTCTTCGTAGATCTTCGCAACCTGGCGCTGTACGACAAAGCCGTCTGGAATTTCCAGCAGCTTGGCGGACAGTTCCTGCAGGGTTTTCAGATCGAACGAGGTGTCATGGCGCGCAGTCCAGGCGTGGCCCAGGTACGGACGCCAGTCAACGAACAGCTCTTTGTTCGGCTCTTTAACCAGGCTTTTAACTACATGCAGGCCGTTGTCCAGCGCGTTGCGGTATTCATCGATCTTCGCCTGAACACGCGCATCGTCAACCACGCCGGCCTTGATCAGGCTGTCGGCGTACAGCTCACGGGTGGTGCGCTGCTTGGTGATTTGCTGGTACATCAACGGCTGGGTGCCGCTAGGCTCATCCGCTTCGTTGTGACCGCGGCGACGGTAGCAGACCAGGTCGATCACTACGTCACGCTTGAATTGCATGCGGTAGTCGATGGCGAGCTGGGTCACGAACAACACGGCTTCCGGATCATCACCATTCACATGGAGAATCGGCGCCTGGATCATCTTGGCAACGTCGGTGGCGTACTCGGTAGAGCGCGCGTCCAGCGGGTTGCTGATGGTGAAGCCGACCTGGTTGTTGATCACGATGTGAACCGTACCACCGGTCTTGAAGCCGCGAGTCTGCGACATCTGGAACGTTTCCAGGACCACGCCTTGACCGGCGAATGCCGCGTCACCGTGGATGGAAATCGGCAGGACCTTTTCACCGGTGGAGTCGTTACGACGATCCTGGCGCGCACGTACCGAACCCTCGACCACTGGCGAAACGATTTCCAGGTGGGATGGGTTGAACGCCATGGCCAGGTGAACTTCACCGCCGGTGGTCATTACGTTGGACGAGAAGCCCTGATGATATTTAACGTCACCGGAACCCAGCTCGACCTTTTTCTTGCCTTCGAACTCGTCGAACAGCTCACGCGGGTTCTTGCCGAAGGTGTTGACCAACACGTTCAGGCGACCACGGTGAGCCATGCCGATTACGACTTCCTTGGTACCGTAGGAACCGGAACGCTGGATCAGCTCGTCGAGCATCGGAATCAGGCTTTCGCCGCCTTCCAGGCCGAAACGCTTGGTGCCCGGGTATTTGGTGCCCAGGTATTTCTCGAGGCCTTCGGCCGCGGTCACTCGCTCCAGCAGGTGGCTGCGTACATCGGCGGACAAAACCGGACGGCCACGCACGCCTTCCAGGCGATGCTGGAACCAGTGGCGCTGCTCGGAATCGGTGATGTGCGTAAACTCAGCGCCGATGGTGCGGCAATATGTCTGCTGCAACGCTTCGTGAATTTCGCGTAGGCTCGCTTCCTCTTTGCCGATGAACAGGTCGCCGGCACGGAAGGTCGTATCAAGATCGGCATTGGTCAAGCCGTAATGATTGATCGACAGGTCTGCAGGTGCAGGACGCTGCCACAGCCCCAGCGGGTCAAGCTGGGCTGCCTGGTGGCCACGCATACGGTAGGCCTGGATCAGTCGCAGTACTTCAACTTGCTTCTTCTCATGCTCACTGCTCACGCTGCCGGCGGAAACCGGTTGGGCGCGGCGCTGGTTCTTTGCCAGCAGCACAAACTGATCGCGAATTGTTGCGTGCGATACATCGGTGGCAGCGTTGCCGTCTGAAGACAACGTCTGAAATTTGGTGCGCCATTCTTCTGGCACAGCGTTAGGGTCGTGCAGGTAGAGCTCATAAAGCTCTTCCACATAGGCAGCGTTACCACCTGAAAGATAGCCGCTGTTCCACATGCGCTGCATCACGCTTTCTTGCATGCTTGGTCACCCTCGTTTTGGGGACACCACCGGCGAAAACACCGAGTTTGCTTGCAAAAGGCCAAGTGCAGCGACCAAAACAAGCCACTAGGATCACGCTGATAGTTCGGGTACCAACCCGAATGCCCCTGCTTGTCTCATTTCTTCAAAATAAGAGCCGCGGCTTTGTAAGTCGCTGCTCAAGTTAAAACTACGGCGCCGGTTGAAGCCTGCGCCGCAGCATTTACGGGCACAACGGTCCTGCTTTTACTTCAACGTCAGTTACACGCCGCTCTGCAGCAGCATGTTACGGATGTGACCAATGGCCTTAGTCGGGTTCAGGCCTTTGGGACATACGTTGACGCAGTTCATGATCCCGCGGCAGCGGAATACGCTGAACGGGTCATCCAGAGAAGCCAGGCGCTCGGACGTCTTGGTGTCACGGCTGTCTGCCAGGAAGCGATACGCTTGCAGCAGGGCAGCTGGGCCCAGGAACTTGTCCGGGTTCCACCAGAAGGACGGGCACGAAGTCGAGCAGCAAGCGCACAGGATGCACTCGTACAGACCGTCGAGCTTTTCACGCTCTTCTGGGGACTGCAGACGCTCGATGGCCGGAGCCGGCGTGTCGTTCTGCAGGAACGGCTTAACTTTCTCGTATTGCTTGTAGAAGATGCTCATATCGACGACCAGGTCACGGATAACCGGCAAACCTGGCAGAGGACGAACGATCAGCTTGTTGCCTTTAACGACGGCGGACAGCGGCGTGATGCACGCCAGGCCGTTCTTGCCGTTGATGTTCATGCCGTCGGAGCCGCAGACACCTTCACGGCAAGAGCGACGATAGGAGAAACCCTCGTCCTGCTCTTTGATCAGGGCCAGCACGTCCAGCACCATCAGGTCTTTACCACCGGTATCGACCGAAAATTCCTGCATGAACGGCGCAGCGTCCTGATCAGGGTTGTAGCGATAAACACTGACTTTCAACATGGCAGCCACCCTTAGTAAGTCCGAATCTTCGGTTCAAACGTCGGAACCGTCTTCGGCGAGAAGTTCACGGCACGCTTGGTTACGCGCTTGTCACCCGGGAAGTACAGGGTGTGGCACAACCAGTTTTCGTCATCGCGATCTTCAAAGTCTTCACGAGCGTGAGCACCACGGGATTCTTTACGAACCTCGGCGGCGATCGCAGTCGCTTCAGCCACTTCCAACAGGTTTTGCAGCTCAAGGGCTTCGATACGAGCAGTGTTGAACGCCTGGCTCTTATCATTGATCTTGACGTTGGCGATACGCTTGCGCAGGTCGGCCAGCTGGGCGATACCCTTCTGCATGTATTCGCCGGTACGGAACACACCGAAGTAGTTCTGCATGCAGTTTTGCAACTCGCGACGCAGGGTTGCCACGTCTTCGCCATCAGTGCGCTCGTTCAGAGCGTTGAGGCGCGCCAGGGCAGCTTCAATGTTGGCGTCGGTGGCGTCATCGTATTCGATGCCGTCGGTCAGCGCTTTTTCCAGGTGCAGGCCGGCCGCGCGGCCGAAGACCACCAGGTCGAGCAGCGAGTTGCCGCCCAGGCGGTTGGCGCCGTGAACCGATACGCATGCCACTTCGCCTACCGCGAACAGACCATGGATGATCTCGTCCTGGCCGTCGGCGTTCTGGGTGATCGCCTGGCCATGAATGTTGGTCGGCACGCCGCCCATCATATAGTGGCAAGTCGGAACAACCGGAACCGGTGCAACCACCGGGTCAACGTGTGCGAAAGTCTTGGACAGCTCGCAGATACCAGGCAGGCGGCTGTGCAGTACTTCTTCACCGAGGTGATCGAGCTTGAGCAGTACGTGGTCGCCATTCGGGCCACAGCCGTTGCCGGCAATGATCTCTTTAACCATCGAACGGGCCACAACGTCACGACCAGCAAGGTCTTTGGCGTTCGGAGCATAACGCTCCATGAAACGCTCGCCATGCTTGTTGATCAGGTAGCCACCTTCACCACGGCAACCTTCGGTCACCAGTACGCCGGCGCCGGCGATGCCGGTCGGGTGGAACTGCCACATTTCGATGTCTTGTACCGGCACGCCAGCGCGCAGCGCCATGCCGACGCCGTCACCGGTGTTGATCAGGGCGTTGGTGGTCGACGCGTAGATACGACCTGCACCGCCGGTCGCCAGAACGGTAGCCTTGGCGCGGATGTAGGTGGTTTCACCGGTTTCGATGCAGATAGCGATCACACCGACGAACTCGCCTTGCGCGTTCTTGACCAGGTCAACCGCGTAGTACTCGTTCAGGAACGTGGTGCCAGCTTTCAGGTTGCCCTGATAAAGGGTGTGCAGCAGTGCGTGACCGGTGCGGTCGGACGCAGCGCAGGTACGGGCAGCCTGGCCACCTTTACCGTAATCCTTCGACTGGCCGCCGAATGGACGCTGGTAGATACGACCCTGCTCGGTACGGGAGAACGGCAGCCCCATGTGGTCCAGCTCGAACACCGCGGCCGGGCCTTCCTGACACATGTATTCGATAGCGTCCTGGTCACCGATGTAGTCGGAACCCTTGACGGTATCGTACATGTGCCAGCGCCAGTCATCGTTCGGGTCGGCGGACGCGATGGCGCAGGTGATGCCACCCTGGGCCGATACGGTGTGGGAGCGCGTCGGGAACACCTTGGTGATCACGGCAGTCTTGTGACCACCCTGGGCCAGCTGCAGCGCAGCGCGCATGCCAGCACCGCCGCCACCAATAATGATGGCGTCGAATGAAATAGTTGGAATGTTAGCCATGAATCAGATACCCCAAAGAATCTGCACACCCCAGACGAAGTAAGCGAACATCGCGACGCCGCATACTGCCTGGAAGAGGAAACGTACTGCAGTCGCGGACTTGCCCAGCGCCATCGGCGTCAGGTAGTCAGTCGCGATGGTCCACATGCCAACCCAGGCGTGTGCGCCCAGGGCTACAAGGGCCAGCAGACTGAAGATTCGCATCGCATTGTGGGAAAACAGGCCGTGCCATTGCTCATAGCCGATGCCCGGGTTTGCGACGAGGTATCCGATCAGGAAAATGAAATAAGCCGCGAGAACGACCGCAGACACACGCTGTGCCATCCAGTCATAGAGGCCCGAACGCGACAGATTCGTAACGCTGGTTACCATATCCAAACTCCTGCCAGAACGATCAGCACCACGGAAATGGCGATGATGATTTTCGAGCCCAGGCGGCCGCCTTCCAGCGTCTCACCGATGCCCATGTCCATGATCAAGTGGCGCACACCGGCTACCAGGTGATACAGAAGAGAGGACAAGAGGCCCCATGCTACGAACTTGGCCAGCGGGCTGGTCAAGCATGCCTTCACCTCGGCGTAACCTTCCTCGGAACCCAGGGATTTGCTCAATGCATAAAGCATGATGCCCAAGCCCAGGAACAGGATGATGCCGGAAACACGGTGCAGGAACGACGTAACGCCGGTGATGGGGAGTTTGATGGTCCTTAGGTCTAGGTTTACAGGTCGTTGGCTATTCACGGCTTTTTTCACACTTAAGAGCCCCTAACAATCAGGGCAAAGTTGTCGGGGAGTGCACTGGTCAGGTAAGCACCACCCAGGGAGTGCGACCCCCAATGAAAGCAAGCCCAAAAGCCCTTGGCGGTCGGTGGCCGAGTATAGACAGTTAGGTTACTAATGACAACGCGCACACCTCACCCTAATAGCTGATTGCGCTGACGGGATAAAAGGCGTAAATGGCAGTCAATTTCGACGAAAAAGTACGGTTAAAGCCTTCTGGCGCAAGACTTTAGGCAAATTGACATCTGGATTTATATCAATATAGTGGTGCGGGCCCTGCGTGGGGGGTCTGTCTGATGATTTGAAGCATAAATAGGAGGCCACATGGCTGACAAAAAAGCGCAGTTGATCATCGAGGGCGCAGCCCCCGTCGAGCTGCCCATTTTAACCGGCACCGTTGGTCCCGATGTTATCGACGTACGGGGCCTGACGGCCACGGGCCGTTTTACTTTCGACCCAGGCTTCATGTCGACCGCGTCCTGCGAGTCGAAGATCACCTATATCGATGGTGACAATGGCATCCTGCTTCATCGCGGTTACCCGATCGAGCAACTGGCTGAAAAGTCGGACTACCTGGAAACCTGCTACCTGCTGCTAAATGGCGAATTGCCAACAGCCGAGCAGAAAGCCCAGTTCGTCAGCACCGTGAAGAACCACACCATGGTTCACGAGCAGTTGAAGACCTTCTTCAACGGCTTCCGTCGCGACGCCCACCCGATGGCCGTCATGTGCGGTGTGGTCGGCGCCCTGTCGGCCTTCTATCACGACTCCCTGGACATCAATAACCCGCAGCATCGCGAAATCTCCGCGATCCGCCTGGTTGCCAAGATGCCGACCCTGGCCGCAATGGTTTACAAGTACTCCATGGGCCAGCCCATGATGTACCCGCGCAACGACCTGACGTACGCGGAAAACTTCCTGCACATGATGTTCAACACCCCGTGCGAGATCAAACCGATCAGCCCGACGCTCGCCAAGGCCATGGACCGGATCTTCATCCTCCACGCCGACCACGAGCAGAACGCCTCCACCTCCACCGTACGCCTGGCCGGTTCTTCGGGTGCCAACCCGTTCGCCTGTATCGCCGCCGGTATCGCTGCGCTGTGGGGCCCTGCCCACGGCGGTGCGAACGAAGCCGTATTGACCATGCTCGATGAAATCGGCGATGTGTCCAACATCGACACCTTCATCGCCAAGGCCAAGGACAAGAACGATCCGTTCAAGTTGATGGGCTTCGGTCACCGGGTCTACAAGAACCGCGACCCACGCGCCACCGTGATGAAGCAGACCTGCGACGAAGTGTTGAAGGAACTGGGCATCAAGAACGATCCGCAACTCGAACTGGCCATGCGCCTGGAAGAGATCGCCCTGACCGACCCGTACTTCATCGAACGCTCGCTGTACCCGAACGTCGACTTCTACTCGGGGATCATCCTCAAGGCGATCGGCATTCCAACCAGCATGTTCACCGTGATCTTCGCCCTGGCGCGGACCGTGGGCTGGATCTCCCACTGGAAAGAAATGCTCTCCAGCCCGTACAAGATTGGCCGCCCGCGCCAGCTGTACACCGGCTACGAGTCGCGTGACATTACCAAGCTGGAAGATCGCAAGTAAGCACTCAACTGCTTGGTTGTACTGAAAACGGCCTCCCTCAGTGGAGGCCGTTTTTATGTGTGGTGCCTGGTGTACCGCCATCGGGAGCAAGCCCCCTCCCACACTGGATTGGGTTCACAGATTTCAACTTGTGAACACAGTCAAATGTGGGAGGGGGCTTGCTCCCGATGAGGCCAGCCCACCCACTACAGATTTTCAGGCAAAAAAATACCCCGGCCTTTCGACCGGGGCATTTCTTATTGAGCTACTACCTTAGTGGTTAACCGCCCCGCTCGCCCCCAGGCCAGTCTGCGAACGCACAAACTGCGGGAAGTACAGCGCACGCTCTTTCTCTGCCGCCGCCGACTTGTCGGTGATGGAGAAGAACCAGATGCCGACGAACGCAATGATCATCGAAAACAGCGCCGGGTATTCATACGGGAAGATGGCTTTTTCATGGTGCAGGATCGAGACCCAGATGGTCGGACCAAGGATCATCAGGCCCACGGCACTGATCAAGCCCAGCCAGCCGCCGATCATGGCGCCACGGGTGGTGAGGTTTTTCCAGTACATGGAAAGCAGCAGCACCGGGAAGTTACAGCTGGCAGCAATCGAGAACGCCAGGCCGACCATGAACGCAATGTTCTGGCTTTCGAACAGGATACCCAAGCCAATCGCCAGCACTGCCAGGGCGATGGTGGTGATCTTCGACACGCGAATCTCATCCTTCTCGTTGGCCTTGCCTTTCTTGATCACGCTGGCATACAGGTCATGGGACACCGCCGAAGCACCGGCCAGGGTCAAGCCAGCAACCACCGCGAGGATAGTGGCAAACGCCACGGCCGAGATGAAGCCCAGGAAGATACTGCCCCCCACCGCGTTGGCCAGGTGCACCGCCGCCATGTTGTTACCCCCGAGCAAGGCGCCTGCCGCATCCTTGAACGCCGGGTTGGTGCTGACCAGCAGAATCGCGCCGAAGCCGATGATAAAGGTCAGGATATAGAAGTAGCCGATGAAGCCCGTGGCATACAGCACGCTCTTACGCGCTTCCTTGGCGTCGCTTACAGTGAAGAAGCGCATCAGGATGTGCGGCAGGCCAGCGGTACCGAACATCAGGGCCAGGCCCAGGGAGAACGCCGAGATCGGATCCTTGACCAGGCCGCCCGGGCTCATGATCGCTTCACCTTTAGGGTGAACCTTGATCGCCTCGGAAAACAGCGTGTTGAAGTCGAAGTTGACGTGCTTCATCACCATCAACGCCATGAACGAGGCCCCCGACAGCAACAGCACCGCCTTGATGATCTGCACCCAGGTGGTCGCCAGCATGCCGCCGAACAACACATACATGCACATCAGGATGCCGACCAGGATCACTGCCACATGGTAGTCCAGGCCGAACAGCAGCTGGATCAGTTTGCCCGCGCCTACCATCTGCGCGATCAGGTAGAACGCCACCACCACCAGCGAACCACATGCCGACAGGCTGCGGATCTGGGTTTGCCCGAGGCGATAGGACGCCACGTCGGCAAAGGTGTACTTGCCCAGGTTACGCAGGCGCTCGGCGATCAGGAACAGAATGATCGGCCAGCCCACCAGGAAGCCGATCGAGTAGATCAGGCCGTCGTAGCCGGAGGTGAACACCAGTGCGGAAATACCCAGGAAGGACGCGGCAGACATGTAGTCGCCAGCGATCGCCAGGCCGTTCTGGAAACCGGTGATCTTGCCGCCGGCCGCATAGTAGTCGGCCGCCGACTTGTTGCGCTTGGACGCCCAGTAGGTGATGCACAACGTCGCGCCGACAAAGGCCACGAACATCAGGATCGCTGCAATGTTCAGCGGTTGCTTGTGCACTTCACCGGTCAATGCATCTGCCGCCCAAACGGCAGGCGCAATGACTGAAGCGCCGAGTACAGCCAATAGACGACGGATCATTGCGCAGCCTCCTTGAGAATCGCATTGTTCAGGTCGTCGAATTCGCCGTTGGCGCGGCGTACATAGATGCCGGTGAGGATGAAGGCCGACACAATCAGCCCAACCCCGATAGGGATGCCCCAGGTGATGGATGAACCGGGGCTGAGTTTGGCACCCAGTATTTGTGGCCCGTAGGCAATCAACAGGATGAAACCGGAGTAAAGCCCTAGCATGATCGCCGAGAGAATCCAGGCGAACCTTTCCCTTTTTCTAACCAGCTCCTTGAAACGCGGGCTGTTTTGAATCGAGAGGTAAATGCTGTCGTTCATTGTTTTTATCCTCGCAGCACAGCTTTTTTATTATTGGAACGTATCCACTGTATGCGGCTGCGGAACAGGTTCCAGACGACCTTAGTAGTAGAGGGAGTGTAGCGAGGGTTAGCGGGTGCACAGAAAAATTTGAGGCGGTACAAAACTAACGTGGGAGGGGGCTTGCTCCCGATAGCGGTGCGTCAGTCAAATTTGCATTGACTGGCACACCGCTATCGGGAGCAAGCCCCCTCCCACAGGGACTGCATCAAGCGGCAGGGTTATTTAGCAATCCACTGCGCCACACGCTCAGGGTGCTTGGCGACCCAATCCTTGGCCGCTGCGTCTGGCTTGGCGCCCTCTTGAATAGCGAGCATGACTTCGCCGATCTCATCCTTGGAGGCCCACTGGAATTTCTTCAGGAAGGCCGCGACTTCCGGCGCTTTCTTCTCCAGGCCCTTGCTGCCGATGCTGTTGACGGATTCAGCAGCACCATAAATCCCTTTAGGGTCGTCCAGGAAACGCAGTTTCCACTTGGCGAACATCCAGTGCGGCACCCAACCGGTCACCGCAATGGATTCCTGTTTGTCTTCGGCGCGGGTCAGTTCGGCGATCATCGCCGCGCCCGAGCTGGCTTGCAGTTTGTAGTCCAGGCCATATTGCTTGATCGCTTCGTCGGTCTTGAGCATCACGCCTGAGCCCGCGTCGATGCCGACGATCTTGTTCTTGAAGGTGGTATCGGTCTTGAGGTCTTCGATGGACTTGGCCTTGACGTACTCCGGCACGATCAAGCCGATCTTCGCATCCTTGAAATTGGGGCCATAGTCGACCACCTTGTCCTTGTTCTTGGCCCAGTATTCACCGTGGGTCACGGGCAGCCAGGCGGAAAGCATGGCGTCGAGTTTGCCGGTGGCAACGCCCTGCCACATGATCCCGGTGGCGACGGCTTGCAGTTTCACGTCGTAGCCAAGCTTTTCCTTGATTACTTCTGCTGCCACGTGGGTGGTGGCCACGCTGTCGGACCAACCGTCTACGTAGCCGATGCTCAGGGTCTTGCTGTCGGCGCTGGCCAGTGTGGAGCCCATCGCAACTACCAGAGTGGCAGCTGCGCCCAAGAGTCGTCGCATCTTCATAGTACTTCCCCGAAAGTGCTGCGCCCGACGGATGCCGAGCGACGTCAATCTGTTGTTATAGGGTGCACCGCGCCCCCTTCACGCGCATCGATCCGGTTGCTCAAGACATCAGTGGAGTGCTGACACTTCGATCATCAACCTGCCGGATCCATGAACCTGCTCTGTCAGCGACCTCGGCTAAGCAAGGAACGACATCACATAGCCAGCAAGATACTTCCTAGGACTTGACGTCAGAATCCCGCCCGAACTTTGCATGTCAAAACTATGCGGCCCCACTGGGATGCGCCAATTGCAGGTAAGATGCGCGCCTTTGCTCCCCCAGATAAGCCGACCATGCCCGCGACTGCCCGCTTCCCTGCCCTGCCCTATTTTCTTGCCTTGATCCTAGGCCTGCTTGCCCTTGTCGGCTATTGGTACGGCCTCGGCCGGCCAGTGGTGTTGCCGGACGTCGCCAGCGCCAGCCATAAGATGCAATGTGCGTCCTACACGCCGTTCGACAAGGACCAATCTCCGTTCGACCAGCCGTTCAAGCTGCGCCCCGAACGCATCGACGCCGACCTGGCACTGCTCGCCACGCGCTTTGAATGCATTCGCACCTATTCCATGACCGGTCTGGAAGCCTTGCCGGAGCTGGCGCGCAAGCATGGCTTGACGGTGATGGCCGGGGCCTGGGTCAGCAGTGACCCCGTGGCGACCGAAAAGGAAATCAACGAGCTGATCGCTTCCGCCAACGCCTATCCCGACATCGTCACCTCGGTGATCGTCGGCAACGAAGCGCTGTTGCGCAAGGAAGTCACCGCCAAGCAGCTGGTGGCGCTGATCCATAAGGTCAAAAGCCAGATCAAGCAGCCGGTCACCTATGCCGATGTCTGGGAATTCTGGTTGCAACACCCGCAAATCGCCCCGGCGGTGGACTTCCTGACGATTCACCTGCTGCCGTATTGGGAAGATGATCCGTCCGGCATCGACCAGGCGCTCAAGCACGTGGGTGATGTACGCCAGACCTTTGGCCACAAGTTCGCACCCAAGGACATCGTGATCGGCGAGACCGGCTGGCCCAGCGAAGGCCGCCAGCGCGAAACCGCCGTGCCAAGCCGGGTCAATGAAGCCAAGTTCATGCGTGGTTTCGTGGCCATGGCCGAAGCCAATGGCTGGCGCTACAACCTGATCGAGGCCTTTGACCAGCCATGGAAACGTGCGAGTGAAGGCGCCGTCGGCGGTTACTGGGGGCTGTTCGATGCAGACCGCCAGGACAAAGGCATCCTCGCCGGCCCCGTAACCAATGTGCCCTACTGGCCGCTGTGGCTGGGGGTGGGCGGGCTCATCCTGCTCGGCACCCTGGTGCTCGGCGGCCGCGTTCGCAGCATGCGCTGCGCATTGATGCTGCCGTTGCTCGGTGCCGTCGCAGCCTGCTCCATCGGCACCTGGGCCGAATTGACCCGCGTCACCGCACGCTTCAACGATGAATGGGTGTGGGCGGGCTTGCTGGTGGTGTTGAACCTGCTGGTGCTGGCCCATGCCGCCCTGGCCCTGAGCGCCCGCGAAGGCTGGCGCGAGCGAGCATTCGACTGGCTGGAGCAGCGCGCAGGCTGGCTGGTGGCAATCGCCGGGTTTGCGGGGGCGGTGATGATGTTGGCGCTGGTGTTTGACCCGCGTTATCGCAGCTTCCCGAGCGCGGCGCTGGTGCTGCCGGCCCTGGTGTATCTGGTACGCCCAGTGACTGGACCGCGTCGGGAGATTGCACTGCTGACCTTCATTGTCGGTGCCGGTATTGCGCCGCAGTTGTACCGTGAAGGCTTGATGAATCAGCAGGCATGGGGTTGGGCAGTGGTCAGCTTGCTCATGGTTGTAGCCTTGTGGCGTTGCTTGCGGGTGCGCAAGGCTTAAGACCGCTTTCGCGAGCAAGCCCGCTCCCACATTGGATTGGGTTCACAGATTTCTATTTGTGAATACAGACAACATGTGGGAGCGGGCTTGCTCGCGAAGAGGCCCTATCAGGCGCCCCGCGACTTGCGGACCAACCGCAACCCCGCAATCACCACGGCAAACACCGCAAACGTGGTGTTGTACAACGCCAATGCCGGAAACCCGAACACCATCCCCAGCACCGCCAAGGCCCAACCGGTACGCCCCGGCACGAAAAACGCCAGCACCGACGTCACCAGCGCTGCCCACCCCAGCACCTTGAAGTGAATCATCAGCCCCAGGTTCGAACGCACCTGGCATTCCCAGCGGCTGGCCTCATCAGCACATAGCCCAACCCACTGTCCATCCTCCATAAAGCCGTAGCGTGCGGCATAACTGGCGGCCAGCCATAACGGCAGGGCAATAAGCAGCAGGATCAACGGCAAACGACGAGACATGGGGCACTCCGATAGGCAAAAACGGCGCTCAGCTTAATCCCACAGCGGCCGTTAGCAAGGTGTTAGCGCAGATATCTATTCAACATAGCCTGGCAAAGTGTATCTTCTGGCAACTATTACCCCGATTCCGACGCTTTTTCCGACTTTTCGTGCCGCAGGCTGGCACTTCGGTGGCAACGCGGTGGTCATAGCCTGCGAACTTCATTCAGCACGTTTCCTCTTAGGGATTAAGTCATGCTCCGTTCCTTGCGCTGTGCTGCCTTGCTGGGCAGCCTATTTTTGAGTGCGTCAGCACTGGCGGTCGATATCGACGCAGCCAGCTATGGCTACCCTTTGACCAATCCGTTCGAAGCGACCATCGCCACCACCCCCCCCGACCTTCGGCCAAAACTGCCGACTGACGACGAGATCAACCAATCCGATTACACCTTGAATATGCGCCCCGAGCGCGAGTTCAGCCTGCCGGACAACTTCTGGGCGGTGAAAAAACTCACCTACCGCATTGCCAAGCAGGACCGCGCCGCGCCGCTGATCTTCCTGATCGCCGGCACCGGCGCGCGGTTTGACAGCAGCATCAACGAATACCTGAAAAAGCTGTATTACCAGGCCGGCTACCATGTGGTGCAGCTGTCATCGCCTACCAGCTTCGACTTCATCAGCGCCGCTTCACGCTTCGCCACCCCGGGTATCACCCAGGAAGACGCCGAAGACATGTACCGCGTGATGCAAGCCGTGCGCGCACAGAACGCCTCGTTGCCGGTGACCGACTTTTACCTCACCGGCTACAGCCTCGGCGCCCTGGATGCAGCGTTTGTGAGCAAGCTGGACGAGACCCGTCGCAGCTTCAACTTCAAGAAAGTGCTGCTGCTCAACCCGCCGGTCAACCTCTACACCTCGATTACCAACCTCGACAAGCTGGTACAGACCGAGGTCAAGGGCATCAACAACACCACCACCTTCTATGAGCTGGTGTTGAGCAAACTGACGCGTTACTTCCAGCAAAAAGGCTACATCGATCTCAACGATGCGCTGCTCTATGACTTCCAGCAGTCCAAGCAGCACCTGAGCAACGAACAGATGGCCATGCTGATCGGCACCTCGTTCCGCTTTTCGGCAGCCGACATCGCCTTCACCTCGGACCTGATCAACCGCCGCGGCCTGATCATTCCTCCGAAGTATCCAATCACCGAAGGCACCAGCCTCACGCCGTTCCTCAAGCGTGCGCTGCAATGCGACTTCGACTGCTACCTCACCGAACAAGTGATCCCGATGTGGCGCGCCCGCTCCGACGGCGGCAGCCTGCTGCAACTGATCGACCAGGTCAGCCTGTACGCCCTCAAGGACTACCTGCGCGACAGCCCGAAAATCGCCGTGATGCACAACGCCGACGACGTGATCCTCGGCCCTGGCGACCTGGGTTTCCTGCGTAAAACCTTCGGCGATCGCTTGACCGTCTACCCGCTGGGCGGCCACTGCGGCAACCTCAATTACCGCGTCAACGCCGACGCCATGCTGGAGTTCTTCCGTGGCTAAATATCTTCTGCTGCTTGCCGCACTGATGTGCGCAGGCGTGGCCAATGCCGACAACAGCAAGGCCCATGAACCGGTCAAGGTCGATACTGACGGCTTCAAGGAGCCGCTGACCAAGCTCAAGTTCAACCCGGGCCTGGACCAGCGCGAGTTTGAACGCTCATCGCTGACCGCCCTCAACGTGTATGACCCGTTGGAGTCGTGGAACCGCCGCGTGTACCACTTCAACTACCGCTTCGACCAGTGGGTGTTCCTGCCAGTGGTCAATGGCTACCGTTATGTCACACCGAGTTTCCTGCGCACCGGCGTGAGCAACTTCTTCAACAACCTGGGCGACGTGCCCAACCTGTTGAACAGCCTGCTGCAACTCAAGGGCCACCGCTCCCTGGAAACCACCGGGCGCCTGCTGGTCAACACCACCATCGGCGTCGCCGGCCTGTGGGACCCGGCCACCGCCATGGGCCTGCCGCGCCAGAGCGAAGACTTCGGCCAGACCCTGGGTTTCTACGGCGTGCCCGGCGGCGCGTACGTGGTACTGCCGATTTTCGGCCCCTCGAACCTGCGTGACACCACCGGCCTGATCGTCGACTACGGCGCCGAAACCCAGATCAACTTCCTCAACGTGTCCGAAGTCAGCTCCAACCACCCGGAAATCTGGGCCCTGCGCGCGGTGGACAAGCGCTACCAGACCAGCTTCCGCTACGGTCAGATGAACTCGCCGTTCGAGTATGAGAAGGTGCGGTATATCTATACGGAATCGCGCAAGTTGCAGATTGCCGAGTAACAAACGCCCACTAAAAAGGCCATTCGAATGAATGGCCTTTTTTATTGCCGTCAGCATCAAGCCTTCAGCGCTTTCCACGCCTTGCCGACCACTGCGACCACTGCCAGCACCACCGCCCCAGCGATAATCCCCGCCACACCATTGAGCAGCGTCGGTACCAGCCACGCCACCCCGCCCGCGCCCTGGCTGACCGTTTCGATCCAGTGATGCACCACCGGCACGCCATGGGTGAGAATCCCGCCGCCTACCAGGAACATCGCCGCCGTGCCAATCACCGACAGGCTCTTCATCATGTACGGTGCTGCCCGCAAGATTGCGCCGCCAATACTGCGCGCCGCCTGGCCAGGCTTCTGGGTGAGCCACAGGCCCAAATCGTCCAGCTTGACGATACCGGCCACCAGCCCGTAGACGCCCACGGTCATGACGATCGCAATGCCCGACAGCACGATCACCTGCTGCATCAACGGCGCGTCGGCCACGGTGCCGAGGGTGATGGCGATGATTTCCGCCGAGAGGATAAAGTCGGTGCGGATCGCGCCTTTGATCTTGCCCTTTTCAAAGGCCACCAGATCGGTCGCCGGGTCGGCCACGGCTTCGACCAACTGCGCATGTTCGGCCTGATCCTCGGCCTTGCTGTGCAGGAATTTATGCGCGAGTTTCTCGAAGCCTTCAAAACACAGGTACGCGCCGCCAAGCATCAACAGCGGCGTTACCGCCCACGGGGCAAAGGCGCTGATCAACAGCGCGGCGGGCACCAGGATCAACTTGTTGATAAACGAGCCCTTGGCCACCGCCCACACCACCGGAATTTCCCGCTCGGCGCGCACACCGGAAACTTGCTGGGCATTGAGTGCCAGGTCGTCACCCAGTACACCGGCGGTCTTCTTTGCCGCCATTTTTGTCATCAGTGCGACGTCATCAAGAACCGCGGCGATATCGTCGATCAGTACCAACAAGCTGCTTCCTGCCATGAATCAAGTATCCGTAAGGGGGAGATCGGGCGAGCATAGCGCGGCGCAAGGCGTTATGGGCAGATTGTTGAGGCACCCGGATGGCCGGTGCTACCATGCGCAACCGCCTGTCATGGCAAGGAAATCTCTGGTTTATGAGCAGCATTCGCGAGCGCAACAAAGAAAAAATCCTGCGGGCGGCGAGCGAGGAGTTTGCCGACAAGGGCTTCGCCGCGACCAAGACCAGCGATATCGCCGCCAAGGCCGGGCTGCCCAAGCCCAACGTCTACTACTACTTCAAGTCCAAGGACAACCTCTACCGCGAGGTGCTCGAGAGCATTATCGAGCCGATCCTGGCCGCCTCCACGCCGTTCAACCCGGACGGCGAGCCCAAGGAGGTGCTGAGCAATTACATCCGCTCGAAAATCCGCATTTCCCGTGACCTGCCCTTCGCCTCCAAGGTATTCGCCAGCGAAATCATGCACGGCGCCCCGCACCTGAGCACCGAGCAGGTTGACCAGCTAAACGCCCAGGCCAAGCACAACATCGATTGCATCCAGAACTGGGTGGACCGTGGCTTGATTGCCACCATTGACCCTAACCACCTGATGTTCAGCATCTGGGCAGCAACCCAGACCTATGCGGATTTTGACTGGCAGATCTCGGCGGTCACCGGCAAGGCCAAGTTGGATGAGGCCGACTATGAGGCGGCGGCGCAGACGATTATTCGGTTGGTGCTCAAGGGGTGTGAGCTGGACTGAGGGGCCGTGGTGCCTGTGCTATTCGCGAGCAAGCCCGCTCCCACATTGGATTGGGTTCCGGACACACATTGTATTAACGCCGCTGAGCCCATGTGGGAGCGGGCTTGCTCGCGAAAGCGCCCTCCCAGACACATCCTGCCAAAAGCCTGTCAATCAGCATCAACCACCCAGCTCTAGCCTCTCAGAACACTATCTGAAGAGAGGCAATGGAATGCTTGGTCACGCTAGCTCACATCGTCTGCGCATCGGCCGGTTCAGCGAATCAAATCGCATCTACCTAATCACCACCAACACCCACGAACGTGTACCGATATTCAGTGACTTTCACTTAGGTAGGTTGGTGGTCTGGCAATTCAGGTTGGCCCAGTACCAAGGGCTGGCTAACTCCCTGGCCTGGGTGGTTATGCCTGATCATTTCCACTGGCTGATCGAACTGAAAAAAGGCTCGCTGGGAGATCTGCTGTGCCAAGTGAAATCCAAAAGCACCCGAACTGTGAACGGTGCCACAGGCCGCAAAGGGCGTCTTTGGCAAACCAGCTTTCATGACCGAACACTGCGCAAGGAAGACGATCTGGTAAAAATGGCCAGGTATGTGGTGGCCAATCCTCTGCGGGCCGGTTTGGTGAAGCGGATTGGCGACTATCCGCTGTGGGATGCGGTTTGGGTATAGCGCCGAGACCGAGCTGCCCCCTTCGCGAGCAAGCCCGCCCCCACATTGGATTGGGTTCACAGATATCTATTTGTGAATACAGACAAAATGTGGGAGCGGGCTTGCTCGCGAAGAGGCCCTGCCAGTCACTGAAGTATCAGGCAGACACCCCCGCATCCGCCATCAACCCCACCCCCTCGATCGCCGTGATCGCACACTGCTCATCAATATCCGACGTATCCCCACTGATCCCGATCGCCCCCAACACCAACCCCGCCTGATCGCGAATCAACACCCCACCCGGTGCCGGCACCACGCTGCCCTGCCCCAGGCTATTCAACGCAGCAATAAACGCCGGCCGTTGCTGCGCGTCCAGTGCCAGCAAGCGTGAGCCTTTGCCCAGGGCAATTGCGCCCCAGGCCTTGCCGATGGCGATTTGCGGGCGCAGCAGGCTGGCGCCGTCTTCACGCTGCAGGGTGATCAGGTGGCCACCACTGTCGAGTACCGCAATGGTCAACGGCGCAGCAGAAATCGTGCGGCCTGCGGTAAGGGCCTGGCTGGCCAGTTGGGTGGCGAGTTTCAAGGTTAAAGCGCTCATAGGTGCCGTCCTCATCTTGTTATGGGTAAAGCGGTGGAGTTCTGTTTGATCAGATGCTCGATCAAACAAATAGAACACAATCAGTTTTATTTTTGTATACAATATTTTCCAACATAAGCTCCATACGTCTAAAAAAGCCGTTCCGACCAACGCAAAGGTCAGTTTACAAAATGCATTGACCTGCGCAGCCCGCCGTGAATACACTTTGGACAAACACCACTTGTATACAATTACAAAACGCAAGAGGCACCAAAACCATGAGCAAAATGAGAGCAATCGAAGCCGCCGTCCTGGTGATGCGCCGTGAAGGTGTGGATACCGCCTTCGGTATCCCAGGCGCCGCGATCAACCCCTTGTATTCGGCCTTGCAGAAGGTGGGTGGCATCGATCACGTCCTTGCTCGCCACGTTGAAGGCGCCTCGCACATGGCCGAGGGCTACACCCGCACCAAGGCCGGCAATATCGGCGTGTGCATCGGCACTTCCGGCCCGGCGGGCACCGACATGGTCACCGGCCTGTACAGCGCCTCGGCCGACTCGATCCCGATCCTGTGCATCACCGGGCAAGCACCCCGCGCCCGGATGCACAAGGAAGACTTCCAGGCCGTGGACATCACCAGCATCGTCAAGCCGGTGACCAAGTGGGCGACCACCGTTCTCGAACCGGGCCAAGTGCCCTACGCCTTCCAGAAGGCCTTCTATGAAATGCGCTCCGGCCGCCCCGGCCCAGTATTGATCGACCTGCCATTCGACGTGCAGATGGCCGAGATCGAATTCGACATCGACGCCTACCAGCCCCTGCCCCTGGCCAAGCCCTTGGCCACGCGCATCCAGGTCGAAAAAGCCCTGGCGCTGCTGGATCAGGCTGAACGCCCATTGCTGGTGAGCGGTGGCGGCGTGATCAACGCCGACGCCAGCGAGCTGCTGGTGGAGTTCGCCGAGTTGACCGGCATTCCAGTGATCCCGACCCTCATGGGCTGGGGCACCATCCCCGACGATCACCCGCTGATGGTGGGCATGGTCGGCCTGCAAACGTCCCATCGTTATGGCAACGCAACGATGCTCAAGTCGGACGTGGTGCTGGGCATCGGTAACCGCTGGGCCAACCGCCACACCGGTTCGGTAGAGGTGTACACCGAAGGGCGAAAATTCATTCACGTCGACATCGAGCCGACGCAGATTGGACGCGTGTTCACCCCGGACCTGGGCATTGTGTCCGACGCCGGTTCCGCGCTGACGATGTTCATTGAAGTGGCCCGCGAATGGAAAGCCGCCGGCAAGCTCAAGGACCGCAGCGCCTGGCTGCATGACTGCCAGCAGCGCAAAGCCACCCTGCACCGCAAGACGCACTTCGACAACGTACCGGTCAAGCCGCAACGCGTGTACGAAGAGATGAACCAGGTGTTCGGCAAAGACACCTGCTACGTCAGCACCATCGGTTTGTCGCAGATTGCCGGCGCGCAGTTCCTGCATGTGTACAAGCCACGCCACTGGATCAACTGCGGCCAGGCCGGCCCATTGGGCTGGACCATTCCGGCGGCGCTGGGTGTGGTCAAGGCCGATCCGAGCCGCAAGGTGGTGGCGCTGTCGGGCGACTACGACTTCCAGTTCATGATCGAAGAGCTGGCCGTGGGGGCACAGTTCAAGCTGCCGTACATCCACGTGGTGGTGAACAACTCCTACCTGGGCTTGATCCGCCAGGCCCAGCGCGGCTTTGAAATGGACTACTGCGTGCAGCTGTCCTTCGACAACCTCAATGCGCCGGAACTCAACGGTTATGGCGTCGACCATGTGGCGGTCGCCGAAGGCCTGGGTTGCAAGGCCCTGCGTGTGTTCGAGCCAGGCCAGATCCAACCAGCCTTGCGCCGCGCCCAGGAAATGATCGAAGAATTCAAGGTGCCGGTGATCGTTGAGATTATTCTGGAGCGGGTGACCAATATTTCCATGGGCACCGAGATCAACGCCGTCAATGAATTCGAAGACCTGGCCTTGGTCGGCAACGATGCGCCGACTGCCATTTCCCTGCTCGATTAAGGAGAACCCTATGCCGCGCTTTGCCGCCAACCTGTCCATGCTGTTCACCGAACAGGACTTCCTTGCTCGCTTCAAGGCAGCCGCTGATGCCGGCTTCGAAGGTGTGGAATACCTGTTCCCGTATGAATTGAGCTCCGCCGAGATCAAGGCGCAGCTCGATGCCAATGGCCTGACCCAAGTGCTGTTCAACTTGCCGGCCGGTGACTGGGCCAAGGGTGAGCGCGGCCTGGCCTGCCACCCGGACCGGGTCGAGGAGTTTCGCGCCGGGGTCAAGCTGGCCATCGCTTACGCCCAGGTACTGGGCAACACCCAGGTCAACTGCCTGGCGGGTATCCGGCCACAAGGTGTGGACGATGAAACCCTGGAAAAGACCTTTGTCGCCAACCTCAAGTACGCCGCCGACAAGCTGCAGGCAGTGGGCATCAAGCTGGTGATGGAGATGATCAACACCCGTGACATCCCGGGCTTCTACCTGAATAACACCGCCCAGGCCCTGTCGATTCGTGAACAGGTGGGCAGTGACAACCTGTTCCTGCAATACGACATCTATCACATGCAAATCATGGAAGGTGACTTGGCGCGGACCATGGCGGCGCACCTGGGTGAGATCAACCATATCCAACTGGCGGATAACCCGGGGCGCAATGAGCCGGGGACTGGGGAGATCAACTATCGCTTCCTGTTCGAGCATCTGGACCGCATTGGTTATACGGGTTGGGTTGGCTGTGAGTACAAGCCGTTGACCACGACCGAAGCGGGTTTGGGTTGGCTCAAAACTCATAACGCGATCTGACACAAACAACACAAAACCAATGTGGGAGGGGGCTTGCTCCCGATAGCAATCTGTCATTCAACAGGTGTGTCGACTGATGCACCGCTATCGGGAGCAAGCCCCCTCCCACAGGGGATCTGCTGCGCTTAGCAGACCGTGCCAGGCCTGTAGACCTAACAACAAGAGGATTTTCATCATGGCTAAAATCGGATTTATCGGCACCGGCATCATGGGCCAACCCATGGCGGCTAACCTGCAGAAAGCCGGTCACCAACTGTTTCTCTCGGAACACCACGGCAAGGCTCCCGCCGAGCTGATCGCTGCCGGCGCCATCGCCCTGGCCAACCCGCAACAAGTCGCCCAGGAAGCCGAGTTCATCATTGTGATGGTCCCGGATACCCCGCAGGTCGATGACGTGCTGTTCCGCGCCGACGGTGTAGCCGCCGGCCTGTCGCCGAACAAAGTGGTGATCGACATGAGTTCGATCTCCCCCACCGCGACCAAAGCGTTCGCCGCCAAGATCAACCAGAGCGGCGCACAGTACCTCGATGCGCCAGTGTCCGGCGGTGAAGTCGGCGCCAAGGCCGGTACCTTGAGCATCATGGTCGGTGGCGAGCCACAGACCTTCGAACGCGCCCTGGGGCTGTTCCAGAGCATGGGCAAGAACATCACCCTGGTGGGTGGCAACGGCGATGGCCAGACCGCCAAGGTTGCCAACCAGATCATCGTCGCGCTGAACATCCAGGCGGTGGCTGAAGCGCTGCTGTTCGCCGCAAAAAACGGTGCCGACCCGGCCAAGGTGCGTGAAGCGCTGATGGGCGGCTTTGCGTCGTCGAAGATCCTGGAAGTGCATGGCGAGCGAATGATCAAGGGCACCTTCGACCCGGGCTTCCGTATCAACCTGCACCAGAAGGACCTGAACCTGGCATTGGCCGGCGCCAAGGAACTGGGGATCAACCTGCCCAACACCGCCGGCACCCAGCAAGTGTTCAGCACCTGCACGGCGATTGGCGGCGGTAACTGGGACCACTCGGCGCTGATCAAGGGCCTGGAGCATATGGCCAATTTCTCGATTCGCGAGAAGTAAGACACCTTGGAATGCAATCCAGTGTGGGAGGGGGCTTGCTCCCGATAGCAATCTGTCATTCAACCACTATGTCGACTGATACACCGCTATCGGGAGCAAGCCCCCTCCCACATTTTGACCGCATTTCAAATCTGAAATAGCTGCACTCCTAACAACAAGAATCCCCGGGAGCCCGCTTATGTCGGTCGATCCGCAACACCTGCTTCGCGAGCTGTTCGCCGCAGCCATCGACGCTGCCCACCCCCGGCTAGTCCTTGAACCTTACCTGCCCGCCGACCGCAGTGGCCGGGTGATCGTGGTCGGCGCCGGTAAGGCCGCGGCCGCCATGGCGCTTGTCGTCGAGGACTGCTGGCAGGGCGAAGTGTCGGGCCTGGTGGTCACCCGCTACGGCCACGGCGCGCCGTGCAAAAAAATCGAGGTGGTCGAAGCCGCCCACCCGGTCCCTGACGCTGCCGGCCTGGCCGTGGCCCAGCGCGTACTGGAACTGATCAGCCACCTGACCGAAGACGACCGTGTGATCTTTCTGCTCTCCGGTGGCGGCTCCGCGTTGCTGGCCTTGCCCGCCGAAGGCATCAGCCTGGCAGACAAGCAAAGCATCAACAAAGCCCTGCTCAAATCCGGCGCCACCATTGGCGAGATGAACTGCGTGCGCAAGCACCTCTCGGCGATCAAGGGCGGGCGACTGGCCAAGGCGGCGTGGCCGGCCACCGTCTACACCTATGCAATTTCCGATGTGCCGGGCGACCAGGCCACGGTGATTGCCTCCGGCCCGTCCGTCGGCGACCCCAGCACCTCGCAGCAGGCCCTGGCGATCCTCAAGCGTTACGGTATCGACGCCCCCACCTCAGTGCGCAACTGGTTGCAAAACCCCGCGTCAGAAACGGTCAAGCCCGGCGACCCGGTACTCGCCCGCAGCCACTTCCAATTGATCGCCCGCCCGCAGCAATCCCTGGAGGCGGTGGCGGTGAAAGTGCGCCAGGCCGGGTTCAGCCCGCTGATCCTTGGCGACCTGGAAGGTGAAGCGCGGGAGGTGGCCAAGGTGCACGCCGGTATCGCCCGGCAGATTGTCCAGCATGGCCAGCCACTCGCGGCGCCGTGCGTGATCCTCTCCGGTGGCGAAACCACCGTCACCGTGCGCGGCAATGGCCGTGGCGGGCGCAATGCGGAGTTCCTGCTCAGCCTCACCGACAGCCTCAAGGGCCTGCCCGGCGTATACGCCCTGGCCGGCGACACCGATGGCATCGACGGCTCGGAAGACAACGCCGGCGCCATCATGACCCCCAGCAGTTACGCCCGCGCCGAGGCACTGGGCCTGTCGGCCAGCGACGAGTTGGATAACAACAACGGCTACGGCTATTTCGCCGCCCTCGACGGGCTGATCATCACCGAGCCGACCCGCACCAACGTCAACGACTTCCGCGCCATCCTGATCCTTGAGACTGCCAACCATGACGCCTGACAAGAAGGTCAAAATCCTCGCCACCCTGGGCCCGGCCACCGACGGTATCGATGACATCCGCGAGCTGGTTGAAGCCGGGGTGAATATCTTCCGCCTCAACTTCAGCCACGGCGAGCACGCCGACCATGCCCAGCGTTACCAGTGGATTCGCCAGGTGGAGCGCCAGTTGAATTACCCGCTGGGCATTCTTATGGACCTGCAAGGCCCGAAGCTGCGGGTTGGGCGTTTTGCCGAGGGCAAGGTGCAGTTGATTCGCGGCCAGGCCCTGCGCCTGGACCTGGACCCGACGCCCGGCGACCAGCGCCGCATCAACCTGCCCCACCCGGAAATCATCGCGGCCCTTGAACCGGGCATGGACCTGCTGCTGGACGACGGCAAGCTGCGCCTGCGCGTGATTACCAAACATGCCGACGCCATCGACACCACCGTGCTCAATGGCGGCGAGTTGTCCGACCGCAAAGGCGTGAACGTGCCGCAAGCGCTGTTGGAACTCAGCCCCTTGACCGCCAAGGACCGCCGCGACCTGAGTTTCGGCCTGGAGCTGGGCGTGGACTGGGTGGCGCTGTCGTTCGTGCAGCGCCCGGAAGACATCCGCGAGGCCCGCGAACTGATTGGCGACAAGGCGTTCCTGATGGCCAAGATCGAGAAACCTTCGGCCGTGCAACGCTTGCAGGAAATCGCCGAACTGAGCGACGCGATCATGGTGGCCAGAGGCGACCTGGGCGTGGAAGTGCCGGCCGAGAGCGTGCCGCAAATCCAGAAAGACATCATCAGCACCTGCCGCCAACTCGGCAAACCAGTGGTGGTGGCCACGCAGATGCTCGAGTCCATGCGCTTCTCCCCGGCGCCGACCCGTGCCGAAGTCACCGATGTCGCCAACGCGGTGGCCGAAGGCGCGGACGCGGTGATGCTGTCGGCCGAAACCGCCTCGGGCGAGTACCCGCTGGAAGCCGTGCAGATGATGAGCAAGATCATCCGCCAGGTGGAAAACGGCCCGGACTACCAGACGCAGTTGGACGTCAGCCGGCCCAAGGCGGATGCCACAGTGTCGGACGCCATCAGCTGTGCGATCCGGCGCATCAGCAGCATCCTGCCGGTGGCGGTGCTGGTGAACTATAGCGAGTCAGGCAGTTCCAGCTTGCGTGCTGCACGGGAACGACCCGTGGCGCCGATCCTCAACCTCACGCCGAACCTGTCCACGGCGCGACGCTTGAGCGTGGCGTGGGGCGTGCATTCGGTGGTCAATGATCGACTGCGCCAAGTGGATGAGGTGTGTTCCACCGCGCTGGAGATCGCCCAGGCCCAGGGCATGGCGCAACGCGGGGATACCTTGGTGATTACCGCAGGGGTGCCGTTTGGCCAGCCGGGGTCGACCAATTCGCTGCGTATCGAGACATTGATCTAGCGCCTGTAAGAGCCCCTTCGCGAGCAAGCCCGCTCCCACATTCGACCGCGTTTGCATGTCCGACATCAGTCAAATGTGGGAGCGGGCTTGCTCGCGAAGGGAACAACTCGGTCTTATTGACTCACTGAAAATGCACAACCCAACCTGCCCCGACTGGGCCGAAGCCCTGCTCAATGGTTTCAGCCAGATCTTCCTGCAACGCCATCCGCTGTGCGGCCTGCTGTGCCTGGTGGCGATACTGATCGGCGCCCCGGCCTTGCTCGGCGGTGCGTTGCTGGGGGGTGTCGCGGGGTTGCTCACGGCCCAGCGCCGGGGCTATCCCAAGGCCGAGCGCCAGGCCGGGCTGTATAGCTACAACGGCGTATTGCTGGGCTTGTTGATCAGCCAGCACTTCGCCTGGTCGGCGCTGGTGCCGCCGTTGATCCTGGCGTGCGGCGGCTTGAGTGCGATCCTCACTCGGCAATGGCTGAAGCACGCGACCCAGCCCCAAGACTTGCCCGCTTACACCGCGCCCTTTGTGGGTCTCGGCTGGCTGCTGCTCGGCCACGCTCCTGAGAACACCCTGGCGCTGATCGAGCCCGCACCCTTCGCTGTCCTCACCGCGCCCTTTACCGGCCTTGGGCAAATCATGTTGATGGAGCAGCCCATGGCGGGCGGATTGATCGCCCTGGGCCTGCTGCTGGCCGACCGTCGCGCCGCCGTGTGGGCCTTGAGCGGTGCCAGTCTCGGCATGCTGGCCGGTGTGTGGTTGAACGACCCTGCGGGCGCCCTGCTCGGCCTGCACAGCTATAACCCGGCGTTGGCCGCCCTGGCCCTGAGCCCGACACGTCGCCAGCCGTGGTTGCCGCTGCTGGGCATCGGCCTTGCCATCCTCCTCACACCGGGCTTCGCCGCCCTGCACCTGCCCGCGCTGACCGCGCCGTTTATCCTCGCCTGCTGGCTGGTGCGCGCCGGCCAGCGAATGCTGCGTAAACCCCACATGGACAGCCCGTTCGAATCCCCCTAGGCTTGCTCGATATTCGCTTCAGGCAGGACTTATGGACAGCAACAACGACTGGCGCCAACGGCTCTACATCATGGTTTTCCAAAGCGACACCGTCGCCGGGCGGCGCTTTGACGGCATCCTGTTGCTGATCATCCTCGCCAGCATAGTGATCGTGATGCTCGACAGCATCGATCAGGTGCACCAGAACTACGCGGATGTGCTGGCCTATATCGAGTGGGGCTTCACGCTGATTTTCGCGATCGAGTACGGCCTGCGCCTGTATTGCTCACCCAAGCCGTTGCGCTATGCCTTCAGCTTTTATGGCTTGGTGGACTTGCTGGCCATCGTCCCCGGCATTATCGCGCTGTACTACAGCGATGCGCAGTATCTGCTGATCATCCGCATCATTCGCATGCTGCGGATCTTCCGCGTACTCAAGCTCAGCCCGTACCTCAAACAAGCCAACTATTTGATGGCGGCGCTGCGCGGCAGCAAGCAGAAGATCGTGGTGTTCCTGGTCAGCGTGTGCACCCTGGTGACGGTGTTCGGCACCCTGATGTACGTGATCGAAGGCCCGGAACATGGGTTCACCAGTATTCCCAAGGGTATCTACTGGGCCATCGTTACCCTGACCACCGTGGGCTTCGGCGATATCGTGCCCAAGACGCCGCTTGGCCAGGTGATTTCGTCGCTGGTGATGATCACCGGTTATTCGATCATCGCCGTACCCACCGGTATTTTTACCGCCGAGCTGGCCAGTGCCATGCGCGGTGAACAGCTGCGCACCGACTGCCCGGCGTGCAAGAAAGACAGCCACGAACCCAATGCGGCGTTTTGCTCGCGGTGTGGCAGTAACCTTTTCCATAAACTGGAATAAGCAAAGTTCGTTTTAATCTTTAAAGGTCTATGCAGGCCCGGCTATAGTCGCTGGCAAATTGCCTCCCCTCTTCTCGAACAACAAGGAATGAGCAGTGAAAAAAATCCTCAGCGCCTCTCTACTGGCCGCCGGCCTGGCCTTGGCAGGCTCCGCCCAGGCCGCGACCACCCTGCTCAACGTCTCCTACGACGTGATGCGCGATTTCTACAAGGACTACAACGCCGCGTTCCAGAAGCATTGGGAAGCCGAGCACCCGGACGACAAGCTGACGTTGCAGATGTCCTTCGGCGGCTCCAGCAAACAAGCACGCTCAGTGATCGACGGCCTGCCGGCTGACGTGATCACCATGAACATGGCCACCGACATCAATGCGTTGGTCGACAACGGCAAACTGGTGCCGGACAACTGGGTGACGCGCCTGCCGAACAACAGTGCACCGTTTACCTCCGCTACCGTATTCATTGTGCGCAAAGGCAACCCCAAGGCCCTGAAAGACTGGCCGGACCTGCTCAAGGACGGCGTGCAGGTGATCGTACCCAACCCGAAAACCTCGGGTAACGGCCGCTACACCTACCTGTCGGCCTGGGGTTATGTATTGAAAAACGGCGGCGACGAAGAAAAGGCCAAGGCCTTTGTCGGCAAGCTGTTCAAGCAAGCGCCGGTACTGGACACCGGTGGCCGCGCCGCGACTACCACGTTCATGACCAACCAGATCGGCGACGTGCTGGTGACCTTTGAAAACGAAGCAGAAATGATCGCCCGTGAATTCGGCCGTGATCAGTTCGAAGTGATCTACCCAAGCGTCTCCGCTGAGGCAGAGCCGCCCGTGTCGGTGGTCGATAAGGTGGTCGAGAAGAAAGGCACCCGTGCTGCGGCCGAAGACTACCTGAAGTACCTGTGGTCGCCGGAAGGCCAGGAAATCGCCGCCAACAACTACCTGCGCCCACGGGACCCGAAAGTGCTGGCCAAGTACACCGACCGCTTCCCCAAGGTGGACTTCCTGTCGGTTGAGAAGACCTTTGGCGACTGGCGCACCGTGCAGAAAACCCACTTCAATGATGGTGGGGTGTTTGACCAGATCTATTCCGGTCAATAACTGAAGAAACGCGGTAAAAAATGTGAGAGGGGGCTTGCTCCCGATAGCAGTGTGTCAGCCACTACATCCAGTGACTGAAACTCCGCTATCGGGAGCAAGCCCCCTCCCACATTTGGCTCTTGGTATGGCTGTTGTATTGGCAGTGTTCTGTCGTTCCAATTGTTTCTGGATGTATCATCAACCAGCATAATTGATATCACTTCAAGCGCCCTACTCGCGCTTACGCCTTGCCTTTACTCTCGCTCGCCATCTTCCTTCGCTTTTATGAGAACACCATGAATGCAACTTCTCCTGCCACCAGCACCATGACCCGTGGGATGGTGCTGCTGTTCGCATTTTGCTGCGGCGCCATCGTCGCCAACATCTACTACGCGCAGCCGATCATCGAGCTGATCGCCCCGGACATTGGCCTGACGCCGGCGATGGCGAGCCTGATCGTGTCCCTGACGCAAATCGGTTATGCCCTCGGCCTGTTCTTCCTGGTGCCATTGGGCGACCTGTTGGAAAACCGCAAGCTGATGATCGCCACCACTGTACTGGCGATTGCCAGCCTGCTGGGCGCGGCGTTTACCGAACAGCCAAACCTGTTCTTGCTGGTGTCGTTGCTGATCGGTTTCAGTTCCGTCTCGGTGCAGATTTTGATCCCGCTGGCCGCACACCTGGCACCGGCTGAGTCCCGAGGTCGGGTGGTCGGCAGCATCATGGGCGGCCTGCTGCTGGGCATCCTGTTGGCCCGGCCAGTGTCCAGCGTAGTGGCCGACCACTTCGGCTGGCGTGCAATGTTCATGGCTGCCGCAGCACTGATGGCGTTTATCAGCGTGGTCCTGCTGCTGACTATCCCCAAGCGCCAGCCCGATCACAGCGCCAGCTACGGCCAGTTGCTGCGATCCCTGGGCACCCTGCTGCGTGAGCAACCGGTGCTGCGCCAACGGGCGTTCTATCAGGGCTGCATGTTCGCCGCCTTCAGCCTGTTCTGGACCGCTGCCCCGCTGGAATTGGCGCGCAATCATGGCCTGAGCCAAAGCGAAATCGCACTGTTCGCCCTGGTCGGTGCCTTGGGCGCCATCGCCGCGCCCATCGCCGGTCGCCTGGCTGACGCCGGCCACACCCATCGCGCCTCGTTGCTGGCGATGCTGTTGGGTGCATTGAGCTTCCTGCCCGCGTTCGTGCACCCGCTGTACAGCGTGATCGGCTTGGCCGTGACCGGCGTGGTCCTGGACTTCTGCGTGCAGATGAATATGGTCCTTGGCCAGCGTGCCGTCTATGCCCTCGACGCCACTAGCCGTAGCCGTCTCAACGCGCTGTACATGACCAGCATCTTCATCGGCGGCGCGTTCGGCTCGGCAATTGCCAGCAGTGTGTATGAACACGGCGGTTGGCTGGGGGTGATGCTGGTGGGCAGCGCATTCCCATTGGTGGCGCTGTTACGGTTCCTGAGTGCGTCGCGCCAGGTGGTTGTCGCAACCGCCTAAGAGCGCACCCACTTCTCCAACGCCGCGTCCGCCAGAAATGACGAGCGGCTTTGATCTTGTGCTCATGCACATACTGATTGGAAAGTACCGCCCAGGGATCTTTGGGCGGTGCTCCCACAGGCAGGATGGCGAGTGCCACGGCGCGCGTTTGTGGACTATGAGGGAGGCTTGTTGGACTCACCCCTGCCGGCTGCCCGAACCACGCTGACCATGGGTCCAAAGCATAGCCACCGGGCTCACGAGAAAATCGAGAACGCCCTGTTGATTAACCCCATGAACGACGAAAATACCTTCTTGATAAACCCTCCTCCAGGCTTGGGAGCCGGCAAAGGTGTCGGGAGCGGGTCAGGGTCAGGTTGAGGGTCTGGAATAGGAGCCGGGCCTGGTTCTGGTACAGGGACAACGGTAGCAGGTTCAGGAGCCGGGGCAGGAATCACCGTCGGCGTCTGATCGTTCCAGATCACATCCGTCTGTTTGATTTGGCCTTGGCTGGTCACCATCAGGTCCGCCGTGCCATTCCCCGTCGTATCCACAGCCAATGTAAAACGGCCGGTTTTCGAGTCATGGCCCAGCACGGCGTCACCCGCCCTGCCGCTGAATCGATCAGAGAAACTCAAGGCTTTGAGCCCTGCCTCCTGAAGGACGCTGGTGAGATCGATCCGGTCTATCCCGCTTTGGAAGTCCTGGATGATATCCGGGTTCTGTGACGTTGAATCACTGGCGCGCAGATACACGAACGTGTCCGCGCCGGCCCCACCGTGCAACGTATCGGCGCCCCGGCCCCCGGTGAGGCGATTGTTCCCTTCGTTACCCGTCAAGGTATCGTTGCCAGAACCGCCAATGGCGTTTTCCACGCTCACGCCTTTGGCAATCGACACATTCCCCCGTAAGCCACCCACGTCCGAGAACGCCTCAGCCTTGAGGTTGATGATTTGGTTCTGGGCAAACCCAGAAAAGTCGAGTGTGTCGTTACCACCGCCGTCCCAGACGGTGAAAATCGGCTTGTCATTCCCTTGCTTGAGGCTATAGAACTCTCGACCTGAGTTGGAATTGAAGCCATAGGTGGTGTCGGTATTGCGGGTTTTTGTATTGGCCCCGTAGAGCCGCTGGGCGGCGGCGATATCGTCCATCATCGGTGCCGCCGGACTGTTCCTGGCGAAATTGTGGCCAGGCTGGTGGGTCTCCGCCCAATAACTCATGATGCTGCGCGCCTTGGTGTCCTGCGCATATTCCGCGGACCGGTCGTAATTGAAGCCCCCGCCATCGTATTCACCCGGATGACTGAGCCCCAAGGTATGCCCTAATTCATGGATCAACAAACCCAGGAATTGGCTGCCCATTGTCGGATTTTGTGCACCACTAGTGCCTATATTGGCCTGGACTTTCGAATAATGCTTATTAGGCAACCCTGCCCACCCTGACGAACCCGATGTGCCCTTAATGCTGATCGTGCCATCGGTGTTCGAACCGTTTTCAATAAACTCGATATTGGCAACATCCGCCCAATATTGCAGGGCTTGCCTGGCTCGCTCTTTCTGAGCCGCATTAAAACCTCCAGCAAAATTGAAACCAACAACAACTTTGCCATCGCCATTGAGGTCATGAAACCTGGAGCCGCTGCGAGTGATATGTTTCGCCGCCTGGTCTGTGGTGAACGATTTTTTATTATTAGCCCAACGAAAAACTTCGTTTTCAGCTGCTGAGAAACTGGGGTACAACGCCTCCGAGGAGTGCGCATGGGAAGAATGCCTAACCGGGATATGCATGTGCATTGATACTCTGAACAGTGAAGAATAACCCGTCCATGTATATGAATTACCGAGACTGACTGATCCGTTGTCAGCCCGATAAAATCCCATATTGAACATGCCTCTACCACCGCTATTTCTTTTCGATAAAACCGGATAAACGCGACAGTAAAAAATTAGCACACATGTTATTCAGCACGACACACTTCCACCGATCAACGATCACTATGCCTTGGCGCCACAAAGAAAAAAACTCGCAAAGCCTTAACTTAATCAAGTCAAGAATTTAGTTGCACATATCAAGAAACCCAACCAAACATACAAGAAAAAATAGGCTTAACGCTATCGTTGTTATCTGATCGCAAACATAGCCAAGCCCTACACGACTCGACTGTCCCAACCTACCGTGACATGCCCCAGCAACTCATGACGATGCTCCAGCAACCAGGCAGCCAATGTACGCCACCTTCACGATGGCGTTGTCCACTACGAGCGGATTTTTTGCTGCCACTTGGCAGGCGCAAAAAAGCAGGACTTAATCACTGATGATTAAGTCCTGCCCAGCCTTGCCTAGTACCAAAGCGATGTGTAATAACTCGCCATTACATCATCAGAGATACCCTCCATCCTTTATGTTCAACCCGATAACATCTTCCGGACTGATCATTCGCGTGCTCTTGATCAAAAAGTCCGTCTTGCCGTCCCCATCCAAGTCTATCGCCAGCAAGTAACGTCCTGTTTGCGGGTTAAATTTGATAATGGTGTCCCCGGGCTTCCCGGTGTATTCGTCAACAAAGTTAAATGCGACCTTGCCATCGATGGCCATTTGCGACAAATCAATCTTGTCCTGACCCGTATTGAAGTCCAACAGTAAATCGGCCTGCGTACGGGTCGAATCGCTAAAGGCATTGAACTTAAACGTATTCCAACCGCCTCCCCCCACCAGGGTATCGGCGCCTGCGCCGCCGATCAGCACATTATCCGCACTGTTACCCATGATTCGGTCGTCGCCACTGCCCCCTACCGCGTTTTCGATCACAGTGGTGGTACCGATCCTGACGTTTTCCCTGAACCCGCCCACACTGGAGAGCGAACCGCTGCGCAAATCGATTTTCTGGTCTTGCTTGAAGCCGGAAAAATCAAACGTATCTATCCCCCGCTGATCCCATACGTTGAAATCCGGCTTATCGGAAGCGGATGTCAGGGTCGTTTCCAGCTTTCCAGTCGTAGAGTTGAACCCATAGGTGGTGTCATACGAGCTGAGTACATCGTTTGGCGTCGGTCCGACAGGGACCTTGGGCACGGCTGGCTTGGGCTGCCCCTCTTGAGGTGTGGTGGCCGTACTGACCCTGGGCTTATCCACGGCTGGCTTGGGCTGACCCTCTTGAGGCGTGGTGGCCGTGCTGACCCTGGGCTTATCGACGGCCGGCTTGGGCTGACCGTCTTGAGGCTTGGTGTCCGTGCTGACCTTGGGCTTATCGACGGCTGGCTTGGGCTGGCCCTCTTGAGGCTTGGTGTCCGTGCTGACCTTGGGCTTATCGACGGCTGGTTTGGGCTGGCCCTCTTGAGGCTTGGTGTCCGTGCTGACCTTGGGCTTATCCACGGCTGGCTTGGGCTGATCGCCTTGTGGTTTGGTCTCCGTACTGACCTTGGGCTTATCGACGGCTGGCTTAGGCTGACCCTCTTGAGGTGTGGTGTTCGTACTGACCTTGGGCTTATCGACGGCTGGCTTAGGCTGACCCTCTTGAGGTTTGGGATCCGTGCCGGCCTTGGGCTTATCCACGGTCGGCTTGGTCTGATCGCCTTGTGGTTTGGTCTCCTCAGACCTCGGCATAGGTAAACAATTAGCGGTGAGAACGTTGCCGTCCACCCCACCCATATTCAAGATAAGCCTATTGCCGACTGTTGTTTCACCCGCCTGCAGCAGGCCATGTGAGCTCGTTTGAGCGTTCGATCCGTGGAGCCTTTGCAGGCTGGAAAACCCACCAGTCGACTGTGCCGAAAGACTCAGCAGTTTAGATCCTTTTGAGGGTTGCTTATCTTTTCCATAATGCGAGTTGTCAGAGTTCCCCATAGGTTCATTGGTGTCATGGGCCCTCGACGGGGCCGCGTTCAACGTAGGTACGTAGGAATTCAAACCAGGCAAATTGACATTAACCATACATCACACCTTCTTAGTTAGTTATATATAACAACGGCCCAACATTTCGCAAGCGTGATACTTACGAATGATTAAATCGCCCACTATCAAGCGACAACACACTTTTAAACCTTGAAACCAATAAAAGACAAAAACCAACAAGCAAACCCCACGACTGCCACCTAGCAATTAATGAAAAACAACAATTAATTGCCTGCACCCACCCGTGATTGATTTTTCCGAAGTCAATTTTTAATACATTGACCGGCTATACCTGTCAGCGGCGACACCTCATTTCAATGTAGTGCGTACGTAGTTAACTGTGAAACGGTCCACTCCAGGCGCGCGCTGTAAAAGCCCACTTATCAAAGGCGGACACCAGCGTTGCACGCCGCTGATCAGTGCCGGCCTTAAGGTCAGGCGCACTGGCTTGCGACTGGCGATCGTTAGTAGCGCTTATCGAACATGAAACGGGGGGCGGCACGCATGGCAACGGCTCCGGGTCACACGTGTCCGGTTTAGGATCAGGCGAGTCTGGGTGTGGTTTCGGTTCATACGGGTCAGGACGCGGATCCGGTTCTGGCTCTACCGAATCAGGATCTACCGATGGGTTATCGCGGTAAAACACATCTGCCGCATTCATCCGGCCAATACTTTTTATGAATAGATCAGCCTTGCCATTCCCGCTCACGTCCAAGGCGAAACTCCCTTCGCGACTACTCTCGTCGTAGCTCAGTACGGCTTGACCAGGTTGACCGGTTAAACGCTCGACGAACGTCAGAGTCTTGATATTCGTCCCTTTCAGAAGCGCAGATACATCCAGGCGGTCCAAGCCGCTCTCAAAGTCCAGGATGACGTCAGGGTTATCCGAGGTGGAATCACTGGTACGGTCATAGACAAAAGTGTCTGCACCACCGCCGCCTTGCAACCTGTCTGCTCCGCCTCCGCCTGTCAGTCGGTTGGCGACATGGTTACCCACCAAAGTATCGTTCCCTGCGCCGCCGATGGCGTTCTCCAGGGTTACACCCTTGGCAATGGAGACATTACCTTTTAACGCCCCCACATCTGAAAACGACTCGGCATTAAGGTTGATCTTCTGATTCTGGGAAAAACCAGAGAAGTCCAATGTATCGTCCCCACCACCGTCCCACACACAGAAAATAGGATTGTCATCGGCCGTTTTCAGACTCAGGGCGTCACGGTTCGTAGTGGAGTTGAACCCGTACGTCGTATCGGTTTTACGCGTGTTAGTGTTCGCCCCATATAGCCGCTGTACGGCAGCAATGTCATCCATCATCGGTGCAGAGGGATGCAACGAATTAAAGTTATGCCCCGGCTGATTCGTTTCTGAAAAATAGCTCATTACACTGCGAGCTCGGGTATCCCCGGCATACTCAGCGTGCGTACCATAGTCGCCAGAACCATCATATTTACCCGGATGTTCCAACCCGATTGCATGACCTATTTCGTGAATCAGTACTTCGCGAAAAAAGCCGCCCTGCTTAGGGTTCGTGCCCGCATTCGCTGTGCCAATATTAGCGAATGAATTTCTCAGGTATTTATTCGGCAGTGACGCCACACCATGGCTGGTTCCTGGCATATCACCAATATCAATGTGCCCGTCGAGATTTCCTGCGTTTTCAGTGAACGTCACGTTGGCGACATCCTGCCAGGATTTCAACGCCTGCCTGGCCTGTTCTACCTGCTGCGGTGTGAAACCCTTGGAGATTCGGAATGACAAGTCAATCTTTTGGTCGACATTACGGTCATGAAATCGGAAGTCACGGCGAGTGATTTGTTTTCCAGCCTGCTCAGTAGTGAGTACTGGTTTATTACTATACAGGGTGTAGGGCGCACTCGGCCGTGCAGAACTTACAGCCCCCAGAGCAGCAAACTCCTTACCTTCGAATACATTAGTAGCGGGTGGCCCTGATAATCTCATACAACCTAAGTCCTCTTGCAAATAAACCCGACACACCGAACTCCCGCTCCACACGAGCAATAGCATTTGTCGGCACCCCCTTAAGTTCGCACAGAGAAACTTGGTACGCCAGACACTAATCAATGCACTCCGACACACTCTAAAATCTCAAAATACTTTGGCACCACACTCGCAACCCGCCGAAACAACACCAAAAACCCACCCACTGACACAACAACCTCAACTAATTGATTCACATAAAAAAAATAAGAACTCACAGACCAAAAATCAATTTCGGTTGCAACGCATTACTCACAACCAGACAAAAATCCGAAACGCAACATCAACTCCACCCTCACGTACCCAACTCTCTACCCTACATCGCCATGTAGTTAAACAAGAGATCTCGGAGTATGCAGCGAACGAAAACACCCATTCCCCTCCCAGCTTATTAAAGCCACTCCGTCGTAACACGGTAACTTAATACACTGCCGTAACCGATCATTCTGACACAGGGAATACAGAGCTCTATGAAACAGGCACGCAACCGCCTGCCGTTCGCAGCAACAGAGTGAACAAGGTAATCCTGGGTTTGGTTGGAGCCAGCACGCGGGAGATATGATCAAGCCCTAGGGGCTTGATCGAAGTAAACGACAGAAACGTATGCGCGATGCCGCCAAGGCAGCAGCGCACACTAGGTTGACAAGCTTGTACGTGGGATCAAGCACGTAACAAGTCGGTCATTGCGTGACGAGGTAGCGATTTTATCGGCGTATCGCGATATGCGCCGCGCCACTCCCTGAACCGGGCCTTTGCAGGCGCGAAGTTGACGCAAAGCGTCAACTCACGGTCATCATCCAGGCGAGAGCTCTATTCAAGCCAAGCCCAGGACGTCATCAGGGCTGATCGGTCGAGTACTTTTTATAACGAAATCACTTCTGCAGTTGCCTGACAGGTCGATCGCCAAAAAATAACGTCCGCTGTACATATTGTATTTAATGACCGTATCACCGGGCTTGCCCGTAAAGTCGGGAACGAAGTTCAGACTGGCCCCCGTAGCGTTAGCCAGGTTGCGTAAGTCAATCGTGTCCCAGCCGGTTTTGAAGTCAGTGAGTAGATCCGCCGCCGCAAAAGTAGAGTCCGCTACCGAGTTGTACTTGAAGACGTTGCGTCCCCCTGCACCTCTCAATGTGTCTGCACCTGCGCCCCCAACCAATACGTTATCGGCCTCGTTGCCAATGATTCGATCATTGCCGGAGCCGCCGATGGCGTTTTCGATAACCGACGCTGGGCTGATGTAACTATTATTGTATTTTCCGCCGACACTTGAGTAAGTACCCGCCCCCAGGTTTATGACTTGGTTCTGCCTGAACCTGGAAAAATCAAATGTGTCGTTACCCTGCCCGTCCTCAACTTCCAATTGTGATTCGTCATGGGAGGGTGAACACGGCTCAAGCCTCGGCTGCGGTTCCGAGGATGGGGCAGGCTCTGGACATGGCTCTGGACATGGCTCCGGACATGGCTCCGGACGCGGCTCCGGACATGGCTCTGGACATGGCTCCGGACGCGGCTGCGGCTCAGGCTTCGGCTGTGGATAAGGCTCTGGTTGCGGTTGCGGATACGGCTCTGGCCTCGGCTGCGGTTGCGGATACGGCTCAGGCCTCGGCTGTGGCTGCGGATACGGATACGGCTCTGGCCTCGGTTGCGGCTGCGGATACGGCTCTGGCCTCGGCTGCGGTTGCGGATACGGCTCTGGCCTCGGTTGCGGCTGCGGATACGGCTCTGGCCTCGGCTGCGGTTGCGGATACGGCTCTGGCCTCGGTTGCGGCTGCGGATACGGCTCTGGCCTCGGCTGCGGTGCTGGACGCGGTTCAGGCCTCGGCTGCGGATAAGGCTGCGGTTCAGGTCTCGGCCTCGGTGGTGGGCAGGGATTGGGTCTCGGCTGCGGTCGCGGAAATGGCTCAGGCATCGGCCTCGGAGGTGGGCAGGGATGAGGTCTCGGCTGTGGTCGCGGACATGGTTCAGGCATCGGCATTGGAGGTGGACATGGATTGGGCGTGATCCAACCCCCGCAACGGCTGATTACCTGTTTGAATCCGCTTAAACCTTCAGCCAATCGGTAGACGGCCCCCCCGCCTGGAAATCCATTGAACACTTTATCAATACTTTTGGAGGGCAGCCTACTTACGCTGTAGCCATAAGTTCCACTTTGTATCGATTTACGGGAAGAATTTAATTCAAAGGCATTACTAGGACGTACGAAATACGTACTGTGACGGCCAGTCTGCATATTCAAGTTTTTCGTTTCACCCGGCCTGCTCAGGACAGTGAATCGCCCCGGGACACCGGAAAGACTATCAGTTGGAAAGCCCATATTGGAAACATTTACCTGCATCTTAAAATCCACCTATCCAAGTTGAAATAATTACAATAAATGTAGTCTGCCGAGGCCAAAGTCCGCCGCAAAACATATGAGCGCACGATCAAAGCGGCGTTAAATTCCCACAGCCAAAAACGCCAGACAACATCTCATTTATTTCAACCTAAAACGTGACCCTATGTATATTCAGCGCGCATATACAAAGCCACCAACCACCTTTAATATGCTCCAGCTCCACTTATAAAATCGCCTGTAAAAACTGCCTACAGCATATATCCAGTCAATATTTAAACTTGCAGACCACGAAGAAATACCCAGACAACAGCGTGGCGCATGCCACCCCTATAAAATCAACTCATATAAAAATTCAAAACAAGCAGAAAACCAGTCAGCCTTGACTCTTTTTACGCACCGTGCCAACACCCACTTGAACACCAGGTAACACGGGGCAGGGAGTTGGGACATGAGCGTGGCGACAAGTACCGCAAGCAACTTATAGTTTGATCAGAACCAAAACCGCGAGTCGTTGAAGATCAAAGGAGAGAGCTGGCTTACCCACTCCGGGTCCGCCGGGCCAGGCACCGGGACTTGCCGCGCATCACCGGTGCCGAGCAGGGTCAGGCGCATACCGAGTGCCCGTGGTCCAGGCAGCACAGCAAGCGCTCTACGGTATGTTCCAGCGGGCCAGAGTTATCCAATAAAGAGATATCCATTACGAACAAGCCCGCGCCGTTACCCGTGATCAGTTCGGCAGTGAACCGCGCATTGCGCGCCAGGCGTTCCTCGATGTCCGCCAATGACTCACGCCCCCGTGCTATCAAGCGCTGGCGCAACACCGCTTGGTCCACCGTCAGCAGCAGCACCAGCAACGTCGGGTAACGCTCGCGGGTTTGCGCCAGGTGGGCACGGGAACCGTTGACCAGCACATCGTCCCCCGCCGCCAGCCAGTCGTCGATCTCGCGAGGAATTCCATAGGACAAGCCATTGGCCTGCCAGCTCAAGGCAAACGCACCCTCGGCATCCATGGCCGCAAACTGCTGCGGGCTCACTCCTTGCGCGGCTTCACCCACCGCCTCCGCCGAGCGGGTGATCACCCGGCGCACCATGCGGCAGCCACGCTCGATCAAGCGCGGGCGCGCGGCATCCAGCAGGCTGTCCTTGCCCGAACCCGATGGCCCGATGAGATAGATCAACCTGCCTGCCATCAAAACACCCTCTGCGCTTGTCCCCACACTTGTTGCACCACCGGCAACCCTTCGCGGCGCCTGGCTTGCACCAGGCTGGCCGAGTAGTAGTCACTGGCAAGTATATCCAGCAATCCCGCGCCAGCCAGGCCGGAGGCGGCCACATTACCCGAGTGCGACCCACCGCGCACCACGTTCGGCGCGCCCATCAGGACTTTCATGTTCAGTTGCTGGCAACCGCCAAGCATGGCTGCGGTTGAGTTCAAACGACAGTAGACGCGGGCGGTGTCAGCGCTATTACCTGCACATGACGGGCGGCGGGTGGTTGGGTGAAGGTTTAGTGAAAGGTTGGAAGTGGCTGTAGGACAGATCCTTGGTAGGTGATCGTTCCCACCTTCATATGGGAAGAAGCGTGATACCAGACTTTCCCTACGGCCAGTCATCCGCAATGCCCGCACTATGCCGAGCGAGCTGTACGCAGGAGGCCGTGCCCCAACCAGGTTTCCATCCCTGGTCGACCACCTGTGTACAGCTCGCCCTGTTTGATGCTGCGTGGTCATTGATGCGCGGTGATCTCCTGTGGGAGCTGGCTCCCACATTTGAACGCATTCCACGTCAAAAACAAAAAAGGCGACCTATCCAGGTCGCCTTTTGTCATTGCGCGTACTGCTTGCTCAACCCCGGCGGCACGCCCTGCACGTCGGTTTCTTCCCATGGCCCGTTGGGGCTGATGGCGCGGCTCCAGCCGTTGCTCCAGCGGTAATAGGTGCGCTGACGGTAGAAGGTATCGGGCTGGTCGTCGAGCACGTAGACCTGCATCTTGCCGTCCCAGTGGCTGGCGGCGCCTGGCGGTGGGGCGAAGGTCGGCGATTTGGTTGGCAGTGGCTTGGGCGGCGGGGCCACCGGGCCGGACGGTCTGGTGCTCGGCTGGGTCGACGGGCCTGACGGTGGGATCGTCGGGCCGGTGGGTGCCGGAGGTGGGCGGTGGACCGCACAAGCGCTTAAGCCGAGTACCAGGCTGAGCAGGGTGATGCGTGCAAATGCGGTCATGGGCGTTTCCTCGATTTACTTATCCGGACTGTCGATGGTCAGCTGTTGCAACGCAGTGGTGCTGCTGGCCAGCGGTTGGCTGCGGCCGATCCATTCGCCAGCTGTCGGAACACCTGCCCGGGATATGCGCGCAACCAGTTGGACTTCGGGGAAGTTGGACAGTTTCAACTGCGGCATCATCGCGTCGGCATCGCCCAGTTCGACGGTGATGGGCAGTTCGGCGACGGTGACGCGCTTGGCCGCCAACGGTGCCGGTGGGCCAGAGACGGCACGGGCGAAGATGAACACGCTGTCGGTCGGCAAGGCTTTGGCTTTCGCCTCGGCGGACAAGTCCACACGCACGTTCATGACTGCCTTTTGCGCGACAGTACCGCCGCTCTCTTTAAGCTTCTCGGCAGCGCGGTCGATCCCGCCTTGCAGGGCAATACGAGAATTATCGGCTGGCGGCAGTTGCGCCAACAGACGGTTCCAGTAGTCGATCGCTTCCTGATAACGCTGGCCTTCAAAAGCAGCGATACCGAGCAGGCCGAGGCTGGTGACTTCCTTGGGATCGAGCTTCAAGGCTTCGTCGGTCAGCGCCTGCACCTTGGGCGACCACTGTTTGTTGTCGGCAAAGTACTGCGCCTGGGCCCACTGGCCGAGCAGCTCCGGTTGGCGCCCGGCCAACGCCACGGTGCGTTCAAAGACTTTGGCGGCATCGGCGGAACGGTCCTGGGCCATGTAGGCGCGACCCAGGAAGTAAAGGCCTTCGGCCGAGTCCGGCTGCGCTGCTGCGGCACGTTCCAGGCGCTGAGTCATGTCGGCCATGGACACCGGCGGCTGGGAGAACTCACGGGTCAGTTCGACCTTGTCGCTCGCGCCGTAATGCAGGTACAGCGCAACGCCGAGGACCGGCACCAGAAACGCCGCCAAAAATGGCAGCGGTTTGCCCAGGCGCGATTCACGGGGTTTTTCCACGCCTTCGGTATCAGCGAGCAACTCACGGGCCGCTTCGGCGCGGCCGGTGTCCAGTTGTGCGGCGTTCAATACACCTTCGTCTTGCTGCACTTGCAGCTCGGCGACGCGTTCTTGATACAGCGCCACGTTCAGCGCGGTGCGATCCTCTTCACGCTGGGCGCGGCGGCCGCGCAGTACAGGGATCAACAGAAAACTCAGGGCAATCAGAAGCAGCAAGCCGGCTGCGAGCCAGAAATCAATCATCAGTCTTGGTGTCCAGCAATTGGTCGAGGCGTTTGCGCTCTTCAGGGGACAGCGCATCGGAACCATCAGTCGGCGCGGCGCGGCGACGGCGCACGATCACCGCCATCACCACGACGCCGGCCAGCAGCAGCCCGGCGGGGCCGAACCACAGCAGCGCGGTCTTGCCGGTGAGGGCCGGTTTGTAGCGCACGAAATCACCGTAGCGGTCGACCATGAAGTCGATGATCTGCTGGTCGTCCTTGCCCTCCCCCAGCATGCGGAAGATCTCTCTGCGCAGGTCGGTGGCGATGGGTGCGTTGGAGTCGGCGATGTCCTGGTTCTGGCACTTGGGGCAGCGCAGTTCCTTGGTCAGGTCGCGGAAACGCTCGCGCTCGGCGTCGTTGGCGAATTCGTAGGTGTCGATGGCGGCGTGGGCCACACCGGCCAGGCCCAGGGCTAAAACGGCAGCGGTCAACCAACGCTTCATGGCTTGGCCTCATCGACCAGGGCCTGGTACTTGGCGGCCAGTTGCTCGCGCCACACCACTTCATCGATCACGCCGACGTATTTGTCGCGGATCACGCCCTTGGCGTCGATGAAGAAGGTTTCCGGTGCGCCGTACACGCCGAGGTTCAGGCCGAGGTTGCCGTCTTCATCGCGGATATCCAGCTGGTACGGGTTATGAAATTCCGCCAGCCACTTCAAGGCCGCCGCGTTGTCGTCCTTGTAGTTGATGCCGTAGATCACCACGCCCTTCTCGGCCAGCTTGTTCAACACCGGGTGTTCGACGCGGCAGGAGATGCACCAGGTGGCCCACACGTTGACCAGCGCCGGTTTGCCCTGCAAGTCGGCTTGGGTCAGGGTCTTGTCACCCTGCACCGTTGGCAGGTTAAACGCGGGGAACGGCTTGCCGATCATCGCCGAAGGCAACTCGGCCGGGTCCAGGTACAAGCCGCGATACAGGAACACCGCCACCAGCAAAAACAACGCCAGTGGCACCACCATCAACCAACGTTTCATACCGCCGCTCCTGAAAGGCCCAGTGCTTCACGCACCCGGCTCTTGACCTTGACCCGATAACGCCGGTCCAGCGCCGCGAGCAAACCACCAAAACCGGTGAGCAGGCCGCCGAACCAGATCCAGCGCACGAAGGGTTTGACATGCACGCGCACGGCCCAGGCGCCGTCGCCCAGGGGTTCACCGAGGGCCACATACAGGTCACGGGTGAAACCGGCGTCGATGCCGGCTTCGGTCATCATCGAACTCTGCACGGTGTAGAGGCGTTTTTCCGGGTGCAGCACGGCGATTTCCTTGCCGTTGCGCACGACGCGCACCGTGCCTTTGTCTGAGGTGAAGTTCGGTCCTTCGAAGTGCTTGGCGCCTTCGAAGATGAAGTGGTAACCGGCCAGGTCCATCGATTCACCCGGCGCCAGGCGCAGGTCGCGCTCGGCGCTGTTCTGGCTGGATAACACCACACCGAGGGCACACACCGCGATACCGATGTGGGCGATCTGCATGCCCCAGTAGCTGCGGGTCAGGGTTGGCAGGCCCTTGATCAAGCCTTTGTGGCGGGTCTTGTCGAAGATGTCGCGCACACCGGCCAGCAACACCCAGGCGGCGAGCAGGAAGGTGGCGAGCACCGCCCAGTTGAAGTCGCCGTAGGCAATACCGGCGACCACGGCCAGCGCCACGCTGCCGAGTAGCACCGGAGCGAGCATGCCTACCAGCCACTTCACCGGGGTGTCTTTCCAGCGCACCAGCACACCGACCGCCATCACCACCATCAACAGGCCCATCAATGGGATGAACAACGCGTTGAAGTACGGCGGGCCCACGGACAGCTTGGCGCCGCTCAAGGCATCCAGCACCAGCGGGTAGAGAGTGCCAAGCAGGATCATCGACGCAGCCACCACCAGCACCAGGTTATTGCCCAGCAACAGGGTTTCCCGCGACCACAGGTTGAAACCGACCTGGCTCTTGACCACCGGGGCGCGCAGGGCGAACAGGGTCAGTGAGCCGCCGACCACAAACAGCAGGAAGATCAGGATGAATACGCCACGTTCCGGGTCGGACGCGAACGCATGCACCGACGTCAGTACGCCCGAACGCACCAGGAAGGTGCCGAGCAGGCTGAGGGAAAACGCCGCGATAGCGAGCAATACGGTCCAGCTCTTGAACACGCCGCGCTTTTCGGTGACCGCCAGGGAATGAATCAGTGCGGTGCCCACCAGCCAGGGCATGAAGGAAGCATTTTCCACCGGGTCCCAGAACCACCAGCCGCCCCAGCCGAGTTCGTAATAGGCCCACCACGAACCCAAGGTGATACCGATACCCAGGAAGGCCCAGGCGACGATGGTCCACGGCCGCGACCAGCGCGCCCAGGCGGCATCGAGACGCCCGCCGAGCAAGGCGGCGATGGCAAACGCAAAGGCCACGGAGAAACCGACGTAGCCCATGTAGAGCATCGGCGGGTGCACGATCAGGCCGATGTCCTGCAACAGCGGGTTGAGGTCATGCCCGTCTGCCGGGATCTGCGGCAGCATGCGGCTGAACGGGTTCGAGGTCATGATCAGGAACAGCAGGAAGCCAATGCTGATCATGCCCATCACCGCCAGCACCCGCGCCAGCATCACTTGCGGCAGTTGCCGTGAGAACACCGATACGGCGAAGGTCCAGCCGCCGAGGATCAGCGCCCACAGTAGCAACGAACCTTCGTGGGCGCCCCACACGGCGCTGAACTTGTAATACCAGGGCAAGGCGCTGTTGGAGTTGTTCGCGACGTAGGCGACCGAAAAGTCGTCGGTCATGAAGGCGTAGGTCAGGCAACCAAAGGCGAACAACAGGAAGGCGAACTGCCCCCAGGCGGCCGGCTGCGCCAGGCTCATCCACAGGCGGTCGCCGCGCCAGGCGCCGAGCAAGGGCACCACGGCCTGGACCACGGCAAAGCACAGCGCGAGGATCATCGCCAGTTGGCCCAGCTCCGGAATAAACAGTGCGGACGTCATCACTTAGCCCTCCTTGGCAGGCTGTGGATTTGCGCCAGGCGCGGATTGGCCGCTGTCTTTCAAGGCTTTGGTGACCTCAGGCGGCATGTACTTCTCATCGTGCTTGGCCAGCACTTCGTCAGCCACCACCACGCCGTCGGCGTTGAGCTTGCCCAGGGCGACGATGCCCTGGCCTTCGCGGAACAGGTCCGGGAGGATGCCGCGATAAGTAATGGTCACGGACTTGCTGAAATCGGTGACCACGAAGGTCACGTCCAGGGAGTCGCCGGAACGCTTCAACGAGCCCTGCTCCACCATGCCGCCGGCGCGGATGCGCGTGTCCAGCGGGGCTTCGCCATTGGCGATCTGGGTCGGGGTGTAGAACAGGTTGATGTTCTCCCGCAGGGCGCTCATCGCCAGGCCCACGGCAATACTGACGCCGGCCAGGATGGCAAGGATGATCAACAGACGCTTTCTACGCAGCGGATTCACTTTTCGGTCTCCCGGCGCAGACGTCGCGCCTCTTGTTGCAGATAACGCTTGCGGGCCAGGATCGGCGCGGCAACGTTGAGGGCCAGCACCGCCAGGCAGATGCCATAGGCCGTCCAGACATACAGGCCGTGGTGGCCCATGGCGAGAAAATCACTGAAAGAAGCAAAGCTCATCCACGCGCTCCCAGGCTGGTTTGCACTTCGGCTTTTACCCAACTGGTGCGCGCTTCACGCTTGAGCACCTCAAGGCGCATGCGCAGCAGCAGCACCGCACCGAAGAAGCAGTAGAACCCCAGCACCATCAGCAGCAGCGGCGCCCACATTTCCACGGGCATTGCCGGTTTTTCGGTGAGGGTGAAAGTGGCGCCCTGGTGCAGGGTGTTCCACCACTCCACCGAGTATTTGATGATCGGGATATTGATCACGCCGACAATCGCCAGCACCGCGCAGGCCTTGGCGGCGCTGTCGCGGTTGCTGATGGCGTTGCCCAGGGCAATCAGGCCGAAGTACAGGAACAGCAAGATCAGCATCGACGTCAGGCGTGCGTCCCACACCCACCACGAGCCCCAGGTCGGCTTGCCCCAGATCGCACCGGTGACCAGCGCCACCGCGGTCATCCACGCGCCGATGGGCGCGGCGCATTGCAGGGCCACGTCGGCCAGCTTCATCTTCCACACCAGGCCGACGATGCCGCACACCGCCAGCATCACGTAGCAGGACTGGGCCAGCATCGCGGCGGGAACATGGATGTAGATAATGCGAAAGCTGTTGCCTTGCTGGTAGTCCGGCGGCGCGAAGGCCAGGCCCCAGACCAGGCCGATGCCGATCAGCACTGCGGCGAAGAGGCTCAACCACGGCAGCAGCTTGCCACTGATGCCATAAAACCATTTGGGCGAGCCGAGCTTGTGAAACCAGGTCCAGTTCATTGCAGTTTCCATCACGGGTGCTTTTCGTCGTGGCGAAAAGCTCAGGGTCTTTACTGACTCAACGTCATTAACGCCGGGCCAGACCTCATTATTCACCGACGCTGATTTTCAGGCCGGCGGCTATAGCAAAGGGTGTCAGGGTTACCGCCAGGGCGGTCAGGCTACCAAGCCACAAGAGGTAACCGGTCGCCGGCATGCCCATGAGCGCGGCTTGCAAAGCGCCGCTGCCCAGGATCAACACCGGGATGTACAAAGGCAGAATCAGCAGGGCCAGCAACAGGCCACCGCGCTTCAACCCAACGGTCAGCGCCGCGCCCACCGCGCCCAGCAGGCTGAGGACCGGCGTGCCGAGCAACAGGCTCAGCAACAGGATCGGCAGGCATTCGCTGGGCAATCCCAACATCATTGCCAGCAGCGGAGAGAGCAAGACTAACGCCAAACCGGAAAAAGCCCAGTGTGCCAGCACCTTGGCCAGTACCAGAAGTGGCAGCGGGTGCGACGAAAGGACCCACTGTTCCAGGGAACCGTCTTCGAAATCACTGCGAAACAGCCCGTCCAGCGAGAGCAGGACCGATAAAAGCGCTGCGACCCACACCAGTCCTGGGGACAAGGTTTGCAACAGTTTAGTCTCCGGGCCGACCGCCAGCGGGAACAGCGCGATCACAATCGCAAAGAACACCAGCGGGTTGGCCAGTTCGGCCGGGCGGCGGCACAACAGCCGTGCCTCACGGGCCACCAACAGCGCGAACACACTCACAGCGACCACCGCCCCAGATCCAGCTCGCGATAACCCGCGGGCATGCGCGCCAGCGTGTGGTGGGTGGTAAGTACCACCAGGCCGCCTTTCTCGCAGTGCTGGGCCAGGTGTTCTTCGAGTTGGGCCACACCTTGTTTGTCGAGGGCGGTGAAGGGTTCGTCGAGAATCCACAGCGGCGGGCCGGGCAGGTACAAACGCGCCAGGGCCACGCGGCGCTGCTGGCCGGCGGACAGGGTATGGCAGGGAACGTCTTCAAAACCCTTGAGGCCCACCATGGCCAGGGCCTGCCAGATGGCGTCGCGGGAAGCAGGATGATGCAGGGCGCTGAGCCAACTGAGGTTCTCTTCCGCAGTGAGCACGTCCTTGATACCGGCGGCGTGGCCGATCCAGATCAGGTTGCGCGCCAGCTCGCTACGTTGTTCGTGCAAAGGCTCGCCGTTGAGCCGCACAGCACCGGCCGTCGGCTGCATCAAACCGGCCAGCAGGCGCAGCAAACTGGTCTTGCCGCTGCCGTTGGGCCCGCTGATTTGCACCATGTCGCCGCCCGCCAGCCGCAGTTCGAGTTGCTCGAACAACAGGCGCAGGTCACGTTCACAGGCAAGCGCTACGGCTTCAAGAAGAGGGCTGGTCAAGAGATCGCGGGCCTTTACGGTTCAAGTCGGCGGTGCAGCGGCCGTTATAGAGAGATGCACAATAACGACTTTGGCGACCGATTTTAGAGAGCTGGATCAAATAGTTGTGAGGTTTTTACCGCTCTCTTTGCAGACGGGCGGCATTATACATGCGATGCCCTACTCTAAAGAGGGCAATTTCCCCAGAGACGACGCGCACGATGACCGGTGACATCAACCTACCTCCATTGCCTCCAGCCCCAGCGCTCAAGCCTGCCCCGCTGCCTGCGGCTGGCGAGTTGCTCAAGCTCCTGGAGCCACAGGCCGGGTTGATTGGTGCCGGAAAAACCGTAAACGCCGAGGTCATCGCGCTGAAACAAGGCAGCGAGGCCTTTCAGTTGTTGCTCAAGTTGACCCTCGAGGGCGGCCGCCAGACCTTGGTGCAAGCCAGCAGCGCCCAGCCTTTGCCGTTGGGCAGCAATGTGGCGGTGAGCCAGACGCCTGCGGGCAACCTGGCCATTACCTTGCAGCAAGCCATGAGCGCCAACGTAGCCGCCCTCACCCGCCTCGATACCACACAAATGCCGGTGGGCACGCTGCTGCAAGCCAAGGTGCTGACCACACAGATGCTGCCCCAGGGTACGGCGCAGCCGGCGATCTATCGCTCGCTGGTGAGCGTGCTCAATAACGCCCTGGCCGGTGCCACCCTGACGCTGGAAAGCCCTCAACCGTTACGGGTCGGCAGCTTGCTCAGCGCCGTGGTGCAGAACGCACAGACCCTGAGTTTTGTGCCATTGAGCGGGATGAAGGACCAACTGGCCGTCGCCCAGCAGCTTGCCACTCAGCAAAGTCGCCAAGGCTCACTGGATGCAGTGTTCACCGCCTTGCAAAACCTGCCCCGTGGCGACAGTACCTCCGCCGACCTGCGGGCGGCTGCCGAGCGTTTATTGGCGGCGTTGCCCGATTTGGCACAAGTGAGCAATCCCAAGGTGCTGGCGCAGGTCATCCAGAACAGCGGCGCCTTTTTGGAAGCCAAATTGCTCGCCGGGCAAAATCCACAGATCCCACCGCTGGATATGAAAGGCGCCCTGCTGCGCCTGGTCGCGGACCTGCTGCCCAGCCTGCCCACGAGTACCAACCTGAACGCCATCCTCGCCGCGAATACACTGGCCCAGGTGCTGCCGAACTTTGTCCGCAGCCCGTTGAACACCCTCGGCCAGGTCGGCGCCCGGCAGATACCCGCCGGCTTCCCGCTGCCAGAGCGACTGATGGCCAAACTCGAAGGTGAAGGCGACCTGGAAAACCTGCTGCGCCTGGCGGCCGGGGCGATCTCTCGTTTGCAGAGCCATCAACTGTCGAGCCTGGAACAGACCGGCACCACCGCCGACGGCCGCCTGCAAACCACCTGGCAGCTGGAAATCCCCCTGCGCACCTTGCAGGACATCGTGCCGTTGCAGGTAAAGTTCCAGCGCGAGGAACCGGCACCCGACAAGGAGCAACCCGAGCGCAGGGATAAAAAAGACCCGAAACAGATGCTCTGGCGCGTTGAACTGGCTTTCGATATGGAGCCGCTGGGGCCGTTGCAAGTCCAGGCGCAACTGACCCAGGGCAAACTGTCCAGCCAGTTGTGGGCGAGCCGCCCGTTCACGGCCAGCCTGATCGAAAGCCACTTGGGCAGCCTGCGCGAGCGCCTGGTGTCCTCCGGACTTAACGTCGGCGACCTGGATTGCCACCTGGGCACCCCACCACGCGGGCCAAAAACCGGACTGGAACAACGCTGGGTGGATGAAACTGCATGAAGAACGCCGCACCTCCCCGCCAGGCTATTGCTCTCAAGTACGACGGCCAACAGGCGCCCACCCTGGCCGCCAAGGGCGATGACGCCTTGGCCGAAGCCATCCTCAAGCTGGCCCGGGAAAACGAAGTACCGATCTATGAAAACGCCGAACTGGTGAAGCTGCTGGCGCGCATGGAGCTGGGGGACAGCATTCCGGAGGAGTTGTACCGCACGATTGCCGAGATCATTGCGTTTGCATGGACGTTGAAAGGCAAGTTCCCGGCGGGGTACGACCCGGATGCGGGGCCGGTGGAGCGGGATGTCACAGAGCGTGGGGATGATTACTGAGTAGTCACAGGCCCACGGATTCAAGCCTGCGTCCGGCCAGCGTGGTTTGACGGGGCGTTTGAGATCAAAAGCCACGTCAAAAGCACAGCAAAAGCAGGTGGATATTTACCTGATGTGTGAAGATCAAACTGTGGGAGGGGGCTTGCCCCCGATGGCGGTGGGTCAGTCCCAGATGTGTTTACTGATACTCCCTCATCGGGAGCAAGCCCCCTCCCACATTTGCACCGAGTATCGCCAACCTGAATCGGTCGGCTGTCAGGCCGCCTTGCTGTGTTTTTGATCTTGATCTCAGGCGCCCCGTTAAACCACGCTGGCCGGAATTCGATATTGATTTGGGGGGTAAACCGGCAGGGATGCCGGTTTACCCCCCAAATCCATGTCGGATTACGGGCACACCGAGCCTAGCAGCCTGTCGGACTTGAATTCATAATCTGGCATCAATAGTGGAAACGGAGAAATTTCCCTCCCACATTTTCGATCTGTGTTCAGTTCAAGACTTCACTCAAGGGAATGAAATTGACCCGATCACCGATATCCAGCGTCGTGCCTTCCACCACCTCCACAAACCCTTCCGCCCACGCCGCACTACGCAGCACCCCGGAGCTCTGGTTGCGATAGATAATCGCCTTGCCCTGCTCGATACGCCCACGCAGATATTCGCGGCGGTTGCCCGGCTTGGGCCAGGCGAACCCTGCCGGCACGTCGAAACGCAGCGGCTGCACATCCACCACACCTTGGCGGCGCAGCAAATACGGGCGCGCCAACAGCGCAAAGGTCACCAGGGTCGAGGCCGGGTTACCTGGCAGGCCGATCACCGGCACGCCACGGAAATGCCCGAACGTCAGCGGCTTGCCCGGCTTGATCGCCAGTTTCCACAGCGCCAGCTCGCCCTCTGCACGCAAGGCAATGCCGAGGAAGTCCGCTTCGCCCACCGACACACCGCCGGTAGACAGGATCAGGTCGACGCTGCCCAGGCCCGCCAGGCGCGTGCGGGTCTGCTCCAGGTCATCCGGCAGAATCCCGGCATCGATCACTTCACAGCCCATGCGCGCCAGCCAGCTGCACAGCACGCGGCGGTTGCTGTTGTAGATCTGCCCCGGCCCCAGCGGCAACCCCGGCTCGATCAGCTCATCGCCAGTCGACAACACCGCCACCCGCACGCGGCGTACCACGTCGAGCCGATCACGCCCGAGGGACGCAGCCAGGCCCAGCTCGATAGGCCCCAGGCGGGTTCCGGCACTGAGTACGCATTCACCCACCGTCGTTTCCTGTCCTTGGGGGCGGATGTTGTCACCCACCTTCAACGGCTCGGTGAAACTCACACGCTGGTCGGTATGCACCACCGCGTTTTCCTGCATTTCCACGCAGTCCGCGCCTTGGGGCACCGGCGCGCCGGTGAAGATGCGTGCGCAGGTGCCCGCAGCCAAAGGCTCAGGCGCCTGACCCGCGAAAATGCGCTGGCTCACCACCAGCGGTTCGCCGGTCCAATCCGCCAGGCGCACGGCATAGCCATCCATGGCGCTGTTGGGCCAGGGTGGCAGGTCAAGCGTCGAGATCAGATCCTGGGCCAGGACCCGGCCGTCGCACTCAGCCAAGGGCAGTGCCTGCGGCTCGCGGATCGGCGCGGCTTCGGCCATGGCCAGCAAACGCTGCAAGGCCTCTTCCACCGGCATCAGTGCGCCGGTCTTGCCTGGCTTATCCACGGGATTCACAAGGCTCGGCCTGTTTCAGGTGCGGGACGAAGTTGCACGGGCGATGGCGGTTATCCAGTTGCTCGGCGAGGATGCCGTCCCAACCCGTGCGTACGGCATTGGTGGAACCTGGCAGGCAGCACACCAGCGTGCCATTGGCCAGGCCGGCCAGGGCGCGGGATTGCACGGTGGAGGTACCGATATCGGCCACGGAGATCTGGCGGAACAGCTCGCCAAAACCGTCGACCTGTTTGTCGAGCAGGCAGCTCACAGCTTCAGGGGTGCTGTCGCGACCGGTGAAGCCGGTGCCGCCGGTGATCAACACCACTTGCACCACGTCTTCGGCGATCCAGTGGGCAACCTGGGCGCGGATCTTGTAGAGGTCGTCCTTGAGCAGCACCCGCTCGGCAAGGTTGTGGCCAGCGGCAACCAGGCGGTCGACGAAGACCTGGCCGGAAGTGTCGGTGTCCAGGGTGCGGGTGTCGCTGACGGTCAATACAGCAATATTCAGGGGTACGAAGGGCGCATCGGCCTTGGCTTTCATGGCACGGTCCGGTTGTCGAAGGAACAGCCCGATGTTATATCACAGGCCCCTCTTTACCTGCCGCAGCGGAACCGCCATGTCTCTTGAATCTTCACCTTTGCCTTGTTCGATCCTGTTGTTGGCCGGTGGTCGCGGCCAACGCATGGGTGGCCAGGACAAAGGGTTGCTGCAATGGCAGGGCCAGCCCTTAATCGCGCACCTGCAACAGCTGGCCCGGCCGCTTACAGATGACCTGATCATCTCGTGCAATCGCAACCATGAGTGCTATGCGCCCTATGCCGACCAACTGGTGAGCGATGACAACCTGGACTTCCCCGGCCCGCTTGCCGGGATACGCGCGGGATTGCTCGCCGCACGCCATGAGCATCTGCTGATCCTGCCGTGCGATGTGCCACAAATTGATGAGCGACTGCTTGCCGATTTACGTGGGACCGCCCAACGAAATCCGCAGTTGCCGGTCATGGTGCGCCAAGGCGAGTTCTGGGAACCCTTGCTGTGCATCATCCCGACCCGCCTGAAAGCCCAGGTGGAACAGGCCTGGCAAGCGGGTGAGCGCAGCCCGCGCAATATCTTGCTGCAACTGGGGGGTGTAGCCCTGCAATGCCCGGCCAATGACCCGCGCCTGGCCAATCTTAATACGCCCGAGCTGTTGCACCCACGGGCTGGCGTGTCAGAATGAGCCTTGCACAAGGAACTTTGCCGACGTCCCATACGTCACAAGGTCAGCAATTTAAAAGTATTCTCTCGGAGACAAACTCATGACTCAACGGACCATCGCCGCTCTCATGCTTGCACTGGGCCTCGCCACCCTCGCCGGTTGCGCCTCGCCAACAGTGATCACCCTGAATGACGGTCGCGAAATCCAGGCTGTCGACACCCCGAAATTTGACGAAGATTCGGGTTTCTACGAATTCCAACAGCTTGACGGCAAGCGCACCCGCATCAACAAAGATCAGGTTCGCACCGTTAAAGACCTGTAAGCCTTACGCTTGCACACAAGGCCCGCCTAGCGCGGGCCTTGTTGTTTCTGGCGTTTACCAATCGAGGGTGATCTTGCTGCGAAAGCTGCGTTCTTCACCGCTCACCGGGTCGATAAAACGTACGCCCTGGGCCAGCAACTTGAGCGGGTTGGCGTAGTCATCCTCGGCGTCCTTGATCACCTCGGGATAGAACGGGTCATTGCAGATGCTCGCGCCGAGCGCAGTCATGTGCACGCGCAACTGGTGCTTCTTGCCGGTCACCGGGAACAGGCCATAGCGCCATAAATCGCCGTTCTTCTCTCGCACTTCCACGGCCGTTTCGGTGTTGCTGGTACCCGGCCCTTCTTGCATGCGAAAGAACGGCTCGCCATCCACCAGGCGACTTTTGTGCACCAGCGGAAAGGTCAGGTTCGGCAGGGCCGGGGCGATGGCTTCGTAAAATTTGTCGATACGCCGCGTAGGAAACAGCTGCTGGTACGCCGAGCGGCTTTGTGGGTTGGCCGAGAACAGCACCAGCCCCGCCGTATGCCGATCGATGCGGTGCAGAGGCACCAGGGCGGGGTTATCCAAATGCCGGATCAGGCGCCGTAACAGTGTTTGCTCGACGTACTCGCCAGCGGGCGTGACCGGCAGGAAGTGCGGCTTGTCCGCCACGACCAAATGCTCATCGGCGTACAGGATGGTTTCCTGCGCCGGGATCACTTTCTCGTTGGGCACTTCGCGAAAGTAATAGATGCACAAGCCTTCCTTGTAGGCGAGGTCCAGGCTGATCGGGCTGCCATTGATATCCAGCACTCGCCCCCGGGCAATCCGGTCCAGCCACTGTTCTCGGCCGATGGCCGGGAAGTGCTCGCACAGGCAATCGAGCACCGTTGCCCAAGGACCGGGGGGCAGGTACAAGGTGCTGGCTTGGTGCTGGGCGGGAGAAAAACCGGAACTGGACATGCAGATGCTCAAAGCCTGGGAAACAGGCGGGCATTATCCCGCATGGCGCGCGATTGCCTAGGGCCTATCTCAAGCCTTGGCCAATTGCGCCCGCAGGACCGGCGAAGCGCTCGCGGCCTCGGTGAACTCCTTGAGCCAGCGCAATACGTCCACCGCTTCCCAACGGCCCGGATCATAGAGCGCGTAGAGCAAGCCCTGATAACCCACCACATCCAGTTGCTTGTGATAACCGGCGCGCTGGAACAGCGCCTCGATTTCTGCAAAGCAGGTGTTGAAATGCACCTTGTTAAACGGCGTCTTGCCTTCCGTGACCAGGCCATCGAGGCGCAGCTCGTTCACCGCGTCGCGCACGACATCGGCGGACATGCGATTGACGCTGCTTTTCAGTTGTTCAACATTCACCACGGGCGTTCCCTCTATTCAATCGCTGTACGAATATACAGTAACGTAATATTTGGAAACCCGCCATCGCATAAATATCAGCGCAGGAAGGCGACAACCTGATCAGCGTCGAATGGCCAATCCAGTTCCGCCCCCGTGTCCACCCGCCGCAGCACCGGAATCCTTAGGCCGTAGGCGTCGGTCAGGTCTTCTGGATCGGTGATATCGATCAACTCCACCATCAGACCATGTTCGACCAACGGCATGAGGACCTTTTCCGCGACTTCACAAAGATGGCAACCCAGGGTGCCGAACAACTGGCATTCAGGAGACATGACGAAAGAACCCGGTCAGTAAACAGGCCACCATTCTAAACCCGCTCGCCACATGAAATCCCATCTCCCACAAAACACCTGACCCAGATCACCATGGCCTATAACTGATTCAGCGATTCTCGCGGCTTTTTTGCCCGCTCACCCTGCAACGGAGATGCCTGTGTTTGCCAACCTGCTGATCATTCTGGCCTCATCCCTGGTGGTGATTGCGCTGTTTCGCCGGCTGCAACTGCCGCCCGTGCTGGGTTACCTGTGCGTGGGCCTGGCGGTGGGCCCGACGGCCCTGGACTGGGTGAACGACAACGAAGACCTGCCAGATCTGGCCGAGATGGGCGTGGTGTTCCTGCTATTTTCCCTGGGCCTGGAATTTTCCCTGTCGAAAATGTTCGCCCTGCGCCGCGTGGTCTTTGGCCTGGGCAGTTTGCAGGTGCTGGGCTGCGGGGCGCTGCTGGGCGGCCTATTGATGGGCTTTGGCCTGGCGCCGGGCATCGCGCTGTTGCTTGGCGCAGGGTTGGCGTTGTCTTCCACCGCCATCGTCAGCAAGGAGTTGACCAGCCTCGGTGAGATCTTCAGCAGCCACGGCCAGAATGCGATTGGCGTACTGCTGTTCCAGGACGTGGTGGCGGTATTGCTGCTGACGCTGGTGCCCGTGTTTGCCGGCAGCAGCGACCAGGCCTGGTACTGGGCGCTGCCGCTGACCCTGGGCAAGACCGTGGTGTTGTTCGTGGGCCTGTTGTTCGCCAGCCGGTGGTTACTGCCGCGGTTGTTCCATGAAGTCGCCGCGTCACATTCGGCGGAGTTGTTTGTCTTGCTGGCGCTGGTGATTGTGTTGCTCACCGCCTGGCTCACCCACCTGCTCGGCCTGTCCCCTGCCCTTGGCGCGTTCCTGGCCGGCATGTTGCTGGGCGAAAGTCATTACCGCCACCAGATCGAAGCGGATATCCGGCCGTTTCGCGACATCCTGCTGGGGCTGTTTTTTGTCAGCATTGGGATGTTGATCAACCTGCAGTTGTTCGTCAGCCACAGCCTGTTGATCCTTGGCCTGACCCTCACGCTGATGCTGGTCAAAGGCTGCGTGGTCGCCGTGCTCGTCAAGCTGCGTGGCAGCGACATTGAAACCGCCTGGCGCAGCGGCCTGGCCCTGGCCCAGGGTGGCGAGTTCTGTTTTGCGTTGATGGCGCAGATGCAGCAGAGCCGGCTGATTCCGGATGAGTTCAACGGCCTGCTGCTGGCTGCCACGTTCTGTTCGATGCTGTTGACGCCGTTGCTGTTGCGCGCCGCGCCGGCCATTGCCCTGCGCCTGCACCGCAAGCCAAACCAGCAGGTACAACTGGAGCAAATCACCGCGCTCAACGCCCAACTGCATGGGCACGCGGTGATTTGCGGTTATGGCCGGGTGGGCCAGTCCATCGGGCGTTTTTTACGCCGGGAACACCAGGCGTTCATCGCCCTGGATGACGACCCGGAACGGGTACAGGAAGCCGCCACCGAGGACAGCAGCGTGCATTACGGCGACTGCCGCCGTGGCGCCTTACTGAGTGCCGTTGGCCTGGAGCGGGCGCGGTTGGTGGTGATCGCAGTGGACAACAGCGATGTGGCCCTGGTGGTGCTCAAAGAGGCGCGGCGGATCAACCCTGAGGTGCCGATCCTGGTGCGCACCCGCGATGACAGCCAGTTGGCTGAGCTCAAGGCCGCGGGCGCCAGCGAAGTGGTGCCCGAGTTGCTGGAGTCAAGCCTGATGCTCGCTTCCCACGCGCTGATCCTGCTGGGCCTGCCGGAGCAACAGGTGCAAGCGCGGGTCGATGAAGTGCGACAGAACCGCTATCGCCTGCTGCACGGTTTTTACTCGCACCCGAACGCTCAGGAAGAAGCGCCGATCAATCCTGACTGACCGCACCGATCCTGTGGATCGACAGGTCCGCACCGTAATACTCCTCTTGCTGGCTCAGGCGCAGCCCGCCCTTCTTCAGAGGACGTGAACCGCTTTAGCGCAGCGATCAACACAACGGGCCGTTACCGACAGGGTTTTTCCGCGAGTTTGAGTTATTTAGGGTAAGGTTTTTCAAGGCTCGCGCCTCGACCGCCCGGATTCAGCACAGGCCCCGGGCCTGCGCACCAAGGCAATACAAAAGCTGTACCACACAATTGCAATGAACCTTCAGCGAACCGCGCGACTCGAAACCACACGTACAGATCAGCCACACACGGAGATAACCATGGCCGGTAAAACAGCAAAAACTGCGCAAGAGATACTGATGGCGGATTTTCAAGCCCTGGTCAGTGACACCGAAAGGTTGCTGGACGACACCGCTGTGCTGGCCGGCGACCAGGCAGACGAGCTGCGCACCAAGATCCACGAGAGCCTGCTCAAGGCTCGCGAGACCTTGCAATTGACCGAAGACTCGCTGCGTGAGCGCGGCCAGGCAGCCATTACTGCCACTGAAGACTACGTACAAGCAAACCCTTGGCAGTCGGTCGGTATTGCTGCTGGCGTGGGCTTTTTGATCGGCCTGCTGGCTACAAGGCGCTAATCATGTCTATCGGCGAAACCGGCTCGTCCACGAGCTCTAGCTCTACCTCCCGACGTCTGGGTGCGGCCGTGTTGGGCTTGCTGCACAGCCACGTCGAGTTGTTTGGCATTGAATTGCAGGAACAGAAGTCACGCACCGTCAGCCTGCTGCTGTTTGCCGGCCTGGCGTTGGTGTTTGCCCTACTGTTGTTGGTGGGGTTATCGGCCCTGGTGATGATCCTGGTGTGGGATACTTACCGCCTGACCGGTATCATCAGCCTGTGCGTTTTTTATGTCCTGGCCGCAGCATTCTGCGGGCTGCGCTTGAAAGCGGCGATATTCGATGAGTCCACGCCCTTCCACGCCACGCTCGAAGAGCTGGCCAACGACCGGGAGCGCCTGCTGCCATGAGCATGACCGAGATCCCGCAAAACACCTCCCGCCGGGAAATGCGCAAGGCGCTGATCCGCCTGCGCATGGAAATGCACCGCCAGGAAATCCGTCATGAGTCCCAGCAACTGATGGCGCCGCTGCAAAAAATGCGCAATATGCGCCATAACTGGCAAGACAGCCTGGGCATCAAGCACGCGCCGCTGTGGGGCGTGGCGGCGGTGACGCTGATGGGTTTCTTTACCGGCAAGGGCGCCAAGGGCGGCAGTATCAGCAGCGTGACGCGCCTGGTGCGGCTGGGAGCCGGTTTGATCCCGCTGATCAAGTTGGCGATGCAAGGCGCTTCGCGCAAAAGCTGACCCCGGGAGTCAATGACCGTAATGACCAGATAATTCCTGGTTGTTGCGGTTTTTTGCGCTGCCTGTTAATTGATAAGGACGCGGCCGACCGCTGGATTCGCTTGCTCCGCCAAGGCTGAACCGGGAAGCTGGAACTGTCATTCACCGTACGGAGAGTACCCGCCTTGGATTGGCCCACCCTGCTGACCCGCGAACGTCTTGGTAAGCCCCTGCACAGCCCGGAAGAACTGGGCCGCAGCCCATTCCATAAAGACCACGACCGCATTATCTTCTCCGGCGCGTTCCGGCGCCTGGGGCGCAAGACCCAAGTGCATCCGGTATCGAGCAACGACCATATCCACACGCGCCTGACGCACTCGCTGGAAGTCAGTTGCGTTGGGCGCTCTCTTGGCATGCGCGTGGGCGAAACCCTGCGCAGCGCCCTGCCCGACTGGTGCGATCCAAGCGACCTGGGCATGGTGGTGCAATCGGCCTGCCTGGCCCATGACATCGGCAACCCTCCGTTCGGGCACTCCGGCGAAGATGCCATTCGCCACTGGTTCCAACAGGCTGCCGGACGCGGCTGGCTGGACGACATGAGCAGCGCTGAACGCAATGATTTCCTCAACTTCGAAGGCAATGCCCAGGGCTTTCGGGTGCTGACCCAGCTCGAATACCATCAGTTCGACGGCGGCACGCGGCTGACCTACGCGACCTTGGGCACTTATCTCAAGTACCCCTGGACCGCCCGCCACGCCGACTCGCTGGGCTACAAGAAACACAAGTTCGGCTGTTACCAGAGCGAGTTGCCGATTCTTGAGCAGATCGCCCACAAGCTCGGCCTGCCTCAGTTGGAGGAGCAACGCTGGGCCCGTCATCCGCTCGTGTACCTGATGGAGGCGGCCGATGACATCTGCTACGCGCTGATCGACCTGGAAGACGGCCTGGAAATGGACTTGCTGGGATACGCCGAAGTCGAGTCGCTGCTGCTCGACCTGGTGGGCGATGACCTGCCGCAGACGTACCGGCAATTGGGTCCGCTGGACTCGCGGCGGCGCAAGCTGGCGATCCTGCGCGGCAAAGCCATCGAGCACCTGACCAATGCGGCGGCGCGAGCATTTGTTGAACAGCAGGACGCCCTGCTCGCCGGCACGCTGCCTGGTGACCTGGTCGAGCACATGCACGGCCCGGCAAAACGCTGTGTGCTGGATGCGAAGGACATGGCACGCAATAAAATCTTCCAGGACAAGCGCAAGACCCTGCATGAAATCGGTGCCTACACCACGTTGGAAATCCTCCTGAACGCATTCTGCGGCGCGGCCCTGGAGCAACATGGCGGGCGCACGCCATCGTTCAAGAACCGCCGCATTCTCGACTTGCTGGGCAATAGCGCACCGGATCCGGCCTGGCCGTTGCACGCCTCGTTCCTGCGGATGATCGACTTCATCGCCGGCATGACCGACAGCTACGCTACCGAAATGGCCCGTGAAATGACCGGGCGCTCCAGCCCTCAATAACGACTCGATCAAGCCACCTGTTCCCTGAAGCGAATAGCCCTACGATGGGAACAGAGCGGCCTGATCGAATTCGTACAAGCACCCGAAGAATAATCACGCACGCTCCTAACAGACCAACCGAGCAATTCCTACTCCCCCATCGACGCTTGCCTCACTGTGTACTCTCTATGCCCAGATACTCTCTTCGTATTCTTTTGGTGGAGGATCACCCTTTTCAACTCCTGGCCACCCAATGTTTGCTCAAAAGCTTCGGCTTCCACCAACTGACGCCAGTGGAAAACGCCGAGCAGGCCATACGTACAATGAGCCAGTCCGAATTTCCCTTCGACCTGATGCTATGTGATCAGTGCCTGCCTGACCTGCCCGGACTTGAACTCGTGGACATCGCCAGTCGCCAGCGCTTCATAACCAACGCCATTCTGTTAAGCGGGTTACCCAGCAGGGAACTGGTCAACCTGACGAAACAAGCCTTGCAACGACGCCTTCCACTCCTTGGCTATTTATCAAAACCTTTGAACAGAGATGAGCTTGAAAAGTTAATCCGATTAACTGTTAACCCATTTATGTAGGATTTTAAACATTACCTTCAACGAAAAACGCTACGAGGCCCGCCATAAATACCCAGGCTTCGCTTCTTGCCACTATCGCCTTCAAACCCTTCACACGCCCTGTCACGATTACCTAACAACTTGTAGGCCGATACCTTATTAAACGTAGGAACTTTCCTGTTTTGCATCTACTCCTCGTGAGCTCCATGCTGCGCCCTCACCTTCTGAGCTAATGTGCCCGCTTTATTTGTATCTGCACGGAATGTGATTATGAACTCAGTTTTTATTATCGATGACCACCCAGTTATCCGGCTTGCCATTCGAATGTTGTTGGAGCACGAAGGTTACAAAGTGGTCGGCGAAACAGACAATGGGTGTGATGCCATACAGATGGTCCGCGAATGCCTTCCAGACCTGGTGATTCTGGACATCAGCATCCCGAAACTTGACGGACTCGAGGTGCTCTGCCGATTCAACGCCATGAACACCTCCATGAAAACCCTGGTGCTCACGGCCCAATGCCCCACTCTGTTTGCCACGCGGTGCATGCGCTCGGGGGCCGAAGGCTATGTGTGCAAGGAGGGCGACCTGAGCGAGTTGCTGAGCGCCATCCGCGCAGTCCTGTCCGGCTACAACTACTTCCCCAGCCAGGCCTTGATTGGTCCCGGAACGGAAGGCATGGACGTGCAAGAGCTGGAACTATTCAAAACAGTCAACGACCGGGAGCTGATGGTCTTGCAACTTTTTGCACAAGGGCGCACTAACAAGGAGATAGCCAAAGGCATGTTTTTAAGCAACAAAACGGTCAGCACTTATAAAAAGCGGCTAATGCAGAAACTCAAAGCCAAATCCTTGGTAGAACTCATCGAGATGGCAAAACGAAACGCGTTAGTGTGAGAAAGCGGATGCCCAGGCGTATAAAGGACTATCTAATTATATTGAGTGCCGGTTTGTACTTCAGCACGACCGTGCTTGCAGAGCATCAAACAAACCCGGAACGCTTCACCTTACTGAGTCGTGCGGGAGCCGTCCAACTCGGCACTCATTTTGACAAGGCTCAGCGCCAGTGGCTGCAGAACAAACGCGAACTGGTGCTGGGTACCTCCGCACCTGACTACCCGCCCTTCGACCTGACTTCGAGCGGCCACGATTATGAGGGGCTCACTGCTGACTACGCGGGACTGCTGGCCAAAGCGCTCTCCCTGCCGGTCAACGTGATGCGCTACCCCTCCCGGGCGGCTGCCATTCGAGCCCTGGAAGCCGGGGAAATCGACTTGCTGGGCTCATCCAACGGCTTTGAGGCTGCAAAGCCCAATCTTATCCTCTCCGAGCCCTACGCGGTCGACCAGCCAGTACTGGTCACCCGCGAGAGCGAAACCCGTAGCCTCAACGACGGCCTTGATGGGCTGCGCCTGAGCCTTGTTTATCATTACCTGCCGCTCAATGAGGTAGAGAAGCTCTATCCCAAGGCAACGATCCGCGCCTATCCGTCGTATCAGAATGCCTTGAATGCGGTGGCCTTCGACCAGGCAGATGTGTTTCTCGGCGACACCATTTCCACCCATTACATGATCAACAAGGGTTATCTCAAAAACATTCGCATGGCCAACTTCGGCAAGCATGAGGCTTATGGTTTCAGCTTCGCCATGCGTCAAGACAACCGAATCCTGTTGAGCCTTGTCGATGCAGTCCTGGCAGCCGTGCCCATCAATGAGCGGGACAGCATCGCCAAGCGCTGGAGCGCCGGCAGCGATATCCTGCTGACCGATAAGAAACTGCAACTGACCCACCGCGAAGAGCGCTGGCTCAACGAGCACCCGGTGGTAACGGTCATCGTCAACGAAACCTTCGCGCCACTCACTTTCTTCGATGCAGACGGCAACTTTCGCGGCATTACCGCCGACCTCCTGGAGTTGATTCGACTGCGCACCGGCCTGCGCTTTTCGATCCAGCGCGGGCGTGATGTCAACGCGATGGTCGATCAAGTCGCCGCCCAGAAAGTCGATATGATCGGGGCTATCGTTCCGAGCAACGAAAGAGACCCACAGCTGAATTTCAGCCGCCCCTACCTGGAAAACTCCTACGTCCTGTTAACACGCAAAGAGCCTGGGGCGCCTTCAAACATGGAGCAAATGGCAGGAAAACGCCTGGCGATAACCCAGGGCAATCCCTTGGCCGCAACTTTGGGCAAGGACTTCCCGCAAGTTCATCTGGTGGAAACCAGTGATACGTTCAGGGCCGCGGAGTTACTCGCACAAGGGCAAGTGGATGGTGCCGTGAACACGTTGGTGATCGCCAACTACTTCCTGTCCTCCCAGGTATTCCAGGACAGGCTGCAAATGAGCGCCAGCATCGGCACCACCCCTGCAACGTTTACCTTGGCCACATCGCGTCACGCCACAGAACTGAGTTCAATCCTCGACAAGGCGCTGCTCAGTATCGCCCCGGATGAAATGGGCGTGATCAACAGCCGTTGGCGTGGCTACACCGCCGCCTCCGACAGCTACTGGCGCAACTACCATCAATTGATAGCCCGGATCATCATCGGTACCGGGCTATTGCTATTGATTTCCTTGGCCTGGAACGCCTACATGCGCCGCCAGATCAATCAGCGCAAAATGGCCGAACGCGCGCTCAACGACCAATTCGAGTTCATGCGTGCACTGGTCAATGAAACCCCGCACCCGATCTACGTGCGGGATCGCAAGGGCCTGCTACAGACCTGCAACGACAGCTACCTTCAGGTGTTCGACGTCAAGCGCGAAGACGTGATCGGCAAAAGCGTGATCCAGATGAGCATGGCCCTGGAGTCAGAGGCGGCGCAGTATCATGCCGACTATCAGCGCGTAGTGCTCGAGGGCAACCCACTGATCCTGGATCGCACCCTGCATATCCATGAGAAGAAGCTGACCATCTACCACTGGATCCTGCCCTACCGCGACTCTACCGGTGAAGTCCAGGGCGTCATCGGTGGCTGGATCGACATCAGTGACCGGCGCCAGTTGTTTGATGAGCTACGCGCCGCCAAGGAACGCGCCGACGAGGCCAACCGCGCCAAAAGTACTTTCCTTGCCACCATGAGCCATGAGATTCGCACGCCGATGAACGCCGTGATCGGCATGCTCGAACTGACACTCAAGCGCGCCGACCAGGGGCATCTCGACCGCCCCGCCATCGAAGTGGCGTACAACTCGGCCAAGGATCTGCTGGAGCTGATCGGCGACATCCTCGACATCGCACGTATTGAATCCGGTCGTCTCAGCCTGGCCCCGGAGCGGGTCAACCTGCGGGAGGTGATTGAGTCGGTGGTGCGCGTCTTCGACGGTCTTGCGCGCCAGAAAACCCTCAGCCTGCTGCTGGAGTTCAAGCCAGACCTGAACGATATCGAGGTGCTGATCGACCCTCTGCGCTTCAAGCAAGTGCTATCGAACCTTGTGAGCAACGCGATCAAGTTCACCGAACAGGGGCAGGTGAAGATCAAAGTGGAGATACAGCCTACCCAGGCACCCGAGCAGATCGAGCTGAAACTGGTGGTGGAGGACACAGGCATCGGCATCAGCAGGAAGGACCAACGGCGCCTGTTCGAACCCTTTGCCCAGGCGGACAATTCCGGGCACCTGGCCAGGAGTGGCGCTGGGTTGGGGCTGGTGATCTGCCGCAGCCTCTGCGCAATGATGGGCGGCCAACTGAGCCTGAGCAGCGTGCCCATGGTGGGAACCGAGGTGCACGTCAACCTGAGGATGCCCCGCCTGCAGGCGCTCACGGCGGTGAGCGAACACAAGCCCGAAACGCCGGCTGCTGCACCGGTGCTTAACGTACTGGTGGTGGACGATCACCCGGCGAACCGCCTGCTGATGTGCCAGCAACTGGGCTATCTCGGGCATCAATTCACTGCTGCCGAGCACGGCGCGGCAGGCTTCCAGGCTTGGCGCAAAGAGCATTTCGACCTGGTGATCGCCGATTGCAACATGCCCATCATGAACGGCTATGAGCTGAGCCGTTCAATCCGCGAGTATGAGCAACGTGAACAATTGGCGCCCTGTGTTGTGCTCGGTTTTACCGCCAACGCCCAGCCGGAGGAGAGGCAACGGTGCGTACAGGCCGGCATGGATGACTGCCTGTTCAAGCCCATCAGCCTTACCGTATTGGAGCGCCAACTGGCGCAAATTGCCCCTGAAGCTGCACATCAACGACTGGACCTCGAATGCCTGGAGGCTCTGACCGGTGGTGACCCGAACTTGAGTCGCCGCTTGCTCGAGGAGCTACTGAGCAGCAGCCGTAACGACCGTCAGGTACTCGTCGAGCTGCTCAATCGTCAGGCACCGCTCACGGACGTTATTGAGCAAGCCCACAAAATCAAGGGCGCGGCCCGTATCGTCCAGGCTCATTCATTGGCAGGGCAATGCGAAGCATTGGAGCAAGCCTGTTCCCACACTGAGGATTGGCCGACAGTCGAATCCGGTATCAAGGCTTTGGAAAAACTCATGCTGGAATTGGAGAGAATGCTGCAGGTCCAACTGGGTGAGCTGGAAAGCCGATAAGCGCCAAGGTGAACTGCTGCAGGAGCGAGCGCGCTCGCTCCTGCAAGGCCTGCATTAAACCCGACAGGTTCAGCAATCGGTCAACCGCAGGAATATGCCTGCCAGTCGTTCGATTCCTACCTGATCCTGAGGTGTAAAACGCGCCAACAGCGGGCTGTCGAGGTCGAGGACGCCAATCAAGCGGCCATCCTTGACCAATGGCACCACCAATTCACTGTTCGAGGCACTGTCGCAGGCGATATGCCCCGGGAACGCGTGCACATCGTCCACGCGCTGGGTTTGCCGTGATGCCGCAGCGGCACCACACACGCCACGACCGAATGGGATTCGCACACAGGCGATCTGCCCCTGGAATGGCCCAAGCACCAGTTCTTCATTGCGATTGAGGTAGAAGCCTGCCCAATTCAGGTCATCCAGCTGATTGAACAGGAACGCGGAGAACTGCGCACTGTTGGCAATAAAATCCCGCTCATCGGCCAGCAACGACTCCAGTTGCGCGCACAGCATGGCATAGCCGTCGAGGCCGCTGCCGGCCTGTTGTAAATCAATCATGGTTGACGTTCCAGCAATTTAAGACCCACCCAGTAACGGGCGAACTGATAGGCACAACGGCCATTGCGGTTGCCGCGCCCAGTGGCCCAACGCACCGCGAGCACATCAAGCTGTTCATCGCGCTGCCACTGCAAGCCGGCCTTGCTGGCCAGTTCGCCGATCCAGTGTTCAACCACATCCAGGAAATGTTCCTGGGAAAACGGATAGAACGACAGCCACAAGCCAAAACGGTCTGACAAGGCAATCTTGTCTTCTACCGCTTCGCTCGGGTGCAACTCGCCATCCACACGCTTCCAATTGTCGTTGTCACTCTGGTTTTCCGGCACCAGGTGACGGCGGTTGGACGTGGCGTACAACAGCACATTTTCCGGCGCCTGCTCGAGGGAGCCGTCCAGCACGCTCTTGAGCACCCGATAGTCGCCTTCGCCAGCCTCGAACGATAGGTCATCGCAAAACAAAATGAACCGCTGCGGCAGCTTGATCAGTTGCTCGACCACTCGAGGCAGGTCGGCCAGGTGATCACGTTCGATTTCGATCAAGCGCAGACCCGCCTTGGCGTGCTGGGCGAGCAACGCGCGTACCATGGATGATTTGCCGGTGCCACGCGAGCCCCACAAGAGCGCATGGTTGGCGGGCAAGCCATCGAGGAACTGCTGGGTGTTGCGCGCCAACTGTTCACGCTGTTTATCGACACCGATCAGGTCCGACAGGCGCATATCCAGGCTCACGTCCAGTGGTAACAGAAAGCCACTGCGGCCTTCACGCTGCCAACGGGCGGCCAGGCACTGGTTCCAGTCGATGGCTTGGCGCGGGGCAGGTAACAAGGGTTCCAGGCGAGCCAGCACCGCATCGGCGCGTTCAAGAAACGCATTCAATCGAGCATCCACATCTAATCCTCTGGCAAGTTCTTGTAAAAGATGGCGTATTGGCAACCCTGCGGCAGACCACATGGGGCTGCATCAAAAAATGATTCATGCCGGGCACGCTGGAGCTTGTGGATGTTCAGCTATGCTTGCCGGGCGAAGGGAAACGTGAAGTGGTTCAACACTCGATGGATATCAAGTTCGCCCACCGCTTGTCTTATAAACAAGCCAGATTGACTGTGCTGGTCGGTTTCGTCTTGGGAACCTTGCTCAGCCTGATCCAAATCGGTATTGATTATGCCAGTGAAGACGCTTCCATCAACCGTGAAATACGCTCACTGATCGAAATCAGCCATAACCCAGCCTCGCGCATCGCCTACAACATCGACGCCGAACTCGCCCAGGAACTGACCCTGGGCCTGCTGCACTCGCCGGCCATCACCCGCGCACAGTTAGTCGACAACAATGGCGTAGTCCTGGCCGACGTCAACCGACCACGCAAGGAAAGTAACTATCGGCCCGTCAGCGACTTTCTGTTTGGTGCCAACCGTCAGTTCGAGGACCGGCTGTACCTCAGCCATATGCCCGACGAATCCCTCGGCGTGCTGCGCCTCGACGTCGATACCTACGCCTTTGGCGGCCGTTTCCTGCACCGTGCCGAGATCACCCTGCTCAACGGTTTCGTCCGCAGCCTGCTTTTGACCGGAATATTACTAGGCTTGTTCTACGTGATGCTCACTCAACCGCTGGTGCGCATCATCCGGGAGCTGAGTACACGCAGACAGGCGCGCCTGGATTGCCCACCGGGGCATGAACACGATGAAATCGGCGTGTTGGTCAACGTCGCCAATCAGCAGTTCGAAAACATGGAAACCGAAATCCAGCAACGGCGCCATGCCGAAGATCGCCTTACGGAATACTTGGGCCAACTGGAAAATATCGTTTCCGCACGCACTCTTGAACTCAAGGCCAGCAACCAGCGTTTGAGCCAGTCCAACGATGAACTGGAGGCGGCAAAGAAGACCGCACTGGGCATGGCTCAGGCGCGGGCCGCGTTCCTGGCCAATATGAGCCATGAAATCCGCACGCCGCTCAATGGGCTGTTGGGGATGATCGCACTGTCGCTGGACAGCCCGCTGAACGCCGAACAGCGCCAGCAACTGTCCATCGCCCATGATTCAGGCAAAGTGTTGGTCGAATTGCTCAACGATATTCTCGACCTGTCCAAGTTTGACGCCGGCCAACTGGAACTGGAACATATCCCGTTCGATCTTGGTTCACTGGTAGAGGACACTGCCAACCTGCTATCGCAGAACGCCGCGCCGAGTGTCGAACTGACCTGCCTGATCGACCCGCAATTTCCCGCCCAAGTCGTCGGTGACCCGACCCGCGTGCGGCAGATTGTCAGTAATTTGCTCTCCAATGCCTTGAAGTTCACCCGCTTCGGTCGGGTCGACGTGCGCCTGCGTGCCCGTGAAGGCTGGGTCAAGATTGAGGTGTGTGACACCGGCATCGGCATCGCCCAGGAAGCCCAGGTGAAGATCTTCCAGCCGTTCACCCAGGCGGGTGCTGGCATCACGCGTCAATTTGGCGGCACGGGGTTGGGGTTGGCGTTGACCCACAACTTGTGCGAAGCCATGCAAGGCCGCTTGAGTATCAGCTCAGAGGTGGGATTTGGCAGCCAGTTCTGCGCCGACCTGCCGCTGCCCACACATTTGCCTGCCAACCGCCACACACCACTCACAGGCGAAGTGATTGCCATCACCAGCGCCGGTGGTGGGTTGACAGAGCTGCTCACCACCCTACTGCCCTCTTGGGGGCTGACGCCAAGCTGCTACTCCCAAGACGATGATTTGAGCGCACTGGCTCCCGACCTGTTGATCACCGACTGCCCGGAATGCCTGTTCCGCTTGCGTCCCGGCATCAGCGCGCCAATTTTGCTGATCACTGCCTACGGCAACTTCATGCCCAGCGAAGAGGTGGCCGCCCTGGCGCCACTGCAGCAGCAAGCACGCCCCTTAAGCCGTAACGCGCTGTACCAGATACTTCAGCGCAACCTGCGTACCGACACGCCACCGATCCTCGACCCGATCCAGATGGAAGCCGCGCCGCTTGCTCATCGGGCACGCATCCTGTTGGTGGAGGACAACGCGGTCAATCAGCTGGTAGCCAAGGGTATGCTCAGTAAGCTCGGCTGTGAGGTCATCGTGGCCGCCCATGGCGGCGAAGCGCTCAAGCTGCTTGAGGACCAGCGCTTCGATATGGTGTTGATGGACTGCAACATGCCAGTGATGGATGGCTACGAAGCCAGCCGGCAAATTCGCCGCAGTGGGCGCTGGCCGGATCTGCCCATTGTCGCGTTGACCGCCAACGCGCTCTCCGAAGAGCGCGAACGTTGCCGGGCGGCGGGGATGAACGATTACCTGGCCAAGCCTTTTCGCCGTGAAGAACTCAACGCCCTGCTGCAACTGTGGGTACCGACCACGACAAGCCTGTGATCCGTCACCGCAATACATTCGGTCATTTGAGCAGGGCTTCGATCTCCTGGGTCAAGGCCTGGGGCTTGGTCGTCGGCGCAAATCGCTTGATCAGCTTGCCGTCACGGCCGATGAGGAACTTGGTGAAGTTCCACTTGATGTTCTTGGAACCCAGCAGCCCCGGAGCCTGTTTTTTCAACTGAACGAACAAAGGGTGGGCATCGCTGCCGTTGACATCGATTTTCTTGAACAGCGGGAAACTGACGCCGAAGTTCAGCTCACAGAACTCGGATATCGCGTCTTCGTTACCGGGCTCCTGCTTACCGAACTGATTGCAGGGAAAGCCGAGCACTACCAGGCCCTGATCCTTGTATTGCTGCCAAAGTTGCTCCAGCCCTTTGTACTGCGGGGTGAAGCCGCATTTGCTGGCGGTGTTGACCACCAGAATGGCCTTGCCGGCGAAATCGGCCAAGGTCTTTTGCTCACCCTTGATGGTGGTGCACGGGATGCTCAACAGTGAGTCGCTCATGGCAATGCCTCAAGTCAGCGGAAGAAGAGGAACCCTAGGCGTGCTCCCCCATTTGGACCGGTTTACAACCTGACGCCTAGCGCGGCACCAGGTCCAGGCACACCGAGTTGATGCAATATCGCAGCCCAGTAGGCGGCGGACCGTCCGGGAACACGTGCCCCAGGTGCGCGTCGCACTTGGCGCAGGTGACTTCGGTACGGATCATGCCGTGGCTGACGTCGCGGATTTCGACCATCGCGCGGTCGGCAATCGGCTCATAGAAGCTGGGCCAGCCGCAGCCAGAGTCAAACTTGGCCTTGGAATCGAACAGCGGCTCGTTGCAGCAAATACAGTGGTACACACCATCGGTCTTGGTGGCGTTGTACTTGCCGCTGAACGGTCGCTCGGTGCCTTTGAGACGGCACACGTTGTACTGCTCCGGGTCGAGCATCGCCTTCCATTCATCCACGGTTTTCTGCAACTTTTCCATAGGTATACCTCGGCAACTGAAAAACCCTGATCTGTGTCTTTTCCATGGATCAGGCGGCACGTATGATTGCGCCTCTTCAAAACGCCAGTCTGGCACCCGCGCCAGCGGCATTCAAACGTATTTATGGGTGCGGGCTACGCAGTTTTCACCCTACGGTAGTGCCTACGCCGTCTGGATCGTTCATTTTCAGGATCACATCGCCATGCAGGTCAGCAAATCGAACAAGCTCGCCAACGTCTGCTACGACATTCGCGGCCCAGTGCTCAAGCACGCCAAACGCCTGGAAGAGGAAGGCCATCGCATCCTCAAGCTGAACATTGGCAACCCGGCGCCGTTTGGTTTCGAAGCGCCGGACGAAATCCTCCAGGATGTGATCCGCAACCTGCCGACCGCCCAAGGCTACAGCGACTCCAAGGGCCTGTTCAGTGCGCGCAAGGCGGTGATGCAGTACTACCAGCAAAAGCAGGTTGAAGGTGTCGGCATCGAGGACATCTACCTGGGCAACGGCGTGTCCGAGCTGATCGTAATGTCGATGCAGGCACTGCTCAACAACGGCGATGAAGTCCTGGTGCCAGCACCGGACTACCCGCTGTGGACCGCCGCCGTGACCCTGGCGGGCGGCCATCCGGTGCACTACCTGTGCGACGAAGGCGCCGACTGGTTCCCGGACCTGGCCGACATCAAGGCCAAGATTACTCCGAATACCAAGGCCCTGGTGATCATCAACCCGAACAACCCCACTGGCGCCGTGTACTCCCGGGAAGTACTGCTGGGCATGCTCGAGCTGGCGCGCCAGCACAACCTGGTGGTGTTCTCCGACGAGATCTACGACAAGATCCTCTACGATGACGCGGTACATATATGCACCGCCTCCCTGGCCCCGGACCTGCTGTGCCTGACCTTCAACGGCCTGTCCAAGTCCTACCGCGTCGCAGGTTTCCGCTCCGGCTGGATCGCCATCTCCGGTCCCAAGCACAACGCCCAGAGCTACATCGAAGGCATCGACATGCTGGCCAACATGCGACTGTGTGCCAACGTGCCGAGCCAGCATGCCATCCAGACCGCCCTCGGCGGCTACCAGAGCATCAACGACCTGGTCTTGCCCCAAGGTCGCCTGCTGGAGCAGCGTAACCGCACCTGGGAGCTGCTCAATGCGATTCCGGGCGTGAGCTGTGTGAAGCCCATGGGCGCGTTGTACGCGTTCCCGCGGATCGACCCGAAAGTCTGCCCGATCCTCAACGACGAGAAGTTCGTGCTCGACCTGCTGCTGTCGGAGAAACTGCTGGTGGTGCAGGGTACCGCGTTCAACTGGCCATGGCCGGATCACTTCCGCGTAGTAACCTTGCCACGAGTGGATGACCTGGAAATGGCAATTGGTCGCATCGGCAACTTCCTGAAATCCTATCGCCAGTAGGGACATTGACGCTGTACGACTCACACTGAGTCGTACAGTGATTATCTCGCAACACTTCTTTGTCGCTTACTTGCAGTTGTATTTCACTTGCCTGCTGCCGGTGGCGTACCCCCTATAATCAAGGGGCGTCAAGGCAGCCTCGCGCTGGTCATGGCCGACAATACAGGTCGGAAAATCCCTTCAAGGCCCTACGTTCAAGCTGTAGGACACAGTTTGAAATAGTCGCTCGGTTGAATCACCCCATCCCGCACCTTATATACCCCGCAGTACGCGACATATTAAGCATGAGGAGAACCCTACAACCATGATGCGCATCCTGCTGTTCTTGGCCACTAACCTGGCGGTCGTGCTGATTGCCAGCATCACCCTGAGCCTTTTCGGCTTCAACGGGTTCATGGCGGCCAACGGGGTTGACCTGAACCTCAATCAGCTGCTGGTTTTCTGTGCGGTCTTTGGTTTTGCCGGCTCGCTGTTTTCGCTCTTCATCTCCAAGTGGATGGCGAAGATGAGTACCAGCACCCAGATCATCACCCAACCACGCACCCGGCATGAGCAATGGTTGCTGCAGACCGTCGAGCAACTGTCCCGCGAGGCGGGTATCAAGATGCCCGAGGTCGGGATCTTCCCGGCCTATGAAGCCAACGCCTTTGCCACCGGTTGGAACAAGAACGACGCGCTCGTCGCCGTCAGCCAGGGCATGCTCGAACGCTTCTCATATGAGGAAGTGAAAGCGGTACTGGCCCATGAAATCGGCCACGTGGCCAACGGTGACATGGTCACCCTGGCGCTGGTGCAAGGCGTGGTGAACACCTTCGTGATGTTCTTCGCGAGGATCATCGGCAATTTTGTCGACAAGGTGATCTTCAAGAACGAAGAAGGCCGTGGCATTGCCTACTTCGTGGCGACCATCTTTGCTGAGGTGGTGCTGGGCTTCCTGGCCAGCGCAATCACCATGTGGTTCTCGCGCAAACGCGAGTTCCGCGCAGACGAAGCAGGCGCGCGCCTGGCCGGCACCGGGGCAATGATCGCGGCGCTGCAACACTTGCGCTCCGAGCAGGGCCTGCCGGTGCACATGCCGGACAGCCTGACCGCCTTTGGCATCAACGGTGGTATCAAACAGGGCATGGCTCGCCTGTTCATGAGCCACCCGCCACTGGAAGAGCGGATCGACGCACTGCGTCGCCGGGGCTGATAACCGGAAATACCAAAAGGGGCGATTGAATCGCCCCTTTTTCGTGGCCGTGTCTCTACGCCTTGGCCAGCCGGTAAACGCGCTCTTCAAGACGGGTAACGCCGTCCTGCACAAACTTCCAACTCTCGGCGAGAATGTCCTGCTCCTCGATCCGCTCCAAAGCCCAATGCAGCCCCAGCAGCAACCGCACTTCCTCATCCGTAACGGCAAATGGCGGGCCGGCCTTCTGCGCCTGGTCGTAGTCCAAAGTGATCAGCAGCCCCAGGCAGCCTGGAGCCAGCAAGGCATTAAGATGCTCTGTGTATTGCACCCGCATCAGCGGCGGCAAGGCGATCAACGCCGCACGGTCATACAGCGCCTGGCATTCGGCCAGGACGTCAGCATCGAGGTCGAAGAAATCACCGCACCAGACTTCGATCAGGCCCGCCTGATACACCTTGAACGCGCCTCTTTGATTGATCTGCGGCGCAAGCCCCTGCTCGCTGAAGAAAGCCTCCACGGCCTGCTCAGACAGCTCCACGCCCATCACGTGATGCCCGTGGCTCGCCAGCCATATCAAATCCAGGCTTTTGCCACACAAGGGCACCAGGACCTTCGCGCCCTTGGCCAGCGCCAGTGTTGGCCACTGCCGTTGTAGATAAGGGTTGACCTGGGGCTGATGGAAACCGATCTGGTTGCTTTCCCAGCGTTCCTGCCAAAATTTAGGCTGCATAAATCACCTGAAAATTCGATTAAAAGGCGCTAAAACTTATATTAGATTTAGATCGATGATCTGATTGAAGATGGGCCCATGTTAACCCTCAGGACCCCTCCTATGCTCCCCAGCCTGTTTATCTCCCACGGTTCGCCCATGCTGGCGTTGCAGCCGGGTGCCAGCGGGCCCGCATTGTTGCGCCTGGCCGCAGAGCTGCCTCGGCCAAAGGCGATCGTAGTCGTATCGGCGCATTGGGAAAGCCACGAACTGTTGGTCAGCGGCAGCGCCGCTCCCGAAACCTGGCACGACTTTGGTGGATTCCCTCGCGAGCTGTTTGCCGTGCAATACCCTGCGCCTGGTGATCCAGGGCTGGCGAATGAAATTGTCGATTTATTACAGGCTGACGGCCTGAATGCACACATCGATGATCAACGGCCCTTCGACCATGGCACCTGGGTGCCCCTGTCGCTGATGTACCCGGCGGCCGACATTCCCGTGGTGCAAGTCTCCTTGCCCAGCCGCATGGGCCCTGCCCTGCAAACCCGTGTTGGGCATGCCCTTTCCAGCTTGCGCGAGCAAGGAGTATTGCTAATCGGCTCCGGCAGCATCACCCATAACCTTGGTGAGCTGGACTGGCGCGCCGGGCCGGAGACCATTACACCGTGGGCTCGGGAGTTTCGCGATTGGGTGGTCGACAAACTCGCTGCCAACGACGAAGCGGCCTTACATGACTATCGCCACCAAGCGCCCCATGCAGTGCGCAGCCACCCCAGCGACGAGCATTTGCTGCCGCTGTATTTTGCGCGAGGCGCAGGTGGGGAATTCGGGTTGGCGCACCAAGGATTCACCATGGGGGCATTGGGCATGGACATCTATCGATTCGACTGACACAAGCCCCTCCCACATTGGATCGAGTACAGATCCCAACCCTGAAATTCCAGGCAAAAAAAATCCCCGAACCAGTCGGGGATTTTTTTATGTGCGATCAATCAACCCAAGGGCAGATCAATCCTCGCGGTAGCGACGCAGCTTGAGCTGCTTACCGGCAACGCGCGTATCTTTGAGCTTGGCCAGCAGTTTTTCCAGACCATCTTCCGGCAGCTCTACCAGGGAGAAGCTGTCACGCACCTGGATGCGACCGATAGCTTCACGTGCCAGGCCACCCTCGTTGAGGATAGCGCCCAGCAGGTTCTTGGCAGCGATACCATCACGCGCACCCAGCGCGGTACGGCAACGAGCACGGCCTTCAGCCAATGGAACCGGAGCACGACGCTCACGATCACCACGGTCTGGACGGTCGCCGGTACGCTCTGGACGATCACCGCGTGGCGCGTTGTTCGGCACCAGTGGGCGCTCTTTCTCGATGGCTGCCAGGGTCAGGGCCTGACCGTTGGTAGCTTTGCGCAGCAGCGCTGCAGCCAGGGCACGCGGGGTGCAACCGATATCGGCAGTCAGGCGGTCCAGCAGGTCGCCGTGGGTCGATTCAGCGTCAGCCACCAGCGGCGACAGGCTGTTGGTCAGTTTCTTGATGCGGGCATCGAGAACAGCCTGGGCATCCGGCAGACGCACTTCGGCAACCTTCTGACCGGTTACACGCTCGATCACTTGCAGCATGCGGCGCTCACGTGGAGTCACCAGCAGCAGTGCACGACCTTCGCGACCGGCACGGCCGGTACGGCCGATACGGTGAACGTAGGACTCTGGATCGTAAGGCATATCAACGTTGAACACGTGGGTGATACGTGGAACGTCGAGGCCACGAGCAGCAACGTCGGTCGCTACAACGATGTCCAGACGGCCATCCTTGAGGGAGTCGATCACGCGCTCACGTTGGTTCTGGGCGATGTCACCGTTCAGCGCAGCGGCTTTGTAGCCTTTGGCTTCCAGGGCACTGGCCAGGTCCAGGGTCGCTTGCTTGGTGCGTACGAACATGATCAGGGCGTCGAAGTCTTCGACTTCCAGCAGGCTCAATACAGCCGAGGTCTTCTGGTCAGCGTGAACCAACAGGTGAGCCTGTTCGATCGCGGTAACGGTCTGGGTCTTGGTCTGGATCTTCACGTGTTGCGGATCGCGCAGGTGGCGTTCGGCAATGGCACGGATGGACTGCGGCAGTGTGGCCGAGAACAATACGGTCTGACGGGTCGCAGGCAGCGCCTTGAAGATGACTTCCAGGTCATCCATGAAGCCCAGCTTCAACATTTCGTCAGCTTCGTCCAGAACCAGGTGGTTCACGGTCGACAGGACTTTCTCGTCACGACGCAGGTGGTCGCACAGACGGCCTGGGGTGGCAACGACGATCTGTGCGCCATTACGGATGGCTTTCAGTTGTGGGCCCATAGGCGCGCCGCCGTAAACGGCCACAACGGTAACGCCCGGCATCTGCTTGGCGTAGGTTTCGAAAGCGGTTGCTACTTGCAGCGCCAACTCACGGGTTGGCGCCAGGATCAGGGCTTGCGGCTCGCGCTTGGCAGGATCGATGCAGTGCAGGATAGGCAGGGCGAACGCGGCGGTTTTACCGGTACCGGTTTGGGCCTGGCCAATCATGTCCTGGCCGGCCATGATGATCGGGATCGATTGCTGCTGAATCGCCGAAGGTTCTTCGTAGCCAGTCGCGATGACGGCAGCAAGAATATTCGGGTTAAGATTAAAAGCGGCGAAGCCGCCGGTTTCCTGGGTCATGGGTCTGCCTCTAAGTGCATCCGCAAAGACCCATGCTCCAAAGCTGCGCATGCCGTGTTGAGACTCAAGAGTCGCCCTGGCTGCTTTGTCGGCGGGGATTTGCGAAAACGAATGAATGAAAAAGATTCGTCAAGGGAGAGTCCGCTGTGCGGACGTGCAGCCGAAGCTGACTTCGGGGAATTGCGCTACCTAAACGCGGCCCGGTTAAAGGCCGGCGCGCACTATACCGGAAATACCTGAAAAAGGGAGCTTTTTTTATCGCAACGCACTGATAAACCGCGCTGCGTCACGGTCTTTGCAGATATCCACGCCAAGGTCTATTTTTCAAAGGCCCGGCCCTGCTGGTCATGACGCTTAAACGGTTCACCCACCCACACAGACCCTTTGGTCTAAAACTTTACCCGCGCCCGAGGGCACACCCGATGAATCAACCCAGCAGCAGCCGTGTCAGCCGTGCACTTGAGGGCCATGTTCTGTTGCTGGGCCTGGACCGCGTGGCCAAACGCAACGCCTTCGACCTGGATTTGCTCAACGAGCTGAGCCTGGCCTATGGCGAATTTGATCGCAACGATGACGCGCGGGTGGCCGTGGTGTTTGCTCACGGCGAACACTTTACCGCCGGGCTGGACCTGGCCAATGTCAGCGCGGTGATGGCGGGCGGCTGGCAGCCGCCGCTGGGAGGATGCGATCCCTGGGGCGTATTCGCCGGCCCCAGGGTGAGCAAACCGGTGATCGTCGCGGCCCAGGGCTATTGCCTGACAATTGGTATCGAGTTGATGTTGGCGGCGGATATCAACCTCTGCGCCAGCAATACGCGCTTTGCGCAAATGGAAGTGCAGCGTGGGATTTTTCCGTTTGGTGGTGCGACATTGCGCTTTCATCAGATTGCCGGCTGGGGCAATGCGATGCGCTGGTTGCTCACCGGCGATGAGTTCGACGCCCATGAAGCTTTGCGCCTGGGGCTGGTGCAGGAAGTGATGGCCAGCGAGGACCTGCTGCCCCGCGCCATCGAACTGGCAAACCGAATTGCCCGCCAGGCGCCGCTCGGCGTACAGGCGACGTTGATGTCGGCGCGCCAGGCGCGGATGGAAGGCGAAGCCGTCGCAGCCGCCGCATTACCGCCGATGGTGGATAAGTTGCTTAACAGTGAAGATGCCAAAGAGGGCGTGCGGGCGATGCTTGAGAAGCGCCCGGGGGTGTTCAAGGGTATTTGAACAGCCTGGACGTGTTGGCGACAGTGATGGCCTCTTCGCGAGCAAGCCCGCTCCCACAGGTTGAAATGCATTCCCCTGTGGGAGCGGGCTTGCCCGCGATGACGTCGGTACAGGCGACTACGTAGCCGGCCGAATTGCCTTGATCAACGGCTGCAACGAGTACCCCAATCGTGGCGCCAACGCTTCGGCGCGAGCCGACAGTGCCTCCAGATCCAGCTCTTGATCCAGCTCCGAAGGCACCAGCAAAATCACATTGCCCTCCTTCACCGGCAGCTCCCAATAATGCCGGTGGTACAACCCACGCAGCAGTGCCGCGCCCAGCGGTTTGCCGTCATCGGTCGCCCACTGGTTGATCACCAGCCAGCCACCGGGGTTGAGTTTCTTCTGGCAATTTTCCAGGAAGGTCCAGGCCAAGTGCCCCACGCCCGGGCCGACATCGGTGTAGAGGTCGACAAAAATCAGGTCGGCTGATTCGGCGGTTTCAAGCAATTGCAGCGCGTCACCAATGCGAATGTACAAACGCGGGTCGTCGTCCAGCCCCAGATACTCAATCGCCAGGCGCGGCACATCAGGCCGCAGCTCAATGGCCTCGACATCTTCCAGTTGCAGGAACTTGAGGCACGCCTGGGTCAACGTGCCGGCCCCCAGGCCAAGGAACAACGCGCTCTCCGCCTGCTCATGGCATAAGGCGCCGATCAACATGGCGCGGGTGTAGTCATACTCCAGCCAGCTCGGGTCCGCGGTGAACACACAGCTTTGCTCGATGGCGTCACCAAACTCGAGAAAACGGTAATCGGCCACTTCAAGCACACGAATCATGCCGAAATCATCATGGACTTCGGCCAGCAGGTGCTCGACACGCTCCTCGCTCATCACTACTCCTAAAGGGTTTACCGCACGGCAAAGGCGCGATTGTCGGCCAAGCAGCAGCAACAGGTCACGCACTAATTGCTGCTAACATTGGCGCCCCAACATCCACCCATCACACGAGTTCACGATGAGCCAACCCTGGAGCCCCGACAGCTGGCGTGCCTTGCCAATCCAGCAACAACCCCAGTACCCGGACGCTGCGCACTTGCTGCAAGTGGAGCAGAACCTGGCCAGCTACCCGCCGCTGGTGTTTGCCGGGGAAGCCCGTGAGTTGCGCCGCCAGTTTGCCGAAGTGACCCAGGGGCGCGCATTCCTGCTGCAAGGCGGCGATTGCGCCGAGAGCTTTGCCGAGTTTTCCGCCGCGAAAATCCGCGACACCTTCAAGGTGCTGTTGCAGATGGCCATTGTCATGACCTTCGCCGCCGGTTGCCCGGTGGTGAAAGTCGGGCGCATGGCCGGCCAATTCGCCAAGCCGCGCTCGGCCAACGATGAAACCATCGACGGCGTCACCCTGCCCGCCTACCGTGGCGATATCGTCAACGGCATCGGTTTCGACGAAAAAAGCCGTGTGCCGGACCCGGACCGCCTGTTGCAGTCCTACCACCAGTCCACGGCCACCCTCAACCTGTTGCGCGCCTTTGCCCAGGGCGGCTTCGCCGACCTGCACCAGGTGCACAAGTGGAACCTGGACTTTATCGCCAACTCCGCCCTGGCCGAGAAGTACAGCCAACTGGCCGACCGCATCGACGAGACCCTGGCCTTCATGCGCGCCTGTGGCATGGACAGCTCGCCGCAATTGCGCGAAACCAGCTTCTTCACCGCCCATGAAGCGTTGCTGCTCAACTATGAACAAGCCTTCGTGCGCCGCGATAGCCTGACCAACGACTACTACGACTGCTCGGCCCATATGCTCTGGATCGGCGACCGTACCCGCCAGTTGGATGGCGCCCATGTCGAATTCCTGCGCGGGGTGAACAACCCGATCGGCGTGAAGGTCGGGCCGAGCATGAACCCGGACGACCTGATCCGCCTGATCGACATCCTTAACCCGGACAACGACCCTGGCCGCCTCAACCTGATCGCCCGCATGGGCGCTGGCAAGGTCGGCGACCACTTGCCCAACCTGATCCGCGCCGTGCAGCGCGAGGGCAAGCAGGTGCTGTGGAGCAGCGACCCGATGCACGGCAACACCATCAAGGCCAGCAGCGGCTACAAAACCCGCGACTTTGCGCAGATCCTCGGCGAAGTGAAGGAGTTCTTCCAGGTGCACCAGGCAGAAGGCAGCTACGCCGGCGGGATTCATATCGAGATGACCGGGCAGAACGTCACCGAATGCATCGGCGGCGCACGGCCGATCACCGAAGACGGCCTGTCGGACCGCTATCACACCCATTGCGACCCGCGGATGAACGCCGATCAGTCGCTGGAGCTGGCGTTCCTGATTGCCGAGACCTTGAAGCAGGTCAAACGCTAACCAACAGCGCCGCCCTTAGTCGGGCGGCACTGGGCCGCTGGCAATTGAGCTGGACCTGCTCCAGCCCCAGCCAGTCGGCCATTTGCCGCAGGCTTAACGCCAGCGCCAACATGCCTTCGTCATCCAGCCCCGGTTCTTCCTCGTGCACTGCATGCACCGCCAGGCGCCCATGGGCACGCTCGGCCCGCAGGTCGACGCGTGCGGCGATTCGCTCATTGTGCAAAAACGGCAACACGTAATAGCCGTACACCCGCTTGTCTTGCGGGGTGTAGATCTCCAGCCGATAGCGGAAATCGAACAAGCGCTCGGTGCGGCTGCGCTCCCATATCAACGAATCGAACGGCGACAGCAAGGCACTCGCCGGTACTTTGCGTGGCACCTTCGGCTCCGGCAGGCAGTACGCCGGTTGTTTCCAACCCTGCACCTGGCACGTCAGCAACTGCCCATCCTCGACCAGTTCGGCCAAGCGCATGCGGCTGTCAGCGGGGTCGAGGCGGAAGTAATCGCGCAGGTCCTTTTCGGTGGCGACGCCCAACGCCGTCGCGCTATGCAGCAGTAAGCCGCGCAGAGCTTCGGCCTCGGTCATGCAGGCTTGAAGAATTTCACCAGGGATAACACGCTCCGGCAAATCATAGAGTCGCTCAAATCCCCGCCGCCCCGCGACGGTGACCAAACCGGCGGCAAACAGCCATTCCAGCGCGTGCTTTTCATCACTCCAATCCCACCAAGGCCCGGCGCGTTCCTCGCGGGTCGATAAGCTGCCCGCCCCCAATGCGCCCTGTTGCTCGACGCTGCGCAGCACGCGCTGGATAGTCGCCTGCTGTTCGCGGCCAAAACGCGCCATCTGCGAATAGATCCCCTGCCCCTGCCTGGCCCGCTCCATGCGCCAACGCATCAACGGGTACAGCGACATGGGCAGCAGCGACGCCTCATGCCCCCAATACTCGAACAGCGAACGCCGCCTGCCCTGACTCCAGGCCGCTTGCTCGAGGATCAACGGGGCGTATTGGCCCAGGCGGGAAAACAACGGCAGGTAATGGGAACGCACCAGTGCGTTGACCGAGTCGATCTGTACGACGCCCAGGCGCTCGATCAGTCGATTGACGTGAGCGGCCTTTATCTGTGCAGGCGCCTGGCGCCCGGAAAAACCCTGGGCTGCCAGCGCCATGCGTCGAGCTTGCTTGAGTGAAAAAGACAGGTCGGCGGACATGGGAATCTCCATAGAAGCTCGCCCCCTACCCTACTGCATCCTGGCTTATTTTCGCAGCGGGTCTCCCCATAAATGCCTATGGGCTTGCTGCTCAACATCGGCGCGATTGAGCCCGATGTCCTTGAGCGCGTCATCGTTCAAGGTCGCCAGCAAATGGCGCTCCTGATGCAACAGTTGCCAACGCGCGATCGTATGGAACAGCCCGGCAAGCGGCCATTTATGCAGCCACACGAAACCTTTTTGACCTTTCATCTTCTCGCCCTCCAGTGGGGATGACGAAAGTGTGGGCCTGGCGCTATGATCAATCCAACGAATGTTTCTTATGCAATACATCTCTGAGATTGATCAATTGTCCGGCTACCCGAGCATCGACACAGAAGTGCTACGAACCTTCGTCGCCATCGCCGACCAGGGCGGTTTTACCCGCGCTGGCGAACTGATCAACCGCACCCAATCGGCGGTGAGCATGCAGATGAAACGACTGGAGGAAGATGTACTGCAGCGCAAGCTGTTCGAACGTGATGGCCGCCAGGTACGGCTCACCCCCGAAGGCCAGGTGCTGCTGGGTTATGCGCGGCGCATTCTGAAACTGCACAGCGAGGTGTTCAATACCCTGCGCGAGCCACATATGGTGGGGCTCGTGCGCATCGGCACGCCGGATGACTACGTGATGCGCTTTCTACCGGGGATTCTGAAGCAGTTTTCCAAAGCGTACCCCCTGATTCAGATAGAGATGCACTGTGAAGCATCGACCGTATTGATGCAGCGGCGAGACCTGGCGCTGACTGTTATCAGCCGCGAGCCCGGCAATGATATCGGTGAGCTGTTGCGCACCGAGCGCATGGTATGGGCAGCGTCACCGTGCTTCTGCGTGGATGAGCACGATGCGCTGCCCCTGGCGATTTCCGGCGACGATTGCCTGTACACCCATTGGGCACGCGCCGCACTGGATGCAGTCGGACGCGATTATCGCCTGGCTTACCACAGCTCCAACGGAGCGGCGATCCAGGCAGTGGTCAGTGCTGGCCTGGCGACCATGATCAGCATGGAAAGCCTGATCACCGAAGACCTGCGAGTGCTCGGCAGCGACGAAGGCTTTCCACCGTTGCCGTCGATGAATCTGCGCTTGCTGCGTAACCCGCAGATGACGTCACCGATCACCGAATGCCTGGCCGAGTACATCCTCGAAGGCTTCAAACTTTAAAGGTCAGCATCACCGCGCACACCACGAGGAAGCCACAGAACAGGCCGCGCAACAGGCGCTCGGGCAAGGCGTGGGCGACTTTCACCCCCCAACTGATACTGAGCAGGCCCCCCACCGCCAACGGCAGGCCGATCATCCAGTCCACCTCATGGTGCCAGGCATAGGTGACCAGGGTCACGCCCGTGCTGGGCAGCGCCAAGGCCAGCGACAAGCCTTGGGCGACCACTTGGCTGGTGCCGAAGACACTGGTGAGCACCGGCGTGGCCACCACCGCGCCACCTACCCCGAACAATCCACCCATGGAGCCGGACGCCGCACCCAATACCCCGAGCCAGGGCCATGAGTAACGCATCTGCGCCGTTGGCGGGGCGTTTCGAGTGAACATACGCAACAGGTTGTAGGCCGACAGCGCCACCAGGAAAGCAATAAAACCGATACGCATAGCCCCGGCATCCAGCCCCACCGCCCAGATCGACCCCAGCCAGGCAAAGCAAAAGCCCATCACGCCCAGCGGCAAGGCGTGGCGCAATTCGATGCGATTACGTTGGTGATAGCGCCACAGGGCGAGCATCACATTGGGTACCACCATGACCAGCGCGGTGCCTTGGGCAATTTGCTGATCGAGGCCGAACAGCACGCCGAGCACTGGGATAGCAATCAGCCCGCCGCCGATACCAAACAGCCCGCCCACCGTACCCAACGCCGCGCCCAATAGCAGGTACATGACTAGATCCAACACCGCTCAATACTCCGAAATCCCAAGATTGGCATGCTACGCAGTCCGCCCTGGCGTGGAAACGCACAGCAACGCAAAATGGCTATGCCAATCTCGCATAAGCGCTCGCCTATGAACGCCAATACCGTGACCGATCAACTGGGCCTGTTTCTCGATGTGATGGAAACCGGCAACTTTTCCGCCGCCGCGCGTCGCCACCCGCTGACGCCGTCTGCCGTAGCCCGGCGCATAGACAGCCTGGAAAACTCAGTGGGCAGCCGCCTCTTCCCGCGCAGCACCCATGCGGTAGTGCCCACACCGGCCGGCCTGGCCTTTGCCGAGCGGGCGCGGCGGATTGTCAGTGAATTGCAATTGGCCCGGGCCGAAGCGGTCTCCCTGAGCCATGCGCCGGAAGGGTTGATCCGGGTGGATGCACCCGCAGCATTTGGCCGGGTTGGGCATTGCGCACCTGCCGTCCTGGCTGGCCAGCGAATACCTGGTACATGGCGAACTGTTGCCACTGTTTTGTGAAAACGATTTGCCCATCCCGGAAACCGCGGGCATTTACGCGTTGCACCTTGAACAACAGCCCAATGCAAGAAGTCGGTTGTTGCTCGAATACCTCAAATCCCGCTTCAGTCTGGTGCCGCCTTGGGATCTGGCATTGCAAAACGGCCTGGTCTGACCACGTGGGCAGAATTATCTGGCGCATTAAAGATTCGCCCGCTAGATTCCAGCACAGACACGTTTTTTCGAGGCACCACAATGAGCAAAAACCCTGAGCCCTGCCAATCCCTGCTGCTGGATAACCAGTTGTGCTTCGCCCTGCACTCCACCTCACTGCTGATGACCAAGGTCTACAAGCCCCTGCTCCAAGCCCTGGGCCTGACTTACCCGCAATACCTGGCCATGATGGTGCTGTGGGAAGAGGATGGATTGACCGTCGGTGAAATCAGCAGCCGCCTGCTGACCGACCCTGGCTCACTGACGCCGCTACTCAAGCGCCTGGAAGCTGAGGGCCTGCTCAGCCGCACCCGCAGCCGCGAAGATGAGCGAGTGGTGGTGGTGGAACTGACCGACGCCGGTCGCGCGTTGCAGGGTAAAGCCAAGGATGTGCCCCAGTGCATCCTCGGCGCCAGCGGGTTGGCGCTGGAGCAATTGCGCAAGCTGCAAGCCGACTTGATTGCATTGCGGGGCAATCTGCAGAACGCAATCTAAAGGCAGCAAAGCACTGAAAATGTGGGAGGGGGCTTGCCCCCGATGGCGGTGGGCCAGCTAAGTATTGAGTGGCTGACAAACCGTTATCGGGGGGCAAGCCCCCTCCCACGTTGGTTTTCCATGGCTCGAAAAAATGTCTATAAAAATATATTGCGCGCTAAACGTTAGCGCTATACATTGATCCCGCCAACTAATTAGCGCACAAATAATTAGCGCTACCAAATCAAGAGGAATGCCCATGCAAGCGCTCTATACAGCAGTAGCTACCGCCACGGGCGGCCGTGATGGTCGTGCAGTTTCCAGCGACAACATCCTTGACGTAAAACTCTCCACCCCCAAGGAATTGGGCGGTGCCGGTGGCCAGGCCACCAACCCAGAGCAACTGTTCGCCGCCGGCTACTCCGCCTGCTTTATCGGCGCGCTTAAATTTGTCGCCAGCCAGACCAAACGCAAAATCCCGGATGACGCCTCGATCACCGCCCACGTAGGCATCGGCCAGATCCCCGGTGGTTTTGGCCTGGACATTGACCTGCACATCAGCCTGCCGGGCCTGACCCAGGACGATGCGCAAAGCCTGGTCGACGCCGCCCATCAAGTCTGCCCGTACTCCAACGCCACCCGTGGCAATGTTGATGTGCGCTTGCATGTAACGGCCTGAAAACAGACGCCCACAAAAAAGCCCGACTCAAGGTCGGGCTTTTTTTCGTATCGGCGGGGCCAGAATTACTTCTTGGCGCGACCTTTGTACGAACCACCTTCGCGGGTGTCGATCTCGATCAGGTCGTCGATTTCGATGAAATCGGCCACTTGCAGTTCGGTACCGTTGCTCAGCTTGGCAGGCTTCATCACCTTGCCCGAAGTGTCGCCGCGAGCGGAACCTTCGGTGTAGGCAACCTTACGCACGATAGTGGTCGGCAGCTCTACGGAAACCAGGCGCTCTTCGAAGAAAATAGCTTCGCAGACGTCTTCCATGCCTTCTTCGATGAACGGCAGAACGGCTTCGATATCTTCAGCGTTCAGCTCGTACATGGTGTAGTCGGTAGTGTCCATGAACGTGTAGGTGTCGCCGCTGATGAAGGACAGGGTCGCTTCCTTGCGGTCGAGGATCACGTCGTCCAGTTTGTCATCGGCGCTGTAGACGATCTCGGTCTTGTAACCGGTCAGCAGGTTCTTCAGCTTGGTCTTCATGATTGCGCTGTTACGACCAGACTTGGTGAACTCAGCTTTCTGAACCAGCCAAGGGTCGTTTTCGAGACGGATCACTGTACCGGGTTTCAGTTCTTTACCAGTTTTCATTGCATATATCCGAAATTTGGATGGGATTTACAAAAATCAAGGTGGCGTATCATATCCAACTTTCATAAAACTGTACCAGCGCCGTTGCAAGATCGGCTTGCAAGCCCTGTTCCAGACACCAGTTCTCAGCGTGCCCGCTCACCTCGGGCCAGTGTTCCAGGAGCATTTTCCAGGACTGGGCCATATCGCCTTGCGTGTTCCAGGCCTGCCAAAGCGCAACGACAGCGGCTTTGGCGGAGGGCGACAGTGCGGCGGTGTACAACGCCAGGAAGGCATCGAGCTTGTCCAGGTGGATGTCTTCGTCCTGGCGATAGATGTGCCACAGTAATGGCCTGCCTGCCCACTGGGCGCGCACGAAGGAGTCTTCACCGCGCACGGCGTTGAACGCGCAACACCACAGCAGCTGGTCATATTGCTCCTGGCGTACGAATGCAATGACTTGCACCGTCAGCGCGCCACGCATCTGGATATCGCCCGCGGCCAAGCTGCCCACCCCGAGCCAGCGCTGCATGTCGCCAAGGATGCGCCCTTCCGGTACCAGCAAGTGAGTCTCGTGCCTATCTGCTGCCAATACGTCCAACCAACCGGCCAGCCCGGGATTCTCATAGGCAAACAACGACATCAATCGCGCACCGGCCGCAGGGAATACGCCCAGGGTTTGCAGGAATTGTTGCTGCGCGATGTCATCCTGCTGAAACGCCTGGCGCCGCTCCAACAATCCGGCTTCACGTAACAGGCCACCGGTACCGGGGCGAAAGCCGGGGAAGAAAAAGTACTTCTGCACGCCCTTGAACTTCACCGACGGCAAGCAGTGACAACCCACCACCCAGTCTTCAGCGCTGAGGTAGTCCAGATTCATCCACAACGGCGGACGATCACACTCGGCCATGCTGTCCATGTACGCCAGCGGTAGCTGGCAGGCAAACGCGGCAATTACTACATCGGCCGAGTGCGCGCCCGGCCATTCGGTCGGCCAGTGGCGCACTTCGACGCCCTCTTGCCACTGCTGGCTCACCTGCACGTCAATGTCCGGGCACATGCGCTCGAAGGCACGCAGGTCATCGACCCACAAACGCACTTCACAGCCATGCTCCACCACCAACTGCCGGGCCAGGCGCCAGGTCACGCCGATGTCGCCGTAGTTGTCGACGACGCTGCAAAAAATATCCCAGCGGGCTTTCATTCCGGGCTCCATCGATCAAAGCCTCGATTGTCCGCATAAATGCGCCGATGCAGAAGGCTTGATCGCGATTATTCTGCACAGTGGCTGTGCGACAATCGCCGTCGCACCGTTAAGCCCCGCCAGGAGGCCATCATGTCTGACCGCCCGTTGTCGCTGTTCAAGCTCAGCATCGCCATTTCCACAGGCGTGTGGCTGGGCTTTATCGCCATTGCGCTGACCACCTGGCTGGCGTCTCGCTACCTGTTCCCGCAGAGCCTGGCGCCTGTGGCCCAAGCAGTTGAGCAACTGGGCAAGCCGCCCGCCACTGCGCCGGAGCCACCGAACCGCATGTTCGAACAGTACCAGCAGAACCTGCAAAAACAGGAACAGCAACAGGCCCCGGACCAGGCCCGAAGCAACGCACGCAACCTGTCCAACCCCAAATGCCAGTTCTGGCTGCAACAGGACCAGAACGCCCCCAGTGAAAAGACTCGGGCCAATGTCCTGCAATTCTGCGATTGAAGACCATGAATAAACACGCTGTCCTCCAGTTGATCCTGGAAAAACTCACCGTCGACCTCGATATCGCCCAACGTGCTGCGCAGACCGCCTACGAAACTGCGACCCACGAAGAAAACATTGCCGAGAACAAATACGACACCCTGGGCCTGGAGGCGTCTTACCTGGCGGCCGGGCAGGCCAAGCGAGTCGAGGAAATCAAGCAGTCGCTGGCGCTGTGCCAGAACCTGCAATTGCGTGCTTTCGATGATCAGCGGGGTGTGGAGATAGGCACGCTACTGGGCCTGGAAGACGAGAGGGGTCGCCAGCAATGGTTGTTCCTGGCACCGGACGCGGCGGGTTTGAAGGTCGATGTGGTCGGACAACCGGTGACCGTCATCACCCCGCGCTCGCCCCTGGGCAAAAGCCTGCTGGGCAAGTTTGAAGGTGATGAGGTGGAGATTCTGGTGGCAGGCGCCCGGCAACACTTTACGGTTACCGAGGCCAAATAGACCGTTGCAGGCGATATCAGTGGACGGGCAGTTCCACGCCGTCGAACAGTTCTTCCAGCTCCTGCTTGTTGTGGCACTGGATCGCCTTGGCCATCACCTCGCGAGTCAGGTGCGGTGCGAATTTCTCGATGAAATCGCACATGAACCCCCGTAGGAAGGTTCCGCGGCGGAAACCGATCTTCGTCACGCTCGATTCGAACAGTTCGCTGGCATCCAGCACCACCAGGTCTTTGTCGAGGTTGGTGTCGACCGCCATCTTGGCGACGATACCCACGCCCAGGCCGAGGCGAACATAGGTCTTGATCACGTCGGCATCAGCCGCGGTGAACACCACTTTGGGCGTGAGGCCGCGATGGCTGAAAGCTTCGTCCAGCTTGGAACGCCCGGTAAAACCGAACACATAAGTCACGATTGGGTATTCAGCCAAGGCTTCCAGGGTCAGCTTCGGCAGCTTGGCCAAAGGGTGACCTTGGGGCACGACCACGCAGCGATTCCAGCGGTAGCAGGGCATCATCACCAGGTCGCCGAACAGTTCCAGCGCTTCAGTGGCGATGGCAAAATCTACGGTGCCATCAGCGGCCATCTCGGCAATCTGCATCGGCGAGCCCTGGTGCATGTGCAGGGCCACATCCGGGTATTGCTTGATGAAATCACGGATCACCGGCGGCAATGCATAACGCGCCTGCGTGTGGGTGGTGGCGATCGACAGAGTGCCTTTCTTCTCGTTGGAGAATTCCTGGGCGATCTGCTTGATGCTTTCGACCTTACGCAGGATCTCGCCGGCGGTGGTGATGATGCGCTCGCCAGCCGGGGTGACGCGGGTCAGGTGCTTGCCACTGCGTGCGAACACTTCGACGCCCAGCTCGTCTTCGAGCAGGCGAATCTGCTTGCTGATACCGGGTTGCGAGGTGTAGAGGCTTTGAGCGGTAGCGGAAACGTTGAGGTCGTGGTGCGCCACTTCCCAGATGTAGCGCAGTTGTTGAAGCTTCATATGAATCCCTCAAAGCAGATAGACGCCACGGGTATCAGCGACGGTATATAACTATATTAAAGGTTAGACTGATAAATCTAGAACTTTTTATCAACTTCTACCGATCAACTATCATCACTGCGCCGATGCTGCAGCGACGGCACCAAGTAGACCGGTACCGGGGACAACTGCAATACCCGTGCGGCAGTACGCCCAAGGGGCACGGCCACCCCGGTTGCCTGGCTGTGACTACCTACGATCAGCAGGTCGACGGAAAGTTTTCGCAGTTGGTCGAGAATCACCTCGCAGGGGTCCCCCTGGATCACCCTGACCGAGCGAATCAATTGCAGGTCCTGCTCCCCTTCCCCCAACTCCTCGCGAAAGCTGTCCAGCACCCGCTGTTCAATCGTCGCCATGACCGTGCTCAACCCCTGGCTCTGCCATTCGCTCAGGGCCTTCTCATCAAGGTAGCTCTGCAACACCGATTCGGCGAACAGCCCGATGGGCTCGACGACGTGGATCACATACAGGTCAGCCTTGAACGTTCGCGCCAGCGCCAGTGCATGTTGCATCACATACGGTGCATATAGACCCAGGTCCGTGGCGTACAGCATCGAACGAATCATAGAACCTCCTGGACTGCCAGGATGGCGGGGATTGAATGAGCTTAGCAGCTAGCTCTCGGTCTGGATTTGCAACTCATTACTGATGCCATGGGGCACATGCCCGGTGGCCACCACCTCCCTGGCTTTCTCACAATGACCCGCCTGGTCGTCGAAAAATACGTCGGCGGCGAAGGCTTCCAGGAACGCGGCTTTTTCCAGGCCACCGAGGAATAGCGACTCGTCCAGGCGGATATCCCATTCACGCAACGTACGAATCACGCGCTCATGGGATGGAGCCGAGCGTGCAGTGACCAGTGCGGTACGGATCGGGCAGGCGTCATCGGCAAACTCCCGCTGCAACAAGTTGAGCGCCGCCAGGAAGCCTTTGAACGGGCCGCCGTGCAAAGGCTCGCGCGCGGACTCTCGCTCACTGGCCTGGAAAGCTTCCAGGCCGCCGGCCTGATAGACACGTTCGGACTCGTCGGAAAACAACACCGCGTCGCCGTCGAATGCGATGCGCAGTTCCTCACTCGAAGCACGACGTGCACCGCCCGACAGAATCGTCGCCGCCGCAAACCCGGCGTCGAGGGCGCTGCGCACATCTTCAGCATGGGTCGAGAGAAACAGATGGCAACCGAAGGCGGCCAAATACGGGTAAGGACTACGCCCTCCTACGAAAGCGGCGCGGGAAATATCCAGCCCGTAATGCTGGATCGAGTTGAATACTCGCAGGCCGGTATCGGCACTGTTACGCGACACCAACACCACCTCGACCCGCGCACGTCCCAAGCTGGCATTCAGGCTCAGCAATTTCTTGACCAGTGGGAAGGCGTCGCCGGGCTCGAGGGTCTCTTCCTCATGTTCAATCTGGTATTTGCGGTAAGCCTCTACACCTTCGGCCAGGTACACCTTGTGACTGTCACTCAGGTCGAACAGCGCCCGCGACGAAATCGCCAGCACCAGCTTGTCACCCAATCCCTTCGCCATGGCGTCTCCCCCAATCAGCGGTTATGCCGATCAATAAAACTCAAGGCCTGGTAGAGCGCCTGCATGCGCGGCAGTTCGCAACCGGCCGCTTTGGCGGCGGCCAAAGGCCGGGCGTAGATGGCCGCCAGTTCCAACGGGCGCTTGTGCACATGGTCGTGATACATGCTGGGCAGGTAGTCGTCCATGGTTTCGGTCATGGCGAACATCTGCCCGGCGTAGCTGGCGGGAATTTCATGGCCACAGGCGTGAGCGCCCTGCACCACCTCCGCCATCAGCGCCTGGATCAATTCGCGGCTGGACTCGTCAGCCATCATCGCCGTGGTCCCCGTGCCCAGCAAGACCGAGAGGCCGTTATACGGCACGTTCCACACCAGTTTATGCCAGCGCGCCTGATGCACGTTGGCCATGGCCTGGGATTCGATGCCAGCTCGATGGAACAGCCCGGCGCCTGCTTCGACAATTGCCTTTTGCTGCGCCTCATCGTTGGCAGCCGTACCGCTGTGATAACCCAGGTTGACCCGGCCCAGCGCCTGATGCTCGACAACGCCCGGAGCCGAGCGGTGCACACCGATGTAGCACAGGCCACCCAGCAGGTGCAGCGACGGCGGCAGGTGTTCGCGCAGACTGTCCTCCACGTCGAGGCCGTTTTGCAGGAGCACCACCTTGGCATCCGGCGCCGCAACTTGGGCGATGGTCGGGGCCAGGTCCACGTTGCCAGTAGACTTGGTGCCCACCAACAGCCAGTCGCACGGCGGCATGTCGGCGGCGCGGGCATAAGCCTGTACCGGATGCAGGTGCAAGCGGCCATGTACCGCGCTGTTGAGGTGCAGGCCATGTTCACTGACCGCTGCATATTCGCTGCGCAGCAGGAAATGCACATCGAAGCCGGCACGCGCCAGCATCAATCCATAGTAACCACCAATAGCACCGGTGCCGATAATGCCAATGCGTGGCGACGGGGATTCAACTGCTGTCATGGCAAATCCTCTGGTGTACGGCTGAGTGCCTGGTTCACGCTCTCTGCAATATCGGATGCTGTAAGCCGTGTCTGTAATTGCCCAAGAAATTGACCCTCGCACACGAGGAACAACGCCGGCAAATGAAAGATCTGGTAGCGTTCGACCGCACCACCGTTGTGCCCGGCGTCAACCCAGCACACGCGGTCCACCGGCAAATGCCAGCCCGGCAATTGCTGGCGGGCCCAGCGGCAACTGGAACAACCGGCACTGGTGAACACTAACAGCGAAATGCCTGGCAATCCCAGCAATTGCTGGTCAATATCCAGGTCGGTCAATTCCAGTTCCTTCACTTTACTGCTGCCACTGCCGTCAATTGGACGGCGCTCGGAGTCCGTGTACATGGGTCGTTTTCTACCTCACCCTGATGATGTCGCTGTCGAGTTGATCCAACGTCCCTCTCCCGCCCTGCCCCGCCAACGCCTGCACACTATCGGTCGCGGCGGCGTTGCCTGCAATTGGCCGTATGCCTGGCGCGCTGGCACAGCGGTCGACCTGCATATCCCCTCGCTGGGCCCCAGCGCGCGCTATCCGGGCTATGTAGCCTGGTGCCGCAAAGTCGAAAATGGTTACCGCATCGGTATTTGCTTTACCGATGAACATGCCTTGTTCGGTGCGCGGATGGGCGAGCAAGTGTGCCAGATCGAACGCTACTGCCGCCTGCACGAAGACGCCGGGCCGTCGCCCCAGCAACTCGAAGCCATGGCCCGCGATTGGGTATCGCGCCATGCCGGTGAGTTCTCCCATGAGACAGTTGTGCAGCCAGCGCTGGATTAAACCGGACTTTGCCCATTGTCGCGGGCCAGTGTTACGCGCTAAGGTTCCTCCCCCCTGTATTCAAATCATGCTGTGCCCGCCGCACGGGGATGGCTGGCGGCCGGCACCCGTGACCCTGGCGAGTAACACGATGGCTGATTTACCGATCAATGACCTTAACGTCGAATCCAACGAGACCCTGATCACACCCGATCAGCTCAAGCGCGAAATTCCCCTGAGCGACGCTGCCCTGCAGACCGTCACCAAGGGCCGCGAAGTCATCCGCGACATCCTCGATGGCACCGACCACCGCCTCTTCGTCGTGATCGGGCCCTGCTCGATCCACGACCTCAAGGCCGCCCACGAATACGCCGAGCGCCTCAAGGTGCTGGCGGCAGAAGTGTCCGACACCTTGTACCTGGTGATGCGCGTTTACTTCGAGAAGCCGCGTACCACCGTGGGCTGGAAAGGCTTGATCAACGACCCGTACCTGGACGACTCGTTCAAGATCCAGGACGGCTTGCACATCGGTCGCAAACTGTTGCTGGACCTGGCTGAAATGGGCCTGCCCACCGCCACCGAAGCCCTTGACCCGATCTCCCCGCAGTACCTGCAGGACCTGATCAGCTGGTCGGCCATCGGCGCACGTACCACCGAATCCCAGACCCACCGCGAAATGGCGTCCGGCCTGTCTTCGGCCGTAGGCTTCAAGAACGGCACCGACGGCGGCCTGACCGTGGCGATCAATGCCCTGCAATCGGTCTCCAGCCCTCACCGTTTCCTGGGTATCAACCAGGAAGGCGGCGTCTCCATCGTCACCACCAAGGGTAATGCCTACGGCCACGTGGTGCTGCGTGGCGGTAATGGCAAGCCCAACTATGATTCGGTCAGCGTCGCCCTGTGCGAGCAGGCACTGAACAAGGCCAAGATCAAGCCGAACATCATGGTCGACTGCAGCCATGCCAACTCCAACAAGGACCCGGCCCTGCAGCCGTTGGTGATGGAGAACGTCGCCAACCAGATCCTCGAAGGCAACCAGTCCATCATCGGCTTGATGGTCGAGAGCCATTTGAACTGGGGTTGCCAGGCGATTCCAAAGGACTTGGCCGACTTGGAGTACGGCGTGTCGATCACCGATGCCTGCATCGACTGGGCTGCCACCGAAACCACCCTGCGCAGCATGCACGCCAAGCTCAAGGACGTGCTGCCCAAGCGCAAACGCAGCTGAACCTGAGTTGTGCACGCAAAAACGCCGGGCTAAGCCCGGCGTTTTTTTATGCTTTCGAGTATCGCTTACAGCTTTGCGGCATGGCGCTGGTGGCGTTCCATATAGCGCTCGACATAGGAGCACGACGGAATCACCGTATAGCCCGCCTCTTCGGCAAACTTCAAGGCCTCTTCGGTCAATGCGGCCGCAATGCCTCGCCCCCGCAACGCGTTGGGCACGAATGTGCGATAGATATCCAGGGTCTGCTTCCCGAGGTCCATATAGGTCAGATAGGCACGATGACCGTCCACATTGGTCTCGAACTGATGACCAGCCTGGTCATGGTGGATGGACAACGCCTCGCTCATCACTACTCCTCGCGGGTCTAAGATTGCGACCCCTACCTTACCGATGTTTTTCCGGCGAAGGAACATCTACGCCACCCCGTGCCGGTTTCGACAACGAGAAAACCGTGAGCGCTCACAACCAGCACGTAGGGAATAGTAGGCACCAATCCTGCGATTGCTCAAGGTGCGCTCATCATTCCCTGCCCCGGGTGGTTATAGAAAGGGCCTCGATCAACCGGTGACCGATAGCCTGAACATTGCCGGCAGTTGAACCTTAAGACGAACTGCCGCTCTTAAAGTCACCTCTAGATGCGCAAAAGATACCTGCCACGGTAAAGCCAACCGGAACGAAAGTGTTCGCCTCGATATATAAATTTTCATCTATTTACAAGGCTTAACACATGCGGGCCGGCCCTTTCAGCCTGGATCCAATGTCCGTGGAGATGCAGAAAATTGGACAGTTTTTATACAAACCTTCAAAAGCTTAGCCAAAATAGATTCGGCACAAGAAATTTTTTTGCTTCTTGCGCAACGTCAGTTTACTTACTACAAGTAATGAGTAGTATGTACGCCGGCTATTAGCTCACTCTGAGAAAGTAGCCATCTAATTGAAAGTCCTTGAAGGGGAACACGATGAACAACGTTCTGAAATTCTCTGCTCTGGCTCTGGCCGCAGTTCTGGCTACCGGTTGCAGCAGCGTATCCAAAGAAACCGAAGCTCGTCTGACTGCAACTGAAGACGCAGCAGCTCGCTCCCAGGCTCGTGCAGACGAAGCCTACCGTAAAGCTGATGAAGCTCTGGCTGCTGCTCAAAAAGCACAACAGACTGCTGACGAAGCTAACGAGCGCGCTCTGCGCATGCTTGAAAAAGCAAGCCGCAAGTAATAATCCTCCGGGGTTGTTATCAAGCCGATCCATTTTTGGATCGGCTTTTTTATTGCCTCGGGCTTGGCACTCCATTTGTAGGAGCGAGCTTGCCCGTGAAGGAGGCCAACGATCACGCGGGTCTGCTGAGTTAACGCAGCGCTCTCAGGTTTTTCGCGAGCAAGCTCGCTCCTACAGGTCAACCGGAGCGCTGGCGGCTGCTGATGCTGCGCCGGGTACGCCAATTTCAGTCGGCAAACCATCTTCAGCCGCAACGACATCACGCACCTGGTCCCAGTTCACCCGCAGGTTATTGGCCAAATCCTCGCGCTTGAGCAACGCGTTGATCACCGCCGTGTGCTTGTCGACCACCGACGGCGTGCCGTCATCGTTCAACGGTGTATGCGCTTCCAGGTAAACCTTGCCACCGCTACTGCCGAACTTGTAGGCGTCGTTGATAATGCGCACCGACGTGCCCACCGGCACCATGCCCGCCATCTCCAATACGTTGTTATTGAACATGCGGAAGCAGCCGTGGCTGGTACGCGTGCCGATACCAAATTTCATGTTGGAACCGTGGATCAGGTAACCCGGTGTGCCGAGGGTGAACTTGAACGGCCCCAGCGGGTTATCCGGGCCAGCGGGCACCACGTTGGGCAACGGATCACCATTGGCGGCATGTTCGGCCTTGATCGAGGCCGGTGGCGTCCAGGTCGGGTTCGGCGTCTTGGCAATGATACTGGTGTGGGCGATCGGCGAACCCCAACCTTCACGCCCAATGCCCAGCGGGAAGGTGTAGACGACGTTCTGGCCCTTGGGATAGTAGTACAGCCGGTATTCCGCCAGGTTGATCACAATGCCTTCCCGCGGCCCGGGCGGGAGGATAAAGCGTGTCGGCAATACGATGTCAGTACCCGCGCCCGGCAACCAGGCATCGACACCCGGGTTGGCCGCGACCATTTCCGAATAGCCCAAGTCGTAGGTGGTGCCCAGGTCGGCAAAGGTGTCTTCGTACTTGGCCTTGATCACCTGGACCTGACCGACAATGTCCTCGCCTGGCGGCGGCAAGGGCAACTGCAAGGCTGCCGCCGACCCGGCCGCACAGAGCGCAGCGAGAGACAGGCAGCAGGTGACGACGGAAAGGCGCGACAACATCCGGAAAATCCTTCGCAAGACGACGGGTAGGTTAAAACAAGCTGCAAGCTACAAGCCGCTAGCTTACAGCTTATAGCTTAAAGCTTGCAGCTGCTTCTATAGCTCGAAACGCAGCTCCGGCCAGATTGGCGGCGTGCCGCGCTTTTGTGATTCGAGAATCGCCCGGCACAACGGGCACAGGCGCTGGTCCTGGAAAATCGAACGATCTACCGAGGACCAGCGTGGCTGTGCAGGCAATAACGTGCCGCAAAGCGTGCGGTCGATCGAGCCGCCCAACTCCAATTGGCGCGCCACCAAATGCACCCGCACTTCCTGGCAGGCAAACAGATCCAGCTGCTCGTCCGGCTCGATCAGTTGGTAGTTAAACAGGGACCAGGCAGGGCGCGACATCGAGGGCTCCAGATCAGGGGGGCGCCACCTTAGCCGAAAGCCTGCCGGTAGAAAAGCGTCATAGCAGCGGTTTTAGCGTCGGCCAGACATTTTCCAGCAACTTGTCCTGGGCTGCGACCGCCGGGTGCAGTTGATCAGCCTGCATCAGTTCCGGGTGACCCCCCACGCCTTCAAGGAAAAACGGTACCAGCGGGATATTTTTTTCCTTGGCCAGCGCGCCAAAGACGTCGGCGAAGGCCGTGGTGTATCGCGGGCCATAATTAGGCGGCAACTGCATGCCCAACAGCAGCACCTTGGCACCGCCAGCCTTGGATTGGTCAATCATCGACGCAAGATTTTGTTTCAATTGCGCCGGCGGTTGCCCGCGCAAGCCGTCATTGCCCCCAAGCTCGATAACAACCACGTCGGGCTTATGCTCTGCAAGCGCCGCGGGTAGCCGCGCGAGGCCTCCTGCACTGGTGTCGCCGCTGAGCGAAGCATTGACGACTTTATCGTCAAACCCCTCCTTCCTGAGGCGTTGCTCCAGCAGTGCAACCCACCCTTTGCGGGTATCCAGGCCGAAACCGGCACTGATACTATCGCCAACGATCAGGACTGTACCCGCCGCTGCGTTCTGGGCCATGCACATCAAGGCCAGGCCAGCACTCAAAAACCACATTCGCATCGGATTCTCCATGGGCGCAAGCATTCTCACCGCGCGGAACCTTAGCAAAGTGGTTCCCAGCGCGGAAGGTGAACTGACTATCCTGCACGAACTGAGCCTGGAACTGAACAAGGGCGATAGCCTGGCTATCGTAGGCAGTTCCGGTTCCGGCAAATCCACACTCCTGGGCCTGCTGGCCGGCCTTGACCTGCCCAGCAGCGGCGAAGTCACCCTGGCCGGGCAAGCCTTGAGCACCCTTGACGAAGACCAGCGTGCGCGCATCCGTGCCGAACATGTGGGTTTTGTATTTCAATCCTTCCAATTGCTCGACAGCCTTAACGCACTGGAAAACGTGATGTTGCCGCTGGAGCTGGACGGCCGCAAGGACGCCCGCGAGCGTGCCAGGCATCTACTGGAACGTGTCGGCCTGGGTCAACGCCTGACCCACTCGCCACGCCAGCTGTCCGGTGGCGAGCAGCAACGGGTGGCCATTGCCCGCGCGTTCGCCGCCGAACCGGACGTGCTGTTTGCCGACGAACCCACCGGCAACCTCGACAGCCACACCGGCGAGCGCATCAGCGACCTGCTGTTCGAGCTCAATAAAGAGAGCGGCACGACCCTGGTACTCGTCACCCACGACGAGCGCCTGGCCCACCGTTGCCGACGCCTGATCCGCCTTGAAGCCGGCCTGATGGTCGCGCCCCTGGAGCCTTGATGGCACGCCTGCCGCTGCTACGCCTGTTCAGCCTTGCCATGCGCCAGTTACTGCGCGATGCCCGCGCAGGCGAACTGCGCGTATTGTTCTTTGCCTTGCTGGTGGCCGTGGCGGCGAGCACCGCCATCGGCTACTTCGGTGCCCGCCTCAACGGCGCCATGCTGCTGCGCGCCACCGAGTTCCTGGGCGCCGACCTGGTGCTCGAAGGCAGCTCCCCAGCCCGCCCCGAGCAAATCAGATCGGGAACCGAACTGGGTCTGGATCACGCCCGCATCGTGGAGTTCTCCAGTGTTATCGCCACGGACAATGGTATCCAGCTCTCCAGTATCAAGGCAGTCAACGAGCAGTACCCATTGCGCGGCGAGCTGAAAAGCAGCGCTGAGCCCTTCGGAACACAAACTCCGGGCGGCGGCCCCAAACCCGGCGAAGCCTGGGTGGAAGCAAGGCTGCTGACCGCGCTGGACCTGAAAGTCGGCGACAGCATTGATGTCGGCATGAAGACCTTGCGCCTGGCGCGCATCCTGACCTATGAGCCTGACCGCGCCGGCAACTTCTACAGCCTCACGCCCAGGGTGATGATCAACCTTACTGACCTGGACGCCACCGGTGTGGTCCAGCCGGGCAGTCGTGTGAGCTACCGCGAACTGTGGCGCGCACCGCAAGGCAGCACCGCACTGCAAACCTATCGCGACCTGGTCAAGCCAGGCCTTGCCGCCAACCAGCGCCTGCAAGACTCCCGTGATGGCAACCAGCAGATCGGCGGCGCCCTGGGCAAAGCCGAGCGCTACCTGAACATGGCCAGCCTGGTGGCGGTGCTGCTGGCTGGCGTGGCCGTGGCGCTCTCGGCCAACCGCTTCGCCAGCCGACGTTTCGATGCCAGCGCGTTATTGCGTTGCCTGGGGTTGTCGCGGCGTGAAGCCATGTTGCTGTTCAGCCTGCAACTGAGCGTACTCGGCCTGCTGGCGAGCCTGGCCGGCGCCCTGCTCGGCTGGCTTGCTCAATTTGGCCTGTTCTACTTCCTGCACGATCTGCTACCCGCCGACGTGCCTGCGGGTGGGCTGCTGCCGGCGGTTGCGGGGATCGGTACCGGGCTCGTTGCCCTCGCCGGCTTCGCGCTGCCGCCGTTGGCTGCGCTGGGTCGCGTACCGCCGCTGCGGGTATTGCGCCGCGATTTACTGCCGATTCCATCAAGTACCTGGATGGTCTACGGCGCGGCGCTCTTCGCCTTGGGCCTGATCATGTGGCGCCTGAGCCTGGACCTGGTATTGACCTTCGCTTTGCTGGGTGGCGGCGTGGTGGCGGCGTTGATCCTTGGTGGCTTGCTGCTGTTGCTGTTGCAAAGCCTGCGACGGTTATTGGCTCGCGCCTCCCTACCCTGGCGCCTGGGCCTGGGCCAATTGCTGCGCCACCCGCTGGCGGCGGCAGGCCAATCCCTGGCATTTGGCTTGATCCTGCTGTCGATGGGGTTGATCGCGCTGTTGCGAGGCGAGTTGCTCGACACCTGGCAAAACCAATTGCCCAAGGACGCGCCGAACTACTTCGCGCTGAATATCCTGCCCGCCGACAAGGACGCCTTTGGCGCCCGCCTGTTGGAGGTACAGGCGCAAGCAGCGCCGCTGTACCCGGTGGTGCCGGGGCGGTTGATCAGCATCAATGGCGAGCCCGTGCAGGAAATCGTCAGCAAGGACTCCAGCGGCGACCGTGCCATTCAACGCGACCTGAGCCTGACCTGGGCTGCCGACCTGCCGCCGGGTAACGTCCTGACGGCAGGCGCCTGGTGGTCGGCGCAACCGAGCGATGAAATTCCTGGCGTGTCGGTGGAAGCCAAGGTAGCCGAGAGTCTGAAACTCAAGCTCAACGACCACCTGTTATTCACCATAGGCGGGGAAAACCGCGAGGCACGGGTCACCAGCCTGCGGACCATCAACTGGGATAACTTCCAGCCCAACTTCTTCATGATTTTCCAACCGGGCACCTTGAAGGATCTGCCCGCTACCTACCTGACCAGTTTCTATCTGGCGCCCGGGCATGACCAACAGATCGTCGACCTGTCACGGGCCTTCCCGGCCGTCACCATCCTGCAGGTGGAAGCTCTGCTGGAGCAGTTGCGCAGCATCCTGGCCCAAGTGACCCTGGCGGTGGAGTACGTACTGTTGTTTGTGCTGGCGGCGGGAATGGCGGTGTTGTTCTCCGGCCTGCAGGCCACCCTGGATGAACGAATCCGCCAAGGTGCGCTACTACGTGCACTGGGTGCCGAGCGCAGGTTGCTGGTCAAGGCGCGCCGCATTGAGTTCGGCCTGCTCGGCGCCGTCAGCGGCCTGCTGGCGGCACTGGGGACGGAGCTGGTGACCTGGGTACTGTACCGTTACGCCTTTGACCTGGCGTGGCATCCCCACCCGTGGCTGTTGCTGCTGCCCGTGATCGGTGCCTTGCTCATCGGTGCAGCCGGTGTATTCGGGACCCGCCGCGCACTGAATGCCAGCCCGCTGACCGTATTGCGCGAAGGCTGATACGCAGAGGGTCCGTACCCTGCCCAGAGCACGGACCCTCACCGCTATTTCACATATTCGATCTTAGTGATCCACCAACACACTTCACCACCGGGTGTCTGTACGATTGCCTCGTCGTCCACCTCCTTGCGCAGCAGGGCGCGGGCCATGGGTGAGTCGATGGAGATGTAATCCATACGGTCGTAAATCTCGTCATAGCCCACGATGCGAAAACGCTTGGTATCACCCGCTTCGTTTTCGATTTCGACCCATGCACCGAAAAACACCTTTCCCTCCTGCTCGGGCATGTACTCCACCACGCGCATGTCTTCCAGGCGTTTACGCAGGTAGCGCACCCGCCGGTCGATTTCACGCAGCAGCTTCTTGTTGTACTGGTAATCCGCGTTTTCGCTGCGATCCCCCAGGGACGCCGCCCACGTCACTTTACGAGTAGTGTCTGGACGCTTTTCACGCCATAGGTAATCCAGCTCTTTTTTAAGCGCTTCATGGCCTTCTTTGGTAATCAGCTTGGTACTCAAACGCTTGCATCCCCAGGCAGTGTCCAATGGTGCCAATACGCCAAGGCGTCATGCCCAGGTGTTGGCTGGAGGGGAGTGATGATAAATGAACCCGGGCGGCGAGCCCATCGGCTTATCCCTGGCCATCCAGGACCTGATTCAATCCGAGGAGCGTACCCTGCAGGTGCTGGCGCATGCCTGACAGTTGCGACATCATCATCGCCAACTTTTCAGCCTTCTGGCTAACCTCTGACTCCTGATCCTGCAGTTGAGTATGGAGCTGCTCCAATTCACGATGCTTTTCATCCAACTGGTTTTGCTGCTGTTGCAGCCGAGCCTGCCACTGTTCAAGCATCTCTTCTTTTTCCAGGACAGCACGCCTTTTCTGCGTCAGCTCCTGAGCGACCTTGGCGAGATTACTCAACGTGCTGTCCATCTCAAGCAAAGACTCTTGCTCCAATGGCGCAGGTTCTTTGGGCAGTTCTATTTCGGGTTGCTCAACCTGAAAAGGCACGGTACTGGCCTCAACTTGCGACTCCGGTATCGCGACAAACGATCGCACCGGCTCTTCTACGTAATCTTCATCCACAGGCGGTGGCGCGATCTTCGGGTGACTCGTGTTTCTGGGCGGTGCAACCATTTGCGATGAAAAGCGAATAGACGGCACGATCACCGTATTGCTTTCGATTGCGGGCAACGCGGGGGCTGACATGCCCAACGTGATCACCTTCATGACCAGTGCTTTCTTGATAATGACCGAGTGATGATCCTCGGGTCGGGCAGGCGGTAACCTGCACCCCTTCAAGTCAATGAAATGAAAGGGAACCTGTGGTTCGGCCATCGGGCTTGTCCTGGAGCCCGATGCAGCCGCCGGCATCAGAATTTGCTTGAAGACTTGCATCGCAACCTGCAAATCCTCTTTCGAATCAACGCCGCTCAGGAAGTAGCGCTCGAGCTTTTTACGCAGAACGGCGATGTAGACCCTGGAGTGACCGGGTTCGGCCTCTTCATCGAGGCTATACACAAGAAAGTTCGAGGCCGTTTGAGCGACAGCAAACCCACAGAGCAGCGCGCCGTTCACGGGCGCCTCCTCATTGTCGCGTTCAAGAACAAGGGTACGTAGAAGCATCATGGCAATCAGGCCTCATTACAAAAGATAGAACTTTATATAAACACCAGATAAACATCCGAATATTAATAAGCGTTCAAAACGAAACAATTGTTTCAGCGAATTATCGATCCGAACGTAGGATTCTTCTTATTAGTCGCGCCTCGCGTTCCCAAGCACAACTATTAAACGTACCCTTTTTAAAGCTCCTCCTAATACAACAGGCACCTTCTAACGCGCCCCGGCAAACTTATTCGGTAAACATATGATCGAGATAAGCAACCTGACAAAAAAGCTGGGCAGAACAAGCGTAATCAACAACTTCTCCTTCAGTGCCAAGCGCCAGGAGTGTCTGGGCCTGCTGGGAGAGAGTGGTGCAGGCAAAACAACCCTGCTGAGCTTGATCGCCGGTGTGATCAAACCGACTTCAGGGCAAATCAGTATCCAGGGTTTCAACACCCAGACCCATTCACTTCAAGCCAAAAAAGCCGTTGGCTACCAACTCCAAGGCGGCCTCAACCATCACACGATGTCCGTCAAAAGTGTGATCAATTTTATTGCTGGCATTCGAGGTTTGAGCGGTGTCGAAAAGCGCAGCCAAGTAGAGCGGGTAGCCACGCGGCTGGAGCTGCTGCCCGTGCTCAACTGCCCCCTCGGCGTACTTCCCCTTGGCGTGAAGCGCAGAGTTGCAATTGCTCAGGCTCTTCTGCATTCCCCAACCCTGCTGCTGCTGGATGAACCCACAGACGGGCTATGCCCTGACCAGCGGCTTAAATTCAGGACTCTCGTCCAGTCCCTGACCGAGGACATGACGGTCATTATCGCGTCCCGCCAGTACAACGAGCTGGCGGACATCTGCACCCGTGCCTTGGTTATCGCCAGTGGGCGCATGGTGGCCGACGCCTCACTGCCTGATTTGCAGCGCAGCTCCCGGCATTACCAGGCGGTGACCCTGGCAGCAGACACCCCTCTGGATCTGCTGGCACTTGCCGTGTTGCCCGGCGTTGCAGGAATCGAAGAAGACCGGCACTCACCAGGCAGGGTGACTGTTCTGGCCATGCCCGGGCACAACATCTTCCCGTCAATCAACGCGCTCATCACACACAGAGGCTGGAACATTACGTCACTGAATCTAGAGCCAGGTCGCCTGAACGACGTCGTTCATCATCTGAGCCAAGAGGTAACATCTTGAGACTGCTACCCATCATTTTCACACGACAACTCGCCAGCTACGCCTCTTCACCCACCACTTATCTGAGTGTGGCGGTTTTCCTCGTGCTGAGTGCGACGTTGGGACTACACACCAATCACTGGATGGAGCGAAACAGCAGTGATTTGCAGGCATTCTTCGAGCTACACCCCTGGCTCTACCTACTGCTGGTACCCATTTTATCGACGCAATTGTGGTCGGATGAATACAACACCGGTTTTGACGACACGCTCAAATCCTTGCCTGTCACCTCGATGGAACGGGTAATTGGAAAGTTTATGGCGGCATGGACCGTATGTGGCATCGCGTTGCTGTTTAATTTCCCCTTGGTGATCGCCGTCAATTACCTAGGCACGGCTGACAATACCGTTATCGCGTCACAGTTCCTGGCCAGCTGGTTACTGGCCGGAAGTTATCTGTCTGTAGGTTGCCTGATATGTGTGATTGCGAACCAACGCATCATGATTTTCCTGTTCACGCTGGGCTTGTTACTGACCGCCAGTGGGCTTTCCTCAATGCTGGATGCACTTGAATACCAAACACCGATTTGGATCGTCGAGAGCTTGATGTCCCTTGACCCTATTGCCCGCTTCAGCACGATGGATAACGGCAAGCTGACACTGCATGACAGCCTGTATTTCATAAGCCTGATCATTGCTTTTCTTTCTGCGACGACCATCACACTCAACTACAAAGACAGCTGAGAAGGAAAGCCACTGATGGGATCCGCTATTCGCGCGGGTATGACATTGATTGTCATATCACTACTGTTCCTGGCCTTCAATCTAGTCTGGGTACCTAAACTACCCAATATACGCTGGGACTTTTCACAAGAAAAAATCCACACCTTATCGCCAGCGGCGCGGCAACTGCTCACAACACTTGAAAGCCCACTGGACCTGTATTACTTCAACGCGCTCAATGCCCCTCAAAAAAACCAGGTTTTGAAACGTTATGGCCGACGCGTGGAAGACTTGCTCAAGACGTTCGAAAAAGCTGCCAACGGCATGATCAATCTACATATTATCGACCCCACTCCGTTTTCCGAAGACGCGTACAAAGCCGGCCTGTTTGGTCTTGATGGAGCACAAGGGTTCCTTGGCCTTATCGGTACGCGTGCCGGCCACGGCACCCAACGCATCGAAGTGTTCAGCCCCGAGCATGAGTCGCTTCTTGAATATGAAATCAGCCACCTTATCCATAAATTAATGCACCCTGAACGCCCCACCATCGGCCTGTTGTCGGGGTTGCCGTTAGATCAACCTGCCGGCGAGTTGTTGGAACAGATGCGCGAACAATTCAATGTGGTGGAGCTGGCATCGGACATCGTTCAAGTGCCTCCATCGATAAGTACCTTGATGGTCGTACAGCCACGCGCCCTACCCCAGCGGGCGCTGTACGCCATCGATCAATCGGTATTGAGAGGCACCAAGCTGATGATCTTTATCGACCCCGTGAGCGAGATAGGAGCGGACGCCGTATCGGCTAACACCCTGCTGGAGGGGCTGCTGACCGCTTGGGGCATACAAATGCCTGCGGACAAGCTGTTGGTCGATAATCTCTATGCCTTATCAGCCACGCCAGGCCCCGGAATGCCGACGGTACTGCACCCGGCCAGGCTAGAACTGCCACGACAGGCAATGACCGCGACGGATATCAGCGCCTGGAGACTGGGTGCCGTAACCGTATCAAGCAGCGGTGCGCTCTCCTTGACCACAAAGAACCGTATGCGATTCACCCCCCTGCTACAGAGCTCCCGGCAGTCCGCGCTGTTGGACGCAAAGCGCTTTGCGTCTGCTACCTCGTTTGATTCACTTATCGATGAAACCGCTACTTCAGGGCAGCACCATGTGATCGCCGCCCGCCTTGAGGGGCCCGCCTATTCGGCGTTCCCCGACGGGCTCAAGGGCCAACCGCCGAGCCTGCAAAGGGCTGAGCAGATCCAGATGGTGGTCGTGGCCGACACCGACTTGCTCGCGGACGCTGTCAGCAACGCCCGTCCCAACAGCAACGTGCAGTTTGTATTGAATACATTGGATAACCTGGCGGCGCCCGAGGTACTCAGGCGTATTCGACCCCGTGTCGTGACCCAACCACTGCACAGGCTCGATCTCATGCGCGACGCCGCTGCCCAAAGTTATCGAAAAAGTTCGGGTGAGCTGGAACGACGACTCGAGCATTCAGAGAAAGCCTGGGAAAGGTTGAATCCACCGCATGCAAGCCTCGTCACGCAGGTTGTGGATACCAATACCCACTTGCAGGCACTCAACAAGGAGCGCCTGCAACTGCCCATCGAGTTGCATGCACTCAAGACCGAGGCATACGCGTCGTTGCACCGCTTCGAACAAACGCTGAAATGGCTGCTGGTCACAGCGATGCCGCTACTGTCAGGCCTGATCGCCTTGTTCCTGTTTCTGTATCAACGTCGACGTCGGGCCTTTGCAATCGCAGCCGTCCACTGACTCCTCAGCGACGAGCAATCAGCCCTTGCCGGGCAATGCGTGTCAATTGGCGGATTACCTCATTGGCTTCGTCAGCACTGGGCGCCTGGATGACTGCAAGGTCGAAACTGTTCGTGGCAAAACGCGCCAGGGAGTCGCCGTCTTCAACAAACTGGATCAGGAAGGCCGAAGGCCGACCGGAGCGGCGTGGCCAGCCGTCCAGGTAACGCAGCAATGTCGGCTGGTGCTTACCGCCCAGCAGGATTTTCGGATTGCGTTGTGTCAGGTCCGCGGTGATCGGGGCCAGGCGTATGAGGGGGCGTAGTGCATTCATCATCTCGTGTCTCTGCCTCAAAAGTCTGCGGGCAGGTGAGAGGCAACACCGAACCAGCGCTTTAGCGGTATTTCAAAGTGTTCCCTGCAGGAGGGAGCGTACTTCTGTCGGGGCTGCATCGAGTCCCAGTGGCGCCCCGCAATTAGCTGTTTAAATCGGCGCATGAGCAGCATCCTAGAGAAGCCGGTGGGGCAGTGTCACGAATCCCGAGCAACGAAAAGGCCCGCACATGCGGGCCTTTTTGCGCAGCTTGCGAAACGATCAGTGAGCGATCGCGCGGTCGACAGACAGTTTACCGGCGCCTTCCAGCAACACCGCCAGCGCCCCGCCGAGCAAGGCCAGTGCGAACTCATAACCGTTGTTGGCCATGAACAAACCGTTGTGGATGTGCACCGAGAAGATCGCTACCAGCGTCAGGAAGGTCAGGCCCAGCGCCGCAGGGCGAGCGAGTAAACCGATGATCAGGGCCAGGCCGGCGAAAAACTCGGTACCGCCGGACAGCACCGCCATCAGGGTGCCCGGCGCCAGGCCGATGCTTTCCATCCATTGTGCGGTACCCGCCAGGCCGCCACCGCCAAACCAGCCAAAGAGCTTTTGCGAGCCGTGGGCGGCGAATATGATGCCGACAAAAATGCGCAGAATTGTCAGGCCGTAGCCAGCGCGGGTGGACAGAACGCGTGTGATCATTGGGCTCATGTCGTAAATCCTTTTCCAGGTAGGGTTGGTTGGCCGCTATATTAATCAGTTTAAGCAATAACAAAAGCCGAAATAATGCCTTATTAATATCGATAAAATCGATTATTTGCGAGAGGCGATTTTCGGCGCTGGCGGTTCCAGGGACTCTCGCTCCCGATCGAACGCCAAGTAATACTTGTTGACGCTATTAACATAGCTGACACCGCCCATCCCTACCTGCTCCATGGCGATACGTTCAACCTGGAAGAACCACTGATTAGGGTTGAGCCCGCGGCGCTTGGCCTCGGTACGCATACCCTGCACCCGCTCCGGCCCCATGTTGTAAGCCGCCAGCACAAAGGCCATGCGCTCGCGCTCGTTGAGCTTGGGGCTGGAGAAAAATTTACGCCGGATCATCGCCAGGTAACGCGCGCCAGCTTGCACGTTAGTGTCGAGACTCTCGATATTGTTGACCCCCACCCGCTGCGCCGCCGAAGGCGTGATCTGCATGAGGCCGGTCGGGCCGCCGCTATTGCGAGCACCAGGGTCCAGGGAAGACTCCTTGAACGCCAATGCAGCCAGGTTCAACCAGTCCATGCCTTGCTCACGCGCATGTTTTTGCAGGACCGGGCGCAGTTTTTCCAGGCGCTGGCGGTCGGCGCGCGCCAGCGGGTTGCGCACCTGGTAGAGGCGTCGATAGATACGCTGGAATGCCACATCCTGATCGGAAGGGGTTCGATAGGTCTTGAGGAATCGATCGATGCTGGCCCTGAGCATCGACGCATCCTGACGCACAAACCAGAACTCGTCGCCCGGCTCGCTGATCACGACCTGTTTGTCAAAGCGCAACTTGGGCAGGATTTTCGACCAGCGTTCGGCAATCGGTTTTTCCACGATGGTCAGGTGAAAGATGCCGGCCTGGACCATCTCCAAGACGTCTTCCACCGCCAGGCTCGGGTCCACCCATTCGACTTTCACTGGCGGGCGCTTGTGCAGCGCCAGTTTCTGATTGACCTGACTGATGGCATCCGCCGCCGCACTGCCAGTGGTCAGGGTCAGCGTGCGACCAGACAGTTGCTCCAGCTTGGTAAACCGTCTCTCCCCCTTCACCCCGACCAACCACAGCGGCACATCGCTGACAATCGGGTCGCTGGTACTGATCTTGTGCGCAGCCTTCACATCCAGCAACTCACCAGGCGCCACCAGGTCGCCTTCGCCACGGGCCAACGCGCCGAGCAGTTGGTCCTTGGCCTTGGGGATGATCTTGAGGTTGATTTCCTGCCCATCGCGGGCATGGCCATTGAGGTATTGCTCGAAGGCGCGCAACCGATGGTATTCGACACCGATGGCCTGGCCCTGCACTTCACCGGAGCTGTTGCGGCTCTGGTTGACCAACACCCGCAGGGTACGACTGGAACGAATTTGCGCCAGGTCACGCACCTTACCGGGCTTGGTCACTTCCAGCGGCCCGTCCAGACGTGCGACCGCCGCCATGGGCAGCACCAACGTCAAGCACAACACAAACAACGCCGAGAATCGGATCATCCGCTCTCCGGAAAGAAAACTGGCCAGCGCCTTCGCGAATAACGGAGTGCTGGAGGTCAGAAACAGAGCGCTTCATGCGCTGGCAAGGCACGCAATGGCGGCACGGTGACGAGCAACAGGCTAATCACAATGTCGCTTGCGACGTTCAAAGACAGCGATAACGCGTTGTAGTTCTTGGTTTTTCTTATAAATCTACAGCTCTGATATGCTTTCCGGCCGCAGGCGGAGATAGCACCATGCAACTCATTGATATCGGCGTCAACCTGACCAACCCCAGTTTCGACGAGAGGCACCAGGCCGTTCTCGAGCGTGCCTACGCCGCTGGCGTGCAGCAATTGGTGCTCACGGGTACCAGCGTCGAGGGCAGCGAACAGGCGTTGGAGCTATGCGTAAAACTCGATGAAAGCGGCCAGCGCTTGTTCAGTACCGCCGGCATCCACCCTCACTCCGCCAGCGACTGGAATGGCGACAGCGCCCAACGCTTACGCGGCTTGCTCGGTGAAAGCCGAGTGCGCGCCGTGGGTGAATGCGGGCTGGATTTCAACCGGGACTTTTCCCCTCGTCCACAGCAGGAAAAGGTTCTCGAAGAACACCTGGCCCTGGCCGTCGAGCTGAAACTGCCGGTGTTTCTTCACGAACGCGACGCCAACCAGCGCCTGCTGGATATCCTCAAGAGCTACCGCGACCACCTGCCAGCCGCCGTGGTGCACTGCTTTACCGGCGAACAAGCGGCGCTGTTCAGCTACCTGGACCTCGACTTGCACATTGGCATTACCGGCTGGATCTGCGACGAGCGCCGTGGGACACACCTGCATCCACTGGTCAGGGAAATCCCCCGGGGCCGTCTGATGCTGGAAAGCGACGCCCCCTACCTGCTGCCACGCACCCTGCGCCCCAAGCCAAAGAACGGCCGCAATGAACCGGCGTACTTGCCGCAGGTACTGCGCGAGGTTGCCCTGCACCGCAACGAAACCATGGAAGACCTGGCAGCCCATAGCACCGCCTGCGCCCGTCGCTTTTTCGGCTTGCCTGCCGTGGCGTGATGGGGCGCATTGACCCATGTCAAAACCCCTTTCCTGAGTAGCGGCACAATAATGGCACCTTGCCAATACTGTTTCCGCTATCAGAGAAAACCTTCCATGGGTGCCTGGCTTAGCAATATCTCGCTCAAGTACAAATTCTGGGCCGTCAACGCGGTCGCCTTCATCACCACTCTGTTGCTGGTGCTGTACGCCGTACAGCTCGAACAACAGGCGCGCAGCCATGCGTCCCAGGCATCGGCCCAGGCCCAGGGGCGATTGCTCAGCGCGTGGCCAGCCGACCAAGCCCTGCCCGCTGGCGAGCATTGGCTCACCTATGCCCAAGGGCAAATCCCACAACTTGCCGACCTGGATCTTTCAGCCTTGAGCACTGCCAGCGGTTGGGTCGAAATCAATCACATGCCATTGTTCGGCGAAAACCCACTGATGGGCGCCGAGGTGATCAGCCGCGCCGACGGTCAACACGTCGCCGTACTGGCCTACGCGCCAAGCCTGAGCCAAGTGTTCAGTGAACGCTTCGCCAACTACGCCGTCGCCGTGGCTGTTCTGATGCTGGCCATGCTCGGCGCCTCGCAGTTGTTGATCCGCTTCCTGCTCAGCCAACTCAACACCCTCAAGGACGTGATGCTGCACGTTGAGAAAACCGGCGACCTGTCGGCGCGCGTGCCCTTGGCCTGCAAGGATGAAGTCGGCCAGATGGCCAGCGCCTTCAATGCCATGCAAGCCGGCTACCAGCGGGTGGTCAATACCGTGGCACGCACCGCCCGGCAACTGGATGACGGTGCCGCACGCCTGGCCAGCAGCATGAACGAGGTTCAGCACGGCATGCTCGGCCAGCAAAGCGAAACCGACCAGGCCGCCACTGCCATCAACGAGATGACCGCCACCGTTTACCATATCGCCCAGCACGCCGGCGCCACCCGCGACTTGTCCCAGACCGCCGACACCCTCGCCGGCAGCGGCCAGGAAGTGGTGACCCGGGTACAGCGCTCGATCGCCGGGCTGTCCACCGGCGTGCAACAGACCGCCGAAATGATCCAGAAACTCGCCGAAGACAGCCAGAAAATCAACGGCGTGGTGGGGGTGATCCACAGCATCGCCGAACAGACCAACCTGCTCGCCCTCAACGCCGCCATCGAAGCCGCCCGCGCCGGGGAAATGGGCCGAGGTTTTGCCGTGGTCGCCGACGAAGTACGCAACCTGGCCAAGCGCGTACAAAGCTCCACCGACGAAATCACCCGCATGGTCTCGGCACTGCAAGCCGGCACCCGCGACGCAGTGGACTTCATGCAGGAAAGCTCGTTCAAGGCCGATGACTGCGTGCAACAAGCACAGGAAGCGGGTGCCGCACTGGCTGAAATCACCGCTGCCGTGGCGCAGATGCGCGAGAGCAATACCCAGATCGCCGTGGCCGCTGAACAGCAAAGCCATGTCGCCGAAGAGATGAACCGCGCCGTGGTGAGCATTCGCGATGTGACCGAAAACACCGTGCAGCAGACCGTGGCGTCGGCAACCACCAGCAATGAACTGGCGACGTTAGCCGGGGAGTTGAGCAAGGCGATTGGGCAACTGAAGCTGTAAGACCAATCAGCCTGTAATCCAACTCCTACGTTTACCCCTCTGTTTATCCGAAGCTTTAGCGAAACCTCCTAGCCTTCTCAGCGGATAACGCCGGCTTCTTTTACCCGCCAACCTCTCCAAAGTCTCTCGCCTGATCATTCAGTGCGAGGGACCGCCGATGTACTTCTCTGTCAATGCCTTGCCCCCAGGGGCCGACGTTTGATCCCGGTCATTGGCAAGTTCGTCCTGACCCCGATGAACGCCAAAACGCCGGATGTTGAAAGCGTTTTTCGAGACTTGCGCGATTGCCTGAATACGTTTGACCAATGGGCCGAGAGCTTCTGGAGCTTTTCTGCGCTAGAGGTCGAGCAGGTATTCATGGTCGGGGATGAGGTGGCGCTGGTTGCGCCTATTTCTTCCACCACTCCAAGTCGCACCACCGCCATGTGCAAGGCCCAGGGCTCGTTGACTCTGGTGCATCTGTTCGAAAGTGCGCAGTTCGTACCGATCGGCAACACGCCAGTGATGTTGCAAGCCATTGCCCGGAATGGCAGCCCAGTGGGCGCACCGATCCACCGGACCATCGGCCCCAGCGGGATTCTTGAAGTCAGCGACTGTAGCCGCGACCAGCAATACCAAATCACCTTTTACCCCAACGTCTCCAAGGATCACGTCAAGGCGCTGTATGCGTCTTATCAGTCAGTGATTGGCGAGTTGGAAGTGCGTTTGCGCGAGGAATGGACAAACACCTTCCAAGCCCAATGGGTAGATTTTTCCAAGGCCCCGCCCTTCAAGCGCAGTGCGATGCAAGGTGTGGCCTTTTCAACCGGGCTTGCCAAGGCCCTCTACAACCTGTGGGACAACCTCACACAGTTGCATGACCTGCTGGCAAACCTTAAGCCCAACAGCGAGAAGCTGCTGCACTACCTCTCTCAAGCTGAACTCGATGAGCTGCTGAAGCTCGGCAAAGATGCGGTTGCCAATGGCCTGCTGATACTCAGTGATGAGCCGCTGCTGTTCATTTATCTGTCGGCGGTGGTTGGCTGGATACGCATGCTACCGCCGCCAGAGATGTATGAGCTGCTGGGTGAGATAACCGGCGAAGTCTTGATCAACTTGTTGCTGATCTGGGCGACCCGGGGAATGGGCGTGCAGGTTCGTCTGGGCACGCAGGTGCTGGGGCATATCAAGTCCGGACGCGCGCGGGCCTTGCTGGAATTGCTGGCCAAGCAGCTTGTAGGGCCGGGGTTGGGGCCGCATGTGGAGGCGGCCAAGCCGTTGTTGTTGGGGAGTGCGGTGACGCCGGTCAAGGTGGTGCCGGCTGTACCGTTGAAGGCTGGAGATCAACTGGTTTCGAACCCGGTGCCGGCGGTACGCAGCAAGGCCAGGCAAACCGTATTGGTCCGGCAGGAGCACGTCGACGATGCGCCTGTCATGGCTTCGAATCCGAAGGGAGATGCGGCGGCCCCAGCAGATAAGACGCTCACTAACGGCTGCCCGGTGTCGATGGTTACCGGCGAGGAACTGCTGACCCTCACCGATGGTTCGCTGGACGGGATCTTGCCGTTTGAGTGGACGCGGTTGTATCGCACTAGTGCGGTGGAACTGGATCGTGGGTTGGGGTTTGGGTGGAGTCATTCGCTGGCCCATCGGCTGGTCGTTTCTGGCGACTCGGTGGTGTGGACCGACCACGAGAATCGCCGTACTCAGTTTCCATTGCCCACCGATTCTCGACCCGCGATCACCAATAGCCTGGCGGAAGCGGCGATCTACTTGGGCTCGGCTCCTGATGAACTGGTGCTGGCCCAGGCGTCGCGGTTTTATCACTTTCGCGATGGTGTGCTGGTTTCGATCAGCGATGCGTATGACAACCGCCTGCGCATTGGCCGTGATCGTTCAGGGCGGATTGAGCGGCTGGATAACGGCGTCGGTCGCTCGCTTTTGTTGCGCTATGAACTGGATCGCATCGTCGCGGTGGACTACCAGGTTCATCGCGCAAAAGGGCGTGAGCCCTACGTCTGGGTGACCGAGCGAAACGTTGTTTCCTACGCCTATGACGAAGATGGACGACTGGTTTGCGCGACCAATGCCGTCGGTGAAAGCGAGCGTTACCGGTACGACGAGCAGCACGTCATTGTTGAGCGGCAGTTGGCCGGTGGGGCGAGTTTCTGTTGGGCGTGGGAAGGCTCCGGCAAGGCGGCGCGCTGTGTCCGGCATTGGGCGAGTTTTTCGCAGATGGACACGCGCTATGCCTGGGGTGATGACGGGCGCGTCACCGTGCATAACGCCGATGGTAGCCAGGAAGTCTATGTTCACGATGACCGGGCGCGGTTGGTACAGCGCATCGATCCCGACGGCGCCCAGCATTTCAAATCCTACGATGAAAAAGGCCGGCTGACTGTCGAGCAAGATCCGCTGGGGGCGGTGACGGCGTATCAGTACGACGAAGCTGGGCGCTTGGTGGCGTTGTTTCCGGGGGATGATGAGCCGACGTCCTACGAGCATGACAACGGCTTCGTACGGGTTGTACGGCGTGGCGAGGCGGTCTGGAAATATGAGCGTAATAACCAGGGCGACGTTACGCGCAGGACCGATCCCGATGGGCAGGTTACGGACTACAGCTACAACAAACATGGGCAACTGACCGGGGTTTGGTATCCCGATCACAGTTGTCATCGGTTGGTGTGGAATGAGCGTGGGCAGCTCGTTGAAGAACAACTGCCCAATGGCGCGATCAAGCGCTATCGCTATGACGACCTTGGACGGCAGATTGCCCGTGAGGATGAGCATGGCGCGCTGACCCAGTATCAATGGGACGCCGCAGGTCGCCTGCTGAAACTGACCCAGCCCGGCGGTGCTTGCCGAGAATTCAGCTACAACCCCTACGGAAAAATCATCGCCGAACGCGATGAACTGGGCCACGTCACCCGCTACGAATACGCCGACGGCCTGCACCTGATCAGCCGCCGCATCAATGCCGACGGCACCCAGGTCAAATATCGCTACGACAATGTTCGGCTGCTGCTGACCGAAATCGAAAACGAAGTCGGCGAAACCTACCAACTCGACTACCACCCCAACGGCCTGATCCAGCAGGAAACCGGCTTCGACGGCCAACGCACCGCGTATGCCTACGACCTTAACGGCAATCTGCTGGAAAAGACCGAACACGGCGACGATGGCAGTCAGCTAGTTACCCGCTACGAGCGCGATCACGCCGGACGCCTCGTACGAAAAACCCTGCCCGATAACAGCGTTGTCGACTATGCCTACGACCGCCAAGGCAATCTCCTCAGCGTCGAGGACGGCCACTGGGCGTTAGCCTACGAGTACGACCGCCAAAACCGTCTCACCGCCGAACACCAAGGCTGGGGCACCTTGCGCTACGGCTACGACGCCTGCGGCCAACTGAAAAACCTGCGCCTGCCGGACAACAACCGCCTCACCTTCAACCATGACAAAGGCGGCCAACTCGCCACCGTCGAACTCAACGGTGAAGAGCTCACCTCGCATCTATTCCACAGCGGTCGCGAACATCAGCGCCAGCAAGGCCAACTCCTCAGCCACTACCACTACGACGACCAGAACCGCCTGCACGCCCACGCGGTTACCCAACAGCAAAACCACCTCTATCAACGCCAATACGACTACGACAAAAGCGGCAACCTCACCCGCCTGCTCGACACCCGTAAAGGCCAGCACGACTACCGTTACGACCCGCTCGCCCGCCTGACCCGTGCTAATCATTCGCAGGACGTGCAGGAACGCTTCGGCCACAACCCGGCGGGCAACCTGCTCATGCAAGATCGCCCCGGCCCGGACATCGTTGCCGCTAACCGCCTGGTGATCCAAGGCGACCGCCATTACGACTATGACGCCTTCGGCAACCTCATCCGCGAACGGCGCGGCAAGGGCCATCAACTCGTCACTGAATACCGCTACGACTGCCTGCATCGGTTAATCAGCATCACAAAGCCGAACGGCGAAACCGCCAGTTACCGCTATGACCCGTTTGGGCGGCGCATCAGCAAGACCGTAGATGACAAAACCACGGAGTTTTTCTGGCAAGGCGACAAGCTGATTGCCGAGCATCATGCGGACTGTCATCGCAGCTACATCTACGAACCAGACAGCTTCCGCCCGTTGGCACTGCTGGAAGGGTTTGGTCCAAAAGAAACAAAGCCCTACCACTACCAACTCGACCACCTCGGCACACCGCAAGAACTCACCACGCCCGAAGGCGAAATCGCCTGGTCCGCCCACTACCGCGCCTACGGCCAGATCGCCCGTCTCGACGTAGGCAAAATCGACAATCCACTGCGTTTTCAGGGTCAATACTTCGACCAGGAAAGCGGACTGCACTACAACCGCCATCGCTACTACAATCCGGATATTGGTCGTTACCTGACGCCGGACCCGGTGAAGTTGGCAGGTGGGATCAACGGGTACCGGTATGTGCCCAATCCCACGGGGTGGGTGGATCCGCTGGGGTTGAACTCGTGTCCTGGCAGGGATGGCTGCAAACCAACTCATAATGTCGATGATTCGACAAAACACGCGAAAGCTAACAACGGCGAGCCAACGCTGCCCGCACCAGCCTCAACGCCAGAGAGAACGGTTCGGGTTAGGCACTACACAAACAGGAAAGGATCGAAAGGAATTGAAAAAGATGGCGTGATATTGGCTCAAGATAACAATAGAGTGTATCTCGAGCCTGCGAAAAACAAGATACTTAGTCCTGTCGATGCCCAAGACAAATACCAAATCGAAAAAAGCAAGGGCCGAGACTACATTGAGATGGATGTACCTGAATCAAGATTAGAATGGGTGAAAAACCCTAGGTATAACGTCATGGAGCTAACCGTAAGAGGGAATTTAGAAATAAACAACCCTAAGTTCACGAGAAGAAAGTAATGCTAGAGAAAAATAAAGAAATAGTACTTGCAGGCGAAGAAGCGCTTGAAGCATTGAAAGAAATTGAATTCGTATTGATATCCCTTCACAAAATTGGCAGCTTTTATGCTAACAAACCTGGCGCGGTGGAAGAGTATAGAAGAACAACTACTGACTTCATCGACAACTGCGAGATCACAAAACGTCTTGCAAGGGTTCGCACGATAATTTCTCATCATTTTGACGACTCTATCGGCGACGATGATATGGATGACATGGAAAGACATTTCCTAGACTTGAAATTCTGGAAGCCAGCATCAACAGAAAGAAATCATTACAACGCAGAAAACTTCTCTTTCTCAGATGGAGTCATCGATCAACTAACCGCTAAACGAGATGAGCTATTAATGGTCTTTACGGACCAGCAAGAACAACTTTTCCTGATTACCTTCCACAGATTAATTTCCTTTCATGGATTAAGCCCAGCGGGTAGTGAAGTATGCGATATGCATGAGGAAAAAGCCTCTACTCTTTCACAGAAGAACGTGTGTATTGACCCAAATGAAAAAGTTACAACTTACTATTTCAAGTCTGGCAGTGGTGAGACTGTTCTTGCAGTCGTTGCAAGCGGCTACAGCGTTGAACGCATATGACAACAGTGGGTACTTTTAAGAAATGATTAGTAAGGCACCCCTAGTCTTTGAGCCAAATCCGGCAACGACCGGAATTACCCGACAGATCTATTGACACAAAAATTTATCAATTTACGAGATCAAACGGCTCAAACATTTTTATCCAAGACTACTCAGCAGGCCATAAATTTTGGAAAGCAGATGGCATTGTGGATCAGTCATCACGCTTCAACTTAAGACCCATTAAAAAGCCTCGACAAGGTTATCTTGAAGACGCAAAAAATATCTATTCAGGAAATAATATGAAGCACTGGAACGAATTAGATGGAAGCATATTTCTTAGCAAAATCTTCAGCTATCCTGTCGAAATTGGAAAGATAGCGCTTTTTTCTTTTACGATAGAAAATGACCAACCTAGTATTTCCATGGATTTCGACATACCCGAATTCCCAGACAATTTACCTGAAAAATGGAAAAGCACAGCGTACAACATGTGCAGAACTGGTATCACTTGCAATGATATTAAAGACCTAAAAATCTTAAATCTCCCTGTACATGAGGTGTTCACGGTACAAATCAATAGAGAAAATGACTACTTCACATTCGAAGCCATCAGCGACGGCGCCTCCATCAAATTCAATACAAAATTCATTTCAATTACCGAACCCACTGTTTACATCAATGGACCGAACGACTACTACTTCAAATAATACAAAAACATGATTACGACTCGCAGAGACACATCCATGCGTGCCATACCAACAATCCACCTTGAAAAAGAAATACAGCTTTAATACATCCGCCCTCTTACATCGGCAAGGCACCAAGAACAAAAGACCATTATGTATTCAAGGATAAAAAATGAAAAACTGGAATGATCTTGATGGCTCTATCTTTTTCAACAAAGTATTCAGTCAGCCTACTGAAATCGGGAAAGCTTACATTCATTCACTGGGAATAGAAAATGACCAACCCTCTTTTGGAATAGGTTTTGACATACCAGATTTCCCTGATGTTCTGCCTGAAAAATGGAAGAACAAAGGATATAACACGTGCAGAATTGCACTGAGCTGTTCCGAAATTAGCAACTTAAAAATAGTAAATCTCCCGCGCAGGGAGATTTTCAGAATAAATATAAAGCGAGAAAATGGGTACTTCTTTCTCAGCGCAAATTCAAAAAACGCTTCTATGGAACTCAAAGCCAAGTGGCTTTCCATGAAGGGGCCGACAGTTTATATAAATAGCCCCGAACCAGGAGACCATAACTGGGCAGACAATACTCTATAAAAATCAAAAACGTGATTTACGCAACCGTTTCTATGAATGCTATAGCGAGTTCCTCACGAGCAAGTACGAGTTCACTCGCGAGAACAGTCAGAGAGTTGTTATCCAAGAGCACAGCGAGGACATAAATTTGGAGCGCCCGGAGGCATCGGAGATCAGGAAGCCCATTTTAATTTACGCCCAATTGGAAACACACGTCACGGGAAGCTAAAGGATGCAAAAGACCACTATAATTTTCGAGGTGAAAAATGAAATTTTGGAATAACTTCGACAGAAGCATTTTTTTCAATAAAGTTTTCTCCATGCCGATCCCAATTGGGGAGATAGTTTTATTTTCTATCGATATAGACAACCACAGGTCTCATATAACCCTGGCATTTGACATACCTGAGATCCCAGATAAACCACCCGAAAAGTGGACCTCAGAAGGGTTCAACACTTGCCGTATTGGCCTTAGCTGTGGTGAGCTAAGTGATGTAATTATAAAAAACATCCCCACTCTCAATAGTTTGCATATGACTGTACAAAAAAAAAGATGATTTTTTTCTCGTCAGAGCTGAGTCAGCAGACTCGTTGATCGAATTTAAAACCAAATATCCGTCCTTGTGCGGGCCCTCTGTCTACATTAACGATCCTGACTCAGCCTGCTGTTAAACAAGCGTTACAAAAGCGGGGCTATGAGCCCCATAGCCAGGCCCAATTCGCCACCCTGCTCACCTCAACCTAAACTCTGTCCAAGTCATTTCAACGGACAGAGGATTCACCACCATGGGCAAACGTCACCCCAATCTCCCCGCCTGGCAATGGCGTCAGTACCCACAAAACCATCAGCACCCGACCAACCTGGCGTTGCACCTGATTGCCGTGCCGCTGTTTATCGTCGGCTTCCTGCTGATCGTTTCGGGAATGTTCAGCCTGAGCCTGGCCAGCTTCGCCGTCGGCGTGGTTGGTATCGTGGCAGGCCTGGCGTTGCAGCGTCACGGCCATAGCCTGGAAGCCCAGGCCAGTGAGCCGTTCAGTGACCGTAAAGATGCGGTGCAACGCCTGGTGGTCGAGCAGTTCGTGACCTTCCCGCGCTTTGTGTTGAGCGGTGGCTGGTGGCGCGCCTGGCGCCAGCGTCACCGGCACTGAGGCTCAGGCGAACACCACCACGGTCTGGCGGCTGAGGGCAATCAACTCGCCGGTCGGGCTCCACAGCGCAGCAGCCGCATGGCCGTAGCCATCGCGGGCGTGCTCGATGTTGACGTGGTACTGGCACCAGTCGAGGGTGGTCAGGTCTTGCAGCGGCTGGATGAACTCGATAGTCCACGTCAACGTGCTGCCCGGTGCGGGCTTTTTCAGGTGTGGCAGCAAGGCCGGCGGCCAGGCGTCGACCAATGCGAGGATATGCGCCTCGGTGAGCGGCTCTTCTTTCACATCTCCGCGCAACCGCACCCAGCCACCCATGTCGCGGGATTTATTGCCGGTAAACGGCAGGCCGCCGACGCTCCAGCGCATCGCCAGATGGCGCATGAATTCGGGGGTGACGCCCTTGATATAGGGCAGTTCCTGGCACTCATCCCAATGTTTGAACAGCGGCGGCGGTTCGCTCGCCACGTCAATTTCTGATGATCGAGGCGCGCCGAAGCTGGCCTGGACCAGCGTCGCCACTTCGCCGTTCTGTACCACGCGACCGAGCAACTGGCTGACCGCCTTGCCTTCGCGCAACACTTCGACTTGATAACTGGCGGGCACATCCGGCGCTACCGGGCCGACAAAAGTGATGGCCAGGGAGCGCAGGGGGCGATCCGCCGACACTTGGGCGCGCAAGGCCTCGTATTGCAGGGCGGCGACCAGGCCACCAAAGGTGGCACGGCCCTGAGCCCATTCGGCGGGGATGGTGACATCCAGCGGGTTGCTACGGGCAGCGTCGAGCAAATCACTAAAGCGCATGGCGACCTCACATCAAGAAAATCGATGGGGGGATCTTAACCATCGAGCTAAGCAGGCACAGCGCCTATTCCGGCCAAAAGCCGGACCGGGTTAAAAACAATCGGCGCTGAGTTTGTCCAGCACACGGTCGGCCTGGCCTTGCGCCTTGAGCATGGTGCGATGCCATACCGCTACGCAAGGTTGCAGGTCCGGCTGGTGCCCGGCCTGGGCCAACCATTGCCAACAGTCATGCCAGTCACCCAGGGCACTCTGGGCTTTCTTCAATCGCGACATCGCGTTGGGGGGCAACTTGTCCAGCTCGGGGTAAGCCTCGGCGGCATAGCGCACCCGCTTGATCAGCAAGCGCAGTCGGTGGCGATCATGATCAGGATCCTTCAAAGCGTCGTCGAGTTTCTGCCATTGCTTGGCCAGGCGCTTCTCGATGCGCGGGCGCAGGCCCTTGAGCAACTTCTGGTGCTGGGCCGCGCGGATAAACCGTGGGAAGGCATCCAGGATCAGCAACAAGTGCGCCAGCTCCGGGCTTTGCGCCACTTGGCGGTAAGCCTCGGGCTGCAGGCGCAGGCGCCGACCAGCCGCGTCGTGATAACCGTGCTGATGCAAATACGCCGCCAGGACCTCTCGGTCACGCAGCGGCGTGGTCAGTTGGCCGACCGTGCTGGCAGCCAACTCAAGTTGCTCGACACCGGGCAGCCCGCGCAGAGGGCGCAACAGGCTGCGCAGGCGACGCACGGTGGTGCGCAAATCATGCAGCGCTTCATCGTCAGTGACGGCGGCGAGGCGAGCCTGGCAGCTCAGTAACCCTACTTCCAGGCCTATGACCTGAGCGACTAACTGATTGACCAACGCTGACATCCTGCCCCCACTCTCCGATGAATAATCCTACTCGCCGCTACAGGTCAACGCCCGGCGCGAGACTCACGAATATAGAACCGCGCCTTCTCGGCTTTGTTGGAGCAGCCTTCAAACGCTTCGAATTGCTGCTGGGTCTTGGCGCCGGTCAACAATGACAATGCCTTGGAGTAACTCACGGTACCAGCGAAGCCTTCAGCCTTGGCCAGATCGAGTTCTTTCCAGGCGGCATCCAGTTGCGAACCGCAGCTGTCGCGGTAGGCAGTTTTGCCGGCACAGCCGGCCAAGGCCAGCACGATCACAGGCACACACATCCAGGCTTTCATCGATGACACCTCAAAATAAGCAAAATCATTCGTAGCCTGTAGACGTTGCCTACAGGAAAAAGTGCCTTGTCCTTAGCCTGAAATCGGTAGTACCTATTGCCAGAGCATACCCGAGCGCAAACGTTATCCTCGAAAAATAACGCAGGCCCAGCCGAAGATTGAAGCTGGCCCCCTGATGGGTGCATTGTGGGCACCTGTTTTGCGAAGGATCTAGTCATGAAGAAACGTGTTGCCTTAGTGCTGGGCTCCGGGGGAGCCAGGGGCTATGCCCATATCGGGGTGATCGAAGAAATCGAACGACGCGGCTATGACATTGCTTGTATCGCCGGCTGTTCCATGGGCGCCGTGGTGGGTGGTATCTACGCCGCCGGCAAGCTTGACGAGTACCGCAACTGGATCGAAAGCCTGGACTACCTCGACGTGCTGCGCCTGGTGGATGTGAGTTTTCGCCTCGGGGCCATTCGCGGTGAAAAGGTCTTCGGGCAAATCCGCAAGATCGTCGGCGAAATCAATATCGAAGAACTGCGCATCCCCTACACCGCCGTCGCCACCGACCTCACCAACCAGCAGGAAATCTGGTTCCAGGAAGGCTGCCTGCACCAGGCCATGCGCGCTTCGGCGGCGATCCCCAGCCTGTTCACCCCGGTAATGCAAGGCAACCGCATGCTGGTGGACGGTGGCCTGCTCAACCCGTTGCCCATCGTGCCGGTGGTGTCGAGCCATTGCGACTTGATCATCGCGGTCAACCTCAATGCCACCAACCAGAAGCACTACCAGTTGCCGGTGATCCCACGCCCGCCGGCGTTCAAGAGCCGCTTCAACAGCCTGGCCAAGTCACTGGGCTCGCACTTGCCGTTTCGCCGCAAGCAGGCCGAGCAATTGATGAAGCTCGAGCAGGAAGCCTTGCAGGCCCAGGCGGCGGAGATCAACCCGTGGCTGGAATCGGCCGAACCCGAATCCCAGCAACCTGCCGCCGCGCCGGAGAAAGCCGGCGCACCAAAGTCGGCGACTGGCTCGTTCATCATTGATAACGTCGGGCCTGCGTCGCTGCTGGACCTGATCAACCAGAGTTTCGAGGTGATGCAGACGTCATTGGCGCAGTACAAGATCGCCGGGTACCCGCCCGATATCCTGATCAACGTGCCGAAGCGGGTGTGCCGGTTTTTCGAGTTTTACAAGGCGCCGGAGTTGATCGCGTTGGGGCGGGAGATTGCCAGGGATACGCTGGATCGGTATGAGAGTGAGCAGGCCTGAAATTCTGGGTGTTGTTGATGGCCTCATCGGGAGCAAGTCGAATCGTCGCACCGCCCCTCCCACATTTTGATCTGTGAATACATTCAAAGTGTGGGAGGGGGCTTGCTCCCGATGAGGCCAGTTCAGACAACTGTGAACTCAAGCATTCAGCAACCGATACCCTACCCCCGCCTCGGTCACGATAAACCGCGGCTGGGTCGGGTCATCCGCCAGCTTCTGGCGCAGATGGCCCACCACGATACGCAGGTAGTGACTGTCCTCGGTATGGGTAGGCCCCCAGATGTCCTTGAGCAACTGCTGTTGGGTAATCACCCGCCCGGGATGGCGTGCCAGTTGCGCCAGCACCGCGTACTCCTTGCGGGTCAGCGCCACTTCGGCACCGTCCAGCAGCACGCGGCGATAGGCCAGGTCCACCGTCAGCGGGCCGAAACTCAAAGCCGCTTCCTGGGCCTCTCCTGCCGGAGCCTGACGCAACAGCGCACGCACACGGGCGAGAAACTCCTGGATGCCGAAGGGCTTGGTCACATAGTCATTGGCGCCACCGTCGAGGGCCTCGACCTTCTGACCTTCGCTGGCTCGCACCGACAGCACCAGCACCGGCACCGTCGACCACTCGCGAAACTCGCGCAGCACTTGCTGGCCGTCCATGTCGGGCAAGCCCAGGTCGAGCACCAGCAAGTCCGGTTTGCTCAGGGCTGCCTGGGCCAGGCCTTCGTTGCCGGTGCCGGCCTCGATCACCTTATAGCCCTGGGAGGCCAGGCTGATCCGCAGGAATTTGCGGATCTGCGGTTCGTCATCAATGACTAGAATCGTCGCGGTCAGGCTCATGGTGTCCGTCAAAATCCATTAAAAAATCACCCCATTCAGGAGCCGTTCAAAGGTCAGTGTCTAAGCCAGGTTGAGATTGTAGCGGCAGAAACAACGTGATGCAGGTACCCCGCCCGTCAATGCCATCAGCCACGCTGATATGCCCGCCATGCGCGCCGACCATGCCCTGGCAGATCGCCAAGCCGAGGCCGGTGCCCTGCCCGCCCCGGTCTCCGCGGGCTGCGGTGTAGAACATGTCGAAGATCTTCGCACGTTCATCTTCGGGAATCCCCGGCCCCTCATCGGCCACGGCAAAAAACAGCTGGTTTTCCGCCACGCCCGCACTTAACTGCAAGCGGCCCTGGGGCGGTGAAAAGCGTGCGGCGTTTTCCAGCACATTGACCAATGCCTGTTCGATCAACGCTGCATGCACATACAACAATGGCAGTTCCGACGGCACCTCGGTACTCACCTGCAAGGGCGCCAGCACCGCGCGCAAACGCCCCAGGGCACTGCCGACGATATCGCCTGGCGACACCCAATCGCGCGCCAGTTTCAGCGCGCCGTGGCCCAGGCGCGTCATGTCCAGCAGATTCTGGATATAACGGTCCAGGCGCTCGGCTTCATCGCGGGTGCCTTCGAGCAATTCACGGCGATCCTCCAGGGGGATGGCTTCACCGAGGGCCAGCAGGCTGTCGATGCTGCCGCGCATGGAGGTCAACGGCGTGCGCAGATCATGGGACACCGAAGCGAGCAAAGCGCTGCGCAGTTGTTCGGTTTCACCATGCAGGCGCGCCGACTCCAACTCCTGCCCCAGCTGTGCTCGCGCCAAGGCCTGGGCCAGCGGCTGGCTCAAGGCGATGAGCAAGCGTCGACGCTGCCCGCTCAACTCCAGGCCCGGTTTGGCGCTGACACCGAGCAAGCCCAACGGCCCCTCCTCACCCGACAGCGGCCACCACCACCAACGCCCAAACGGCAAGGTCCCGGTGCCCATGCCGGCGGGCTGATCATGCTGCCAGGCCCAATCGGCGGCAGCGCGCTCGGCTTCAGTGAGCGTCAACGGGCCACCGGTCTCGACCTTCCAGCCACCCTGGCCGTCGCGATTGACCAGGCACAGGTCGAGGTCGCTCCAGCCTTGCAGGTGATGAGCCGCAGCACTGATCACCGCTTGGCGATCGGTGGCGGCGGTGAGCTTGCGCGACAGGTCGAGCAGCTCGCTGGTTTCTTCCTGGGTATCGCGCAATGCCTGCAACTGGCGGCGCTGGCGTGCGGCGAGGTTGCCGGTCAACGCCGCCATCAGCAGAAAGAACAGCAGGGTCAGCACATCCTCTTCGCGCTGGATGGCGAAGGAAAAATTCGGCGGAATAAACAGAAAATCGTAGGTCATGAACGACAGCGCCGCGCACACCAGCGACGGCCCCAGGCTGCTGCGCACCGCCACCAGCAGCACGGCGGCGAGAAACACCAGCGAGATATTCGGCAGCGGCAAGACGCTGGACACGGCCCAGGCCACAGCCGCAGCGACCACGGTGGCGACCACGGCCAAGGCGTAATCGAACCACACCAAACCGCGCACATCCGGCAGGCGCGGCGGCGCGGGCATGTCATCGCTGTCGAGGACGTTGATTTCCAGGCCTCGGGCATTGCGCAACAGGCGTGCCGCCAAGCCGCCACCGAACAAGCGCCGCCGCCAGCGCATGCGTGACTGCCCCACCAGCAACAAGCTGGCGCGGCGTTCGGCGGCATGCTGGATCAGCGTCTTGGCCACTTCCCCCGCGCGCAGCAACACCACTTCACCGCCCAGCCGCTCTGCCAGTTGCTGGGCGTTTTGCAGACGCAGCCGCGATTGCTCATCCCGCACACCGCCGTTATCGACATGCACCAGGCTCCAGGGCAAATGCCGACGCTGGGCCACGCGGCTGGCATGGCGCACCAGGCGTTCGGCGTGTGCATCGCCATCCACGCCCACCAGCAAACGCCCGCGTACCGCTGGCGCGGCCTGGCCGAGTTGGCGGTAGCCCTGGGCCAGGTCGTCGTCGACGTGGGCCGCGGCGGTTTGCATGGCCAGCTCGCGCAGGGCCATGAGGTTGGTCTGGGTAAAAAATGCATCGATGGCCGCACGCGCCTGCTCCGGCACATACACCTTGCCGTCACGCAGGCGCTCCAGCAACTCGCGGGATGGCAGGTCGATCAGCAGCAGTTCGTCAGCCTCTTGCAGCACCCAGTCCGGCAGGGTTTCGCGCACTTGCACGCCAGTGATGCCGCGCACCTGGTCATTGAGGCTTTCCAGGTGCTGGACGTTGACCGTGGTGAACACGTTGATGCCGGCGGCGAGCAATTCCTGGATGTCTTGCCAGCGCTTTTCATGGCGGCTGCCGGGAGCATTGCTGTGGGCCAGTTCGTCCACCAGCACCAGCTTGGGCTTGGCGGCGAGCAGGCCGTCGAGGTCCATTTCTTCGAGCATTACGCCACGGTATTCGCTGCGCAACAGCGGTTGTTGCGGCAGGCCGCTGAGCAAGGCTTCGGTCTCGGCGCGGCCATGGGTTTCCACCACCCCGGCGATCAGGCGTACACCTTGGCGCAGTTGGGTGTGAGCCGCCTGGAGCATGGCGTAGGTCTTGCCCACGCCCGGCGCGGCGCCGAGGAAAACTTTGAGCCGGCCACGGCCATCCCGGGGCAGATCGGCTAACAGGGCATCGGCGCGGCCGGAGTCGCTCATGCTCGGGGGTTCCTTCAGGCAGGTATTTTCAGGTCAATGAAGATCAACTGTGGGAGGGAGCAAGCCCCCTCTCACTAGGGGTCAGAGTTTTTCCAGGGCCATGTTGAGGGCCAGGACGTTTACTACTGGCGGCCCCACCAACGGGCTTTCGATGTGCTCATCCAACAACCGCTGCAAGGTCGATACCGGCACATTCCGCGCCGCCGCTACCCGCGCCAGTTGATAGGCAATCGCCGATGGTGGCAAGTGTGGATCAAGACCGCTGCCAGAGGTAGTCAGCGAGGCCAGTGGCACCGGCCCCTGGCCAGACACCAGTTGCTTGCTGGCATCCTCGAATATGCGGGTCGCCAAGGCCGGATTGCTTGGGCCCAGGTTACTGGCACTGCTGGAAACCGTCGCAAACGCCCCGGCTGACGGGCGCGGGTGGAACCAGCTGTCGCCAGTAAAATCCTGGGCAATCAGGCTCGAGCCGCGCACCTTGCCGCTGGCGTCGTGCACCAGGCTGCCATTAGCCTGGTCGGGGAAGGCGACTTGCGCCACGCCGGTGACTACCAGTGGGTAGGCCACGCCGGTGATCAGGGTCATGAGGACCAGCAGGCTCAGGGCCGGGCGGATCATATTAGTCATCGTCAAATCCTCAATAAATCAGCAAACCAATGTCGCCCGTTCAAACCAGGTGCAGCGCCGTCAGCAGCATGTCGATGGCCTTGATGCCCACGAACGGCACCAAAAGCCCGCCCAGGCCGTAGATCAGCAGGTTGCGCCGCAACAACGCCGCCGCACTCGCCGCCTGTACACGTACACCGCGTAATGCCAGGGGAATCAGCACGACGATGATCAGGGCGTTGAACACGATAGCCGACAGGATTGCGCTCTGCGGGCTCTGCAAGTGCATGACGTTGAGCACGCCCAATTGTGGGTAGATCGAGGCAAACAGCGCCGGCAGGATCGCGAAGTACTTGGCCACATCGTTGGCGATGGAGAAAGTCGTCAGCGCACCACGGGTCACCAGCAACTCCTTGCCGATCTGCACCACGTCCAGCAGCTTGGTCGGGTCGCTGTCGAGGTCGACCATGTTGGCGGCTTCGCGAGCGGCCTGGGTACCGTCGTTCATCGCCATGCCGACGTCGGCCTGAGCCAGTGCCGGGGCGTCGTTGGCGCCGTCGCCGCACATGGCAACCAGGCGACCATCGTTCTGCTCATGGCGGATACGTGCGAGTTTCTTCTCCGGGGTGGCTTCGGCCAACACGTCGTCCACACCCGCTTCAGCGGCAATGGCGGCGGCGGTCAACGGGTTGTCGCCAGTGACCATCACAGTGCGGATCCCCAGCTTGCGCAGCTCGGCAAAACGCTCGCGGATGCCGGGTTTGACGACGTCCTTGAGATGGATCGCACCGAGCAGCTTGCCATCGGCACACACCAGCAAAGGCGTGCCGCCGCTTTGGGCGATCTTGTCGATTTCCCGCGACAGTGCAGGTAACAGGTCGCTGCGTTGTTGACCGATAAACGCCAACAGCGAATCCACGGCGCCTTTGCGGAACACGCGGCCCTGGTAGTCGACACCGGACAAGCGGGTTTCGGCGCTGAAGGGTACCGCGGTCAACTCGTCCAGGCTCGGCTCGGCCTGCGGATGCAGGGCGCGCAGGTATTCGACGATGGACTTGCCTTCCGCCGTGTCATCCGCCAGGGACGCCAGCAGCGCGCCTTCGGCCAATTCCCGGCCAGTGACGCCAGGCGCGGCGACCACGGCCGAGCAGCGACGGTTACCGAAGGTGATGGTGCCGGTCTTGTCCAGCAGCAACACATGCACGTCCCCCGCCGCTTCCACGGCGCGACCGGACTTGGCGATCACGTTGAGGCGTACGAGACGGTCCATGCCGGCAATACCGATGGCCGACAGCAAGCCGCCAATGGTGGTCGGAATCAGTGTCACCAGCAGTGCAACCAGGAACACCAGGGGCAAGCTGCCATTGGCGAAGTGGGCGAACGGCTGCAGGGTCACTACCACCAGCAGGAAGATCAGGGTGAGGCCGATCAGCAGGATATCCAGCGCGACTTCGTTGGGGGTTTTCTGGCGTTTGGCGCCTTCCACCAGGGCGATCATGCGGTCCAATGTGGACTCACCCGGGTTGGCGGTAATGCGGATCAGCAGCCAGTCCGATACCAGCCGCGTGTTGCCTGTGACGGCCGAGCGGTCACCGCCGGACTCGCGGATCACCGGGGCGGACTCGCCGGTAATCGCCGCTTCGTTGACCGCCGCGATACCTTCGACGACCTCACCGTCACCGGGGATCATTTCGCCGGCGGCGACACGCACCACATCGCCCTTGCGCAGGCTGGTGGCCGGCACCCTCTTGAAGCTGCCATCAGCTTCTTGGCGACGTGCGCTCAAGCCTTCGCTGCCAGCCTTGAGGCTGTCGGCGCGGGCCTTGCCACGGCCTTCGGCCAGGGCTTCGGCGAAGTTGGCGAACAGCACGGTGAACCACAGCCACACGGCGATTTGCACGGCGACAAAGGTCGGCACACTGGTGTCGGGTACAAAGCACAGCACGGTGGTGAGGATGGCGGTCAGTTCGACCACCAGCATCACGGGCGAGCGTTGCAGTTGGCGCGGATCCAGCTTGACGAAAGCCTGGACCAGCGCCGGGCGCCACAGAGCCGAGATAGCGGTTTTGGCAGGCTCCTGGGTTTTGACCGGGGCCGCGTTTTTTGCAGGCATATTCATTTTCATATCCCTTCAGCTCTTTATTTAGGAGCAGCCATACTCAGATGTTCAGCAATGGGCCCGAGTGCCAGCGTCGGCAGGAAGGTCAGGCCGCCCACCAGCAAAATGGTCACGGTCAACAGCGTTACGAACAACGCGCCATGGGTGGGGAAGCTGTTCTGGCCAATCGGTGCGGCCTTCTTCATCGCCAGGCTGCCGGCCAGGGCCAGTACCGGGAGGATGTAGCCAAAGCGGCCGATCAACATGCCCACGCCCAGCATCAGGTTGTGGAATGGGGTGTTGGCGCTGAAGCCACCGAACGCCGAACCGTTGTTGGCACTGGCAGAGGTGTAGGCGTAGAGCAACTGGCTGAACCCGTGAGGACCAGGGTTGCTGATGGCACCGGCTGGACCAGGCAGGCTCGCAGCGATGGCGCCCAGTACCAGCACGCCCACCGGCATCACCAGCAAGGTCACTACCAGCAATTGCACTTCCTTGGCCTGGAGTTTCTTGCCCAGGTATTCCGGGGTGCGGCCGATCATCAGCCCGGCGAGGAACACCGCGATCAGCACGTTGAGCAACATGCCGTACATGCCGGCACCCACACCGCCGAAGATCACTTCGCCGACCATCATGTTGACCAGTGCCACCATCCCACTCAGGGGGCTGAGGCTGTCCTGCATGCCGTTGACCGAACCGTTGGACGCCGCGGTGGTGGTCACCGACCACAGCACGGTGCCGGTGGTGCCGAAGCGCGCCTCCTTCCCTTCCAGCGGTGCGGTTTGCTCCACGGCCGGATTGTTCAGGGTTGGATTGGGTTGGTATTCAGACCACAGCGACGTCGCGCCACCGATCAGGAATAGGGCCAGCATGCAACCGAGGATCGCCCGGCTCTGACGCAGGTCCTTGACGTAATGACCGAAGGTAAACACCAGCGCCACCGGGATCAGGATGATCGAGGCCACTTCGAACAGGTTGGCCCAGGCCGTCGGGTCTTCGAACGGATGCGCCGAGTTCACACCGAAGAAGCCGCCGCCGTTGGTGCCCAGTTGCTTGATCGCAATCTGGCTGGCGGCCGGGCCCAGGGGAATCACTTGATCCACGCCCTGCATCGTGACGGCATCAACGTAATGGGCGAAGGTTTGCGGCACGCCCTGCCACACCAGGAACAGCGCCAGCACCAGGCACAACGGCAGCAGGCCGTAGAGGGTGGCGCGGGTCATGTCGACCCAGAAGTTACCCAGCGTCTGAGCGGATTTGCGACCGATCCCACGGCATAAGGCGACCAGGACTGCCAGGCCGGTGGCGGCGCTGACAAAGTTCTGCACGGTCAGGCCGACCATCTGGCTGAGGTAGCTCAGCGACGCTTCACCGCTGTAGTTCTGCCAGTTGGTGTTGGTCATGAAACTGACGGCGGTGTTGAACGCCAGGGTCCATTCCTGGCCCGGCAGTTTCTGCGGGTTCAGCGGGAGGGAGCCCTGGAATAACAGAATCGAGAACAACAGCAAGAAGCCCGCCAGGTTGAATGCGAGCAAGGCCAGCATGTATTTCTGCCAGCTCTGTTCCTGCTGCGCGTCCACGCCCGCCAGGCGATAGCAGGCGTTTTCCACCGGCCCCAGCACCGGCGTCAACCAAGTGCGCTGGCCTTCCATCACCTTGTAGTAGAACCGCCCCAGGAACGGTGCCGGCACCAGTACCACGGCAAAGAAGGCGATGATCAGCCAATAGTCATAACTGTGCATAGCCCTGCTCCTAGTTCCGATCCGCGCGTAACAGCGCAACCAGCAGATAAATGAACAGCGCCACGGCCAATAGCAGTGACACCCCGTCCAGAACGCTCATGGAAGTTTCTCCGTTTAACGGCGAGTGCCGCGTGTGGGGCAATTGTCCGCAGGAGTGGTGTAAAGGAACGAGAGCGAGGCGGTGGGTGGGGCGTAAAGATGGCGTAAAGAGTGGCTTTATGCGGGGCTTACAGTGGCTGGGAGGGCCTCTTCGCGAGCAAGCCCGCCCACATTCGACTGCGTTCTTTCAGTTAAAACTCGGTCAAATGTGGGAGCGGGCTTGCTCGCGAAAGCGCCGGCTCACTCACCACCGCACTTATGTGGTGCAACTCAAGCCACATTCAAACGCCAAACCGTTCCCCAGACGACACAGCTACGGCTTTACGACACAGTTCCACAGCCTGGCACAACCGCTGCAACACCCTGAATCATTCCAACCCCTTCAGGGAGCACCGCACAATGAACACACAACTCAAACCCACCCTGGGCACCCTGCATCTGTGGGGCATCGCCGTCGGGCTGGTGATTTCCGGCGAGTACTTCGGCTGGAGCTATGGCTGGGGCGTGGCTGGCACCTTGGGTTTCCTGGTGACCTCGTTGATGGTCGCCGCCATGTACACCTGCTTTATCTTCAGTTTCACCGAGCTGACCACCGCGATTCCCCATGCTGGCGGGCCGTTTGCCTACAGTCGTCGCGCCTTTGGCGAGAAAGGTGGCTTGATTGCCGGATTGGCGACCCTGATCGAATTCGTGTTCGCGCCGCCTGCAATAGCCCTAGCCATTGGCGCCTATCTGAATGTGCAGTTCCCGGCCCTGGACCCGAAACACGCGGCCGTTGGCGCCTATATCGTGTTCATGGGCCTGAATATCCTCGGTGTAAAACTTGCCGCTACCTTTGAACTGGTGGTGTGCGTACTCGCCGTCGCCGAACTGCTGGTGTTCATGGGCGTGGTCGCCCCGGCGTTCAGCTTCAGCAATTTTGCCCTCAATGGCTGGGCCGGTTCCGACACCTTTGGCGCCCCGGCGATTGCCGGGATGTTCGCGGCAATCCCTTTCGCCATTTGGTTCTTCCTCGCCATCGAAGGTGCGGCCATGGCCGCCGAAGAGGCCAAAGATCCCAAGCGTACTATTCCAAAAGCCTACATCAGCGGCATCCTGACCCTGGTGATCCTGGCCATGGGCGTAATGTTCTTCGCCGGCGGCGTGGGCGACTGGCGCACCTTGTCGAACATCAACGACCCACTGCCTCAAGCGATGAAAACCGTGGTAGGCGAAAGCTCCGGCTGGTTGCACATGCTGGTGTGGATCGGCCTGTTCGGCTTGGTGGCGAGCTTCCACGGGATCATCCTCGGTTACTCGCGCCAGTTCTTCGCCCTCGCCCGCGCCGGTTACCTGCCGCCCTTCCTAGCCAAACTGTCGCGTTTTCAGACACCCCACCGCGCCATCATCGCCGGCGGCGTCGTCGGCATCGCAGCCATCTACAGCGACGGCCTGATCAACCTGGGTGGCATGACCCTGACCGCCGCGATGATCACCATGGCGGTGTTCGGTGCCATCGTCATGTACATCATGAGCATGCTCAGCCTGTTCAAACTGCGTAAGGCCGAACCGCTGCTTGAACGCACGTTCCGCGCACCGGGCTACCCCATCGTGCCAGGGATTGCACTGGTACTGGCGGTGGTGTGCCTGGTGGCGATGGCCTGGTTCAACACCCTGATCGGGCTGATCTTCCTCGGCTTCATGGCAGTGGGTTTCATCTACTTCCAGATGACCGCGCAAGACCGCGCCGATGCCCCGGCAGATGCGATGTTGACGGGACTATAGGGCCAGCGAGGCAGAACGGGCCTACACTGAACTACTCAGAAAGCCCGTCACTCAAAGCAGTCATTACCGTGGGAAAAATCTCCCACGGATGTCTGCCTCAAGGAGAGCCTTATGCCGTGGTATGCGTGGTTGATTATGTTAGTAGCGATAGGGTCGATCGTCGGTGGGCTGATGATGCTGCGTGACAGCGCCAACAAGGTGGAACTCACCGACGAACAACGCAAACGCGTGGCCGAGCGTAATGCGCAGGCGGATGCCAAGGATGCGCAGGATCGCTGAACCCTGAGTTACTCCCAATCCGCCTTGGCAATATGCAACCCGTGCTGCCCCTTGTAGGCAGCACGTTCCGGTTGGCTCCAGCCGCTCAGCAACTCATCCTCCAGCCTGTAGATTTCCACCCCCAACGGACGACACACCGTCAGCGGATCCTGCGCGTCCGGCCCCCACATCGGCAGCGACAAATCCCCGCCTGGGCACGTCGACAGCGCACACAGCAGATCAATCTCGGCGAAGAACTCCAGGTAATCGCCCTTCTGCGCCGGACAGGCTTTCATAAAGTACATGTCATCGTGATTGAGGCCGGTGCACTGGAAAATATTCAGTACATCATGCACATCGAACTCAGTCAGGCCATGGGGCAATACCGCACGGGTCAGGTTCGAGTGGCAGTGGTGATGGAAGTCCTCACCGGTCAGCATACGGTTCACATAAGGGTCGCAACGCGTGCCAAGCAAATCGTGCAGGCGGCCGCCGTGCCCATCAATGCCGTAGCTGGCCAGGCTGTCATCGGTGATGGTCACCAGGGGCCGTAAGAATGGCAGATTCGACCACAGCCGGTCATGGGTACTGACATGCGCGCCCTGTAGCTGCCGGGTACGCGCAGCCCATAGACGCTCGCGAGGATCATTGGCGTTCCACACGTTGAAGTCGCCCACCTGTGGGCCCACCGGTGTGGTCACACGAAACACATGCCCGGCCGGAACCTTCCACGCCCTCCCCGTGCGAATCGGTACTTGGAACTGCTCGATCAACGTGCGCTGATCCTTGTGATCACGAATACGCTCATAGAACGCCGTATCCACCTGCAACGCTGAACCTTTACTGACCTGGTAAGCGGCCGGATAGTCTTTGTACATGGGGCAATCCTCCATCAAGAGTGATCAAACAAGGCAAGGGAAAGGCGTTCCGAATCATCCAGGTACAGGCTCATCGCCGCACTAGCGGCCATGGTGTGGTTATTGACCAGGAGCGTGTAAATCTCGTGGTCCCGCTCCAGCCAGGGTGACTGAAAACGCTGCTCATCAGGCGCAGCGCAGAACACCAGGCGCAACTGCGCAATCACCTGAGCGAAAAACTCATCGAACAACGGGCTGCCCATTAACCCGACAATCTGCTGGTGGAACACCAGGCTGTGGGTGGCCACCGCTCGCCAGTCCTCGCGCTCCCGGGCCAGAGTCGTGGCCTCAATGGCGCTTTGCATACGGTCTGATTGAGCGTCCGCCAGCGGGCCACTCTGGGCAATCGCCTGCAACTCCAGGGTACGACGCACTACGAACAGGTCACGCACTTCTTCTCGCTCCAAGCGCCGAACCATCACGCCCTTATTGCGCACATAGCGCGTGAGCCCCTCCTGGCCCAAGCGATGTAGCGCCTCACGAATCGTATTGCGCGATGCGTTGTACGCTTTGACGAGATCTACCTCGATCAACGGCATACCTGGCAATAACCGCCCACCGATAATGTCGGCACGTAGCTCCAGAGCGATCTGGTCGGCTAAAGACAAATTGAGCGTCATCACCACCTCAAGATTGTTGAACAATCACTGAGTTAGATGTAATCACGTTTCATGCCAATGGCACCTGAGGTTTAAAAGGCGCGAGCCCCGAATAACGGAAAGGCCGGTCGACGACCGGCCTTCTGGACCCTATTCACATCCTCAATTGATAACCAGCCTGTCGCGATTCTTCTCCAGCAACGCCTTGCCGATGCCTTTGACTTCCAACAACTCATCCACCGCCGTGAACGGGCCGTTGCTTTCGCGATAGGCGACGATCGCCTTTGCCTTGGAAGCGCCGATACCGAACAGATCGCGACGCAGGGTTTCGGCGTCGGCGGCGTTGAGGTTGACCTTGGTGGATTGTTCGGTCGTGGTCGTTTGAGTGGAGATCGGTGTCGGGGCTTCGGGTTTGATAGACGGCGCTGCGGTGGTGGCAACGGAGAGGCTGGTGAGGAAGGCAAAGATGAGGGATGAAATGTAGAGGTTTTGCATTGGTGACGCTCCATGACATCGGTAAGAGAAAAGCAGCTTTTCCGAAGCTGCTTTTCTACGTTAGGCGATGGTTGGAGGGTGTCAAAAATGGGTGAGTAACAGCGTGTGAACAGTGCCAAATTCACTGTTGTACACCTTGCACAGCGTGTGGATTCGCTAGGTTTTCATTACGCGCCATAGAATAGCTAAGTCAGCTTCCAGACCTTGGGAAGTTCCATCCTTATACCTGTACAGCCCGCTACTCAGGGATTTTGAGGCACGGATGCCCCCGAGCCTCAGTTGTTCCCTGATATCAGCTACGGACATAGAAGCGCTCATAGTCTAGAATCGCAGTCGGAGGACGCCATAGATCTGTGCTCAAAAGGCCCGAAATGAATGTGTGAACGTTTTTTTCAAACGGATGAAAACCACCGATCAAACCGTGCAGCGCCCAGTAAAGCCTTGGCGCCCCTGATGCGGTGTAGTTTTGTACATGCCAATGGAATTTCATGGCTAAAGAATTCACAACGTTGGACGCCGTTGCTCGCGTTAGACATACGAGTCACTCTAACTACCGAAAAGACATGTGCGTTCAACTGAGCAACTTTGCAACACCACCAAATCAAACCAAATGAGTTACCAAAATGGCTTTTATTTCAGAAGCAAAGTTAAAAGAAATGGGTTTTAAAAGCCTCGGAAAAAATGTAAAGATAAGCGACAAGGCTTCTATATATAACTGCGATAGAATTTCAATCGGTGACAACACTCGCATTGATGATTTTTGCGTTATTTCAGGGACTGTCACTTTAGGGCGAAATGTCCATATCGCCATTTTCAACAATGTGGCGGGTGGTGAGCTTGGCATCACCATGGAGGACTTCTCAGGCCTGGCATATGGTTGTCATGTTTTTGCTCAATCCGATGACTACAGCGGAAAAACCCTGACCAATCCAACTGTACCCAGCCAGTACAAGAACGAAGCAAAGTTACCGGTACATATCGGTCGTCACGTCATCATCGGAACCTCCTCCATTGTTTTGCCAGGTGTAACGCTGGCAGAAGGTTGTTCAGTAGGGGCAATGTCAATGGTTACGAAGTCTACAGACCCTTGGGGCATTTATTTTGGCGTACCCGCGAAGAGGCTTAAAAATCGAAGCCAAGAACTTCTGGAGCTCGAAAAACATTATTTAGATTCGGAAAAATAATGGTGCTCCAGTCTGATGCCAGAAATCTGGCATCAGATTTTCCGAAATAAAATACGCTCTCCAGTTATCCGCACTATCACGAATATAACCGCCGATGGGTAAGCGTCTGGGTTTGCCATGGCACCGGGGGGGGTTGATCAGGTTACCGTTGATGAGCATAAGCCCGAAGAAGGCGCCGATGGCCAGGTTCTCGTCCCCATGCTCATCAACGCCGGCCTCTAGGCGGCATTTGCGCCGCGCGCCATAAAGGTCACGTTCTTAAGGTTCAAGGCGACGCTGCTGGTAGATCCAGTCAACAATTTCGCCATCTGGCGCATAGCCGCTGACGGTATCGCGCAGCAATTGCCGAACTCGCGTGTAATCGTCCTGATCCACAGCAGAAAGCAACTCCGTCAATTTGACCTTGAGTACGTCCCAAGCAAGATTATCTTCATCAGCACTCATGATCATCGGGTGCCGGGTAGCCACCACGTTGTCACCGATCAGCAACTCTTCGTACAGTTTCTCGCCAGGACGCAAGCCGGAAAACTCGATGGCGATGTCGCCATGAGGATTCTTCTCAGAGCGCACACTCAGACCTGACAAGTGAATCATCTTCTCAGCCAGCTCGATGATTCTTACGGGCTCGCCCATATCCAGCACAAATACATCTCCCCCTTGGCCCATGGAGCCGGCTTGAATTACCAACTGGGCCGCTTCGGGGATTGTCATAAAATAACGGGTGATCTTCGGGTGAGTCACCGTCAACGGCCCACCCGACTTGATTTGCCTATGGAATAGCGGGATCACAGAGCCCGAAGAACCCAGTACGTTACCGAAACGCACCATGGTAAAGCGCGTTTTATTGACCCTGGGTACACAGGTGTTGTCGCCGAACAACACGGGAGCGACTTCACGGCTTAGTGCTTGCAAAACCAATTCAGCCAATCGTTTCGTGCTACCCATGATATTGGTCGGGCGTACGGCCTTGTCTGTGGAGATCAGTACAAAGTTGGCAACGCCAGTCTGTAAGGCAGCCTGTGCCGTATTGAGCGTACCTATTACATTATTGAGCACGCCCTCGGCTATATTATGTTCGACCATCGGAACATGCTTATAGGCAGCGGCGTGATACACAGTATCCACCCGCCAGGTGTTCATGACGTCGACAAGCTTGGACGGATTACGTATGGACCCCAGGATTGGCAACAGCTTAACCGGCAATGACTCACGGGTAATGCGCTGCTCAAGCTCGGAAAGAATGCTGTAAAGGTTGAACTCACTGTGTTCGAACAACAGCAGTGTCGTAGGGTGCAAGGAAAGTATTTGTCGACAAAGCTCAGAGCCGATTGAACCACCGGCGCCTGTCACTAAAACGCACTGCCCTTTGATGCAATGCTCCAACAGTTCGTCTTGAGCAGGCACGGCATCACGGCCCAGAAGGTCAGCGATATCAACTTCCTGGATATCGTCGACCTTCACCCTGCCGCTGGCCAAATCCATAAAGCCAGGGACACTGCGCACATGCAGGGGGAAGCCTTCAAGAAAACCGAGGATCTCCCGGCGGCGCCCTCGATTAGACGAGGGTATAGCCAAAAGAATTTCCTGAGCGCCTGTAGCGTCGATCATCCGCTGAATATGTTTGGGCTTGTAAACCTGAAGGCCGGAAATAACACGATCAGAGATACTGACGTCGTCGTCGATGAATGCTACCGGGCGCATCACTCTACCCATACGCAGGGCTGCGACCAACTGATTACCCGCTGCGCCTGCTCCGTAGATAGCGACACGGGGCAAGCCATCTTCCCGATTGGTGAACGGCACGTGTTGTGCGGCGGCGAACCAATCGCCGAGGAAATATTGACGCATCCCTAACCGCAGACCGCCCACCATGATGAGGCTTAGCCACCAATAGTTGAATATGATAGAACGCGGGACAACATTTTGGTGGTTGCTGTACCAATAGACAACAACACCCAGTATGAGCGACGAAAGGCTCACAGCCTTGATAATCGCAATCAGCGCATCATTACCGAAATAACGCATCACCGCACGATACATGCCAAAGCGGATAAACAAGGGAATGGCAACGACTGGGGCGCAGATAAACAACCATAAGTGCATCGCGACAGGATTGATCATCTCGTCTACGCCAAGACGTACTACAAAAGCCATCCATAACGCAAACCAGACCACTAACACGTCGGTTATCAGTTGCAGAACGCGTTTTTGTCGTCGGGGCAATCCCACCAAGTACGCACGTATCTTATCCATAACCCCTCTAAACACCCTTGCTAAAACTGAAACGGTTCATGTGCAGCAGTTGAACATTTGGATACGGCTGTGATTTTTCATCACATGCCGTACCTATGGACCCTTAATTACTTCCGGGCCTCCAGCGGCTATATTGTTGCTGCCTCGCGCATTACCTGCGTCAACGTCTCACAAGTCCACTCAATTTCCTTGCCCGTCAGCGTGGGATGAACCAGGAACATCAGGCTGGTCTCACCAAGCTCGACCGCATTAGGTAATCGAACGGTAGGGCGCCACCCGGTATTGTCGAAAGCTTTTTCCAAGTAAACCTCGGAGCATGAACCGGAGAACGCCGGAACACCTCGAGCGACCAGCGCTTCGATAATTCGGTCGCGGTTCCATCCATCCTTCAGAGACGATGGCTCCACAAAGACATAACATTTATATGCCGCATGAGTGATGTGCGATGGCACTTGGGGTACACGCAAGCCTACAAGCTGACTGGCTGTATCCCAGATACGCGCCGCATTAGCCTTACGGCTCGCTTCCCAGTCAACCATGCGCCGCAGTTGGATCCTGCCTATCACAGCCTGCACTTCCAGCATCCGCCAATTGGTGCCGAAGCTTTCGTGCAGCCAACGGAAGCCGGGGGCGTGCTGGCGTTCATAGACTGCCTCCCAACTCTTGCCGTGATCCTTGTATGACCACATTGACGACCATAAGTCGCGGTCATTGGTGGTAACCATGCCCCCCTCACCGCCGGTGGTCATGATCTTATCTTGGCAAAACGACCACGCACCGATGTGGCCAATAGAGCCGACGCGGCGCCCTTTGTAGAAAGCACCGTGCGCCTGCGCGCAATCCTCGATTACCTTGATGTCATTTTCTGCGGCAAGATCCATGATCGGATCCATATCACATGGCCAACCGGCCAAGTGAACACAAACGATAGCCCGAGTACGAGGCGTCAATACGGCACGAATGGTTTCGGCGGTAATGTTTTGCGAATCCAGGTCAACATCAGCGAATACAGGCACGGCCCCTGCATTGACGATACTCGAAACAGACGCAAGAAACGTACGGGATGTAACAACGACTTCATCACCGCTACCTATGCCAAGCGCCTTGAATGCCACATCCAGAGCTACAGTGCCGTTAGCCAGCGCAACCGCGTACTCCGTTTCCGACCACGCCGCGAACTCTTTCTCGAAGGTTCGGGCTTCCTGCCCAGTCCAATAGTTGACTTTATTGGAAAGAATCACATCGCGGACGGCATCGGCCTCTTCGTGACTGAACGATGGCCAAGGAGAAAAAGGTGTATTTAGCACTGTGAGTACCCGTCGAAATGACAATTAAGTAAAGAGTAAGAACTATCAAAGGCTTAGCAAGAACGACATTATCGTCCTGAGCAGCCATTTAGGACAGCGTGAGTGCTCATGTCTTGAGAAGAGCGCGGGCAGGCACTCCGACCACCGTCAAAGCGTCAGCGATATCAGTCACCACCGCTGCACCGGCACCAACTACCACCCCTGTGCCTATGCGTAGCGACTGTCGAACGCAGGACCCAATCCCAACCCAACTCAGCTTGCCAACCTCGACCCCGCCAGCAAGTCGTGCACCTGGGCAGATATGCACACCATCGTGCAGGACACAATCATGATCGACACTGCAGCCGGTATTGAGTATTACGCCACGACCGATCACGGTATCAACATTCACGACGACGCCTGCGAGAACCAGCGTACCGATACCAATGGAGGCATATTGACTGATGACAGCCTGGGGATGAATGAGCGAGACAATCTTTGCGCCGGCTGACTCCAATTCAGTCAACTTGCCATAGCGTATCCGATTATTTCCGATAGCGACGAACACTCCATCATAATCGTCCAGCCGAGGTAACAGCTGGGCTAAACCGCCGGTAATTTGCCAATGGCCATTCTGCTGGCGAGTGGGCCAGGCGTCATCAAAAAAATCTATTTGTTTCCAACCGCAAGCTTGGGCTGTGTCGGCCACCACCTTGCCATGGCCACTGGCACCGAGTACAGCCAATTTCATCGGGAGTCACCTCCTGTGAATTTGGACATGGTCGCCTCGCCTTCAGCACTGATACCGTCCTTAACAATCACCTTCTTTACAGTCAGGTAGATGATCTTGAGGTCGAGGAAAAAACTGGCGTTGTCCACGTACCACACGTCCAGCTTGAATTTTTCTTCCCAACTGATCGCATTGCGACCATTTACTTGCGCCCAGCCGCTAACGCCTGGGCGAACTTCATGACGTCGCAACTGCTCAGGCGAATAAAGGGGGAGATACTCCATCAACAATGGGCGCGGCCCGACGAGACTCATATCGCCCTTGAGCACATTCCACAACCCTGGCAATTCGTCCAGGCTAGAGGAGCGCAAAAACGAGCCGAAAGGCGTCATACGCTCCGCATCAGGCAACGTGTTGCCTTGGGCATCCGTCGCATCGCGCATGGTTCGAAACTTTATCATCTCGAAAGGGACGCCGTTGAGGCCGGGCCTTACCTGCCTGAACAGGACTGGCGAGCCGAGGTTTTTCTTGATTCTCCAGGCAACCAGTGCAAGCACAGGCCACAGAAAAAACAACGCGGCAAAAGAAGCGACAAAATCAAAACACCGTTTCATCCATCTACCCACATTAAATCATGCCATTGAATTACTAGAGCCTTGAAGCCCACGTTAACCTCAACAGAGGACGCGCCAAAGCGACTTAGCCGACCTTGTTCAATAAGGATGTTATATAGAGATGCATTTCTTGAACAATGAATGCTTGGGAAAAATCCTTATGAGCCCTGAGTTCCGCGGCCTTGGACATTTGATTTCGCATTGGCTCATCGGAATAGAGCTTCAAGATGGCAGCACTCAGTTCATCAACCGCGCCCGCCCGATGAAAGATCCCTGTCACGCCCTCTTTCACCGCATCAGTCAGGCCATAGATCCGGGATGCAATGGCTGGCAGGCCGACACCGGCAGCCTGTATCGTCGCCAGGCTGAAGCCTTCGCGATAACTGGGAATACAAAAAACGTCCGCAGCCGCCATGTAGCTTTCCGGCACCTGCGTGTAACCAATTCGGTGGTATCGGTTACCAAACGGCAGCATCAATTCCGCCAGACGGCCATCAAGGCCATCTTCATCGGGACCCACTACCAGTAGGTGCGCGTCAGGCAGATCAGCCGCTACAGCCCTGAAAGCCTTGCCCAGTTCCGGAACACCCTTCACATGTGTCAGGCGAGCCATGAACAGAAAAACCACATCCGACTCAGGAATACCAAGGGTTTCACGTATCTCCTGGCGCAATTGCGCGCTCGGCTTGAAGCGCGCAATGTCGACACCACTGATGGAACCTTGACCCAAAACACTGATCTTGCTCGGGCTGACTACTCGTTCCGAAACTAGAAATGCCCGCTGAGAAGGGCTGTCGGCTAATAAACTTGTAGCGCAGAAGGATAACAATCGATCTAGGTTTTTCAGGCCGATACGAGCAATTCCCTGCTTGGTAAACCACACTTGGCCCGTGAAAATATGCACACGCACCGGCGTACGCGCGAAGAATCCCGCCAACATGGAAAGCAGGCCCGACTTGGGCATGATCGACAAAACGCAGTCGAACTTCTCTTTAGAAAATATCTGGTACAGCTTGATCAATGACTTCACGTCGCTGAGCAAGGACACCTGGCGCTCTATCGGAAGCGGTAAGAATCGAACGTTTTCACCCAACATTCCGGCCACGTCAGCCTCTGTGCCATTTGCCATAAGCGTAACGCTGTGGGTTTCTGCCAGCTTATTCACATGCTCAAGCATGAACGCTCGGAGGGCGACAGGCACTGTTGCGACAATACAGATTTTTTTGATATGAGCCATACGCTACCACCGTAAATTCAAGAAACTTGCTCAGTTCGAGCTGAAATCAAGCCAGGAACAGCTTCAGGAATAGAACTATTAAACTCAAAGCCCAAAGTGCTTTTAATATGTGCAGCGCTGTAACCAACACGTTTGGTTAACGCATCCACACGCTCTTGGGTCAAAGGCAATCGCACCAAGGGGGAAAGTACACGAGTCAACATGCGTACCGCGCCTTCGGGCATCCTCAAACGCGGGGCCGGTACCCCCTGGCTTCTAGCCATCTGATCAATGACCTCCTTCAAGAGGCAATCATTTGACACTATGAACGTCTCCCCCACCGCCCTACGATCGGTTGAGCATATCAACAGCGCACGGACCACATCGTCCACATGAACATAAGTCGACAATGCGCTTTGCTCGCCAATATAGAAGAACAATCGCTTGCGTACGATATTCGCCATTTGAAAGAAAGACTGATTGGACATGTCCTTCCCAATGACAATCGAGGGCCTGATGATCGTGTAAGTAAATAGCGGTTGCATAGACGCCAGGGCGACAACCAGTTCATCGGCTATCGTCTTTGTCACTTCATATTCCCCGACCGGCGCGGGAGTGAAGTGTTCGTCCACATTGGAGGGAAGGGACGCAGCCTTGGCCTGTGGGCCGTACGCACCTGTGCTACTGAGCTGGACCCAATGGATCGCGCGGCCCGTACGCATGATTTCTTCGCTCACAGCTTTGAGCAGATTTCTCGTACCCCCTACATGCAGAGCGTACATCAAAGCTGTATTTTTGACTTCTCCCGCGCAATGGTAGACAACGTCGCAGTCCTGGACAAACTCCACAAGCGCATCCCCTCCTGTGACAAGATCCCCCTTTACGCACCTTGCAGAACGCTCCGGCATGCCATCACGACGAGAAAGCTGAGTAATGCGGTCACCGCGCGCAGCTAATGCTGCTGACAGCAGCTTTCCGATAAACCCGCTCCCTCCCGTTATTGAAACATTCATGCACACGACTCCGCTGTTGTGAGGTCCAAATCAAACGAACTGCGCCATTCAGATATCAGCTGGCAGTTTGCTCTTGTAGAAATAGCTTTTTACGCTGATAAATAATCACACTACAAATAATAAAACTGACATACGCGTACATACGCAGCCTCATAGCTGTACCAAGATTATCATTACCCAAAAGCCATATAACTGAATATACAATTGAGAACGCAACCATGAAATTCACGAAAGAATCTGCATACGACCGATTCTTAACAAGGTAAACAAATGCTATCGCAAAAGGAATACTTTCCAGAAAAAAAACGAATATGGCCATGATATTCGGAAAGTAGAGACCAAACAGCTGATACAGAAGGTTCAGCGTAAAATCCGGGATAAACATCAATGCAGAGTCAAAGCGAATCCCCAAACTCGCACCGCCCTCCACACCATCAAACAACCCTCGATAAGCCATCAACGGTTCAAACAAACCCAATATATAGAAAACATTCAATACAATAAGCATAGGAACAACATGCAGAAAAAACGATAGCTTCCGCACGCGAAACATAAAAAAACCTAAATAGGAAATCAAAAACGCAAAACCCAGGTACCCTCGAAACAAGTAAAGCAAGTAGCTATGAGCAAATACAATCAGCACATAGAATGTTTTTTGCAACGGAGACACCGCGTAAATTGACCACTTTACAAATAGCAAACCCGACAAAAAAACAAACAGCATGAATACATCTCGATAAATATCAAGCGTATAGTAAAAAAGTGTCGGGTACATACTGATTGCTATGGCAATGCCCAAGCAAATCCTTGTCTTGTAAGGGTAACCTTTAACCAAAGCCAGGCGACCACACAAAACAGGAATAACTATGACTCCCAGCACCATCAGGAAAATGCTGACGCCCACCCGTGAGTAAAGCCCTACCTCATTCAGCGCTCTCAGCCAGTCAGGCCAGACACTCGACGTCAGAGATTCCTCACCCAACGCATAAGCATCATAAAAGTCGGCATCGCTGCCACCAGAAAAAAGTGTTGTCGGGTTGGAAATGAACACAAAGAAAAAACCGACTTTTACAATGACGAGCGCGATAAAGACAAACAACCTCATCATGCAACAACACTCCAGTAGACCGGCGAAGAACAGCGCACTGAATCGTTAGCACTCACAGAACATGCTCATATTTTTTGCTGTATTTTTCTCCAGAAGTCACTGTCGCAATTAACTCACAGGCAACAAAGCGCAGCATGAACGAATAGAAAATAAACGACGACTTCTTGATGAATGGAGCCGTTTCGAAAGCCTCGACAAAGTTATCCGCACAAGCATTCATGTCGAACGCCTTGCTTCTCACAAGATGGCGCTGTGACAACGCTTCTCTGCCCGAAAGATCAAGGACACTGTATTGCGCGATCAAGTCATAAAATTTATATTTTTCGAAATCCATACCCTGCTCATGGTAATCGTAACCAGGCAATTCGGAAAAATACCCATAAGAGGTGGAGTCCTGCTCATTCTCAATAGCTGTAATGCACGCAAGACCATTCGCCGCCGCGTGCAGCAATGCGGTGCCGGTGCCAATAAAAAGATGATGCGTGGAGAGCTCCTCATCTAGCCGCGAGTACTCCAGGTCGCCCTCGAGAATTACATTTTCCTGCAATCCCAACTCTGCAATCCTGGCAGCCATGACGTCGCTTAAAGGTCCAGAACCGAAGATACTATAGGTGAAATTGATGCCATTATCTTTTAACTCACGGGCAACATCCAACATATACAAATTGTAGGTCTTAAATTCTACAAGTCGCCCTACTGATACAAGCCGAAGTTTATCGCCTGACGTTTGAGTTGGTTCGCGACATACACTAGGCATATCCACACCCAGTGGGAATAGCATAGATGGATAACCAGCAAAATTATTTGCTTTCGCGGTTTTGTCTACAGAGGCCTGATTGAAAAATAACAGCATTGGCGGGGTGCCAAATAATTTTTCTCGAAAGTAACCCTCATAGGCAGGAAGTTTCTTCCCGCCCCAGGCAAGTTCGTTAGCATGATAAATCCCAAAAACGCATTTAAGCTCTTGGGGTAAACAGGAAGCGAGACGTTGAGCACAGAGATAAGTCAAAGCATTGGAGACGTGTATGGCCTCACAATCAGAAAAAAGTGCTTCGACCTTTTTAGAACTCAGCGGAAGCATTAGCTTCGCCTTTTCCCCTAATGCGTCGGTGGACAGGCCCACCAGATCTTGCCAATAATAAACATCGGAGTACTTTTGGATTTCAATCAACAGCTTTGGATTAATCAGTTTTTTGTATAGAAATACAAACTGGGGACGCACTCCTTTTGCACTGAGCTCTTTTACCAGGCGCACAAAGAAAGTCTCAATACCCCCTAAACCCAGTGACGACTGTACAAAAAGAACCTTTTTCATGTTATCTCCAACATTAATTTAGTGTCTAAGGCGCTATGCTGCTTTTCCTAGATAGATCCGAAAGCTGACAACGCAAACAATGAAATAAATTATATACGTTGCCATGTATCCCAGCATCACCCCCTGTACACCGCTGTACAAAAATGACACCGCGAACACGGCAGTTAAAAATACAAGACTTTGGAAAAACTCAGCTACTACATAAAGCTTTGTGGCGGCCTTAGCCACGGCCACATAGCCAATAACATAAGCAGATATTCTAAAAAAGTCACCCGACAGTTGATAGATAATTAATTCTTCAAGCTCTTTGAAATCGGACGAGAGCGCCAGCGGTAGAAAAAAAGAACGCCCAATATATAAAACAGTGCCGCCAACAACAAACAATATCATCACAAACGCCAGATACTTAAAAACCAAGCGTGCTATAACAGACTTGTCATGCTGCTCAGATATCATGGGCATAAAATAATACCCAAGAAACATGCTGAAAAAACCAAGGTATGCACTGGAGAGTTTTATCGCACCCTGCCAAAGACCCGCCTGATGGTATCCCTCACTCGTAATAAGATAATTCCTTACCACCATCTCCACGACTGGAAAAGCAACCGCACTGGTAAATAACATAAGCGAAAATGGCGCCAACAACTTTACCGGCAACTTACGTAACGACAGAAACTTTACTTGGCCATTGAAGCGTGATTTGAGAAAAACAATCACACCCGGGACCAATGGAAAAACCACTATCACGCAGAGCGCGATGACGGCACCCTCCCATCCAAACTTCGCGATAAGCGCCCATGCAATCGGAATGGCCAGAAAACCACCAACGATCTGTATGATCGCGAAAACTTTCGTCTCCTTCAGACCGTTAACTACGCCTACTATCAAATTTGTTAACGCAAAGCCACATTGTGCGACGCCAACGAAAATCACTACCCAGGCGTATTCCGCCCCACCCATGATAACCTTGGCAAGTGGCGCTGAGAAAATCAGGCAAATGGCCAACAGCGCGATAGAGAAATATGACGCATACGAAAATGCTCCAGATACAAAATGGAGCATCTTCGGCGGCAGGCTTTTGTATTCAGCTACATATTTAATGACGCCATTGGTTATCCCACCGCCCGCAATCAGGGATAAGATGGTAATTAAACTCATCAACTGGCCCAAGCTACCCAAGCCTTCAGCCCCCAGATACACCGCGACTAATTTTAGCACGATGAATCCCGCGAGTATTTTCGTTAGATGAGCGAACCCTGTCCACATGGCACTATATAAACCAGACACAAAACCCACCTGAGCACTTTAAGACTACAATTTACATAAACCCGCTTCAGAGGGTACCGTAAAAGCTTTTTACTGCTGCAATAACAGTTTGGATCTGTTGATCGCTCAAGCCATACCATACTGGCAGGCGAATTAAGCTTTCGCTTTCAGCCGTAGTGAAACGATCTACGCCTGCAAACCGACTGAACTTCTCGCCGGCAAGAGCCGAGTGAAGCGGCACATAATGGAACACCGCGCCAACACCCTCAGACTTTAAGTGGGCCAGCAGCGCTGCCCGCGTATCGAGGTCGCAGACTTTGATATAGAACATATGACCATTATGTTCACAATCGACTGGAATGGTAGGCAATCTCAATTTGCCAGCCACCATCAAGCCTTCTAAACCGGCTTTATACGCATTCCATATTTTCAATCTTGTTTCGTTGATCAGGTTACAATTATCCAGTTGCCCCCACAGATAGGCGGCTTGGATATCTGATGGAAGATAACTACTTCCTACATCGACCCAGCTGTATTTATCAACCATGCCCCGGAAGTATTGATTGCGATTAGTACCCTTTTCACGAATGATTTCGGCCCGTGAAGAAAAGCGCTCATCATTGATAATCAGGCCCCCACCCTCGCCCGCGCTCGTATAGTTCTTGGTTTCATGAAAACTAAAGGCAGCCAAATGGCCGATCGTCCCCAGCGGACGCCCTTTATACGTTGACATCATCGCCTGCGCTGCGTCTTCAATAACGAAGAGGTCGTGCCGCCGAGCGATATCCATGATCGTATCCATTTCACACGCTACGCCGGCGTAATGAACAGGGACAATCGCCTTGGTCTTTTCGGTAATGGCCGCTTCAATAAGCGTCTCGTCCAGATTCATGGTATCGGCGCGTACGTCTACGAAGACAATGCGTGCGCCGCGCAACACAAAAGCGTTCGCGGTGCTGACAAACGTATAACTGGGCATGATGACTTCGTCACCGGGCTGAATATCCACCAGCAATGCCGCCATTTCCAACGCCTGGGTACAGGAAGGCGTCAACAGGAATTTTTTGCAGCCCAGCGTTTCCTCAAACCATTTTTGGCAAAGCGCAGAATACTTGCCATCACCAGATATTTTTTCACTTCTCATCGCAGCGAGAACATATTGATCTTCGCTGCCGGTGTAGGGTGGTCTATTAAATGGAATCATCATTCATCTCTTAAAAGCGTCAAAAAGCCCAGCTTTTTTCTATACTCAGCAGACTAGTATACGACTAGCTCGCTTCTCGACTCAGAATTTTCAGGATACGGCCCGAGAAATGCCCTATGAGCCAGCGCCTGGAAAATTATGCCACATAGCCAGCCTGATCTGAGTTGATCAACGTAAACCTTATTTTTTTTCTCGTGCAATGCTTAGCAAATACTGACCGTAGGCATTCTTACTGAGGCTTTCTCCGATCCGGACCAACTGATCGACCGTCAGCCAGCCGTTATGAAAGGCGATCTCTTCAAGGCATGCGACCTTGTACCCTTGACGTTTCTCCAGGGTTTCTACGAAGTGGGCAGCCTCAAGCAGGCTCTCATGCGTACCCGTATCGAGCCACGCAAAACCACGCCCTAGAAGCTCGACCCTAAGGTCACCCCGCTTCAGATAGGCTTCATTGATGCTAGTGATCTCCAGCTCACCACGAAGGGACGGCTTCACTTGCTTAGCTATCTCCACAACATCATTGTCGTAAAAATAAAGCCCCGTCACGGCGAAATTGGACTTTGGTTCAGACGGTTTTTCTTCGATCGAGATCGCACGCTTTTGTTCGTCAAACTCCACTACACCGAAGCGTTCCGGGTCTTTTACCTGATAACCGAAGACACTTGCACCATTCGCTTGCCCGGCAGCCGAACGGAGCATCGGGCTGAAACCCTGACCATAAAATATGTTGTCGCCCAGCACCAGGCACACCGAATCATCGCCAATGAACTCTTCACCGATAATGAAAGCTTGAGCAAGGCCATCAGGCTGTGGTTGAACCGCGTAGCTGATATTCACGCCAAAATCACTGCCGTCGCCGAGCAAGCGCTTGAAGCCATCAATATCCACCGGCGTGCTGATAAGCAAGATGTCGCGGATGCCTGCCAAAAAAAGAACTGACAATGGATAATAAATCATTGGCTTGTCATATACAGGTAACAGCTGCTTGGAAACACCCTTGGTTATCGGGTAAAGCCGCGTCCCGGAACCACCAGCCAAAACAATACCTTTCATTGGATTAAAATTTCCCTTTCATGCCGATAAAATTAACGGGCAGCGGAGGCGCTGGCCTTGAGGATTACTAATATTGACGCAGTTGACCGACCCCAGCAGCGCCAGGTTCCATGATAAAGGTGTGAATTTCATCACGCCTGCGCGCAGCCATGCCTCCATCAATCTGACCCTGACCCGCCAAATCTCTCATTCTCCTAGCGGGCCAGAGCCAGTCATACCTTTTTGCGGTGCATCGAAACACAAGCGTAGTTGAGGGGTGGGAGCTTCGTTCGCATACCTGGAAAATCCGACAAAGCGAAGGCTGCCGAGCGCTTTGCATGCATAGATAAAGCTTCAACAAGCACTGAATGACAGGCACGAAGCCTGATTAAAGTTAACACGTTGGCTAAACACATCGCCTACAGGGCACGCTATACGCCTGAGCCAATAACGGAACAGCCAAAAGGTACGCGCCGCACCGCAACCAATAATCGAGCCAGCCTGGAAGGAGCACACACTTTTTAAGCTGATAGCTCCAGGCAATGCAATACGCTACGAACTTCAAACCATCGAATTATTTACCAACGATACAGGTACTGGTACTGCTGCTCGCTGCTGGCTAAGAATAGAGCGGAGGGCGACAATCGCAACACCGAGCCCGAGCCCGAACAACAAGCCGAATATGATGATCAACTTTCTATTGGGCTTAATCGGGTTAAGAGGCTCCAAGGCCTGCTTATCGATTGTGACCAGTTTCAAACGACTCATGTCAATATCGAGCCCCTGCAACCGCACAGCTTCAGCGCGCAACGACTGGACACCGGCGAGAAACACGTCTTCATTCTGGCGACTATTTAAAATTTCAACTTCGCGATTATTTTCAAGCAACTGCAGTTCCTTGGCAATCTCCCCAATCCTCCTAGCAGTGAAGTCGTCGGATTTCCTCTGCTGCAGAGCACTACGTTCAGCCTCTAATGCCTCCGATCCCATGAAGTAAAGCGGGATCTGCTGATTATTGACTTCGGTTCGCATAGTGGTAGGCGTGCCCACTCGATCCGCCTCACCCAATGAGGTTGGTGTAGTGGGTTTACGGATCCCTAAAGATTTGGCGATGCCGATGGCTTCGTTTAGCTGCGCAACTCGGTCGGCGCGCTCAGTCTTCAACTGGGTACGTAAAGCCTTGAGCTCATCACGCAGTTGAGCACGACGTAGATTGTTGGATTCTTGCAGCGAGACAATCTTGGCTTCTTTGTCATTATCATAACTAGAACGCGCAGCCTTAAGCTTTCCATTCAATTCGTTCAGTCGGTTTTTGACAATAACATTTAGGTCGGCCGCAATATGCTCTCTTTCCGTTGCTATCGCGTAATTCACAAATCCATTGAGGATAGTTACCCCATCAACATCTTTGGGATAATTCATTTCAATTCGAATAAAAGAACTCAGGATGTCTGCTTTCTTTGGGTCTGGGAGGGACAGACTAATCGAGTTACGGTTGAACTCTTCGAAGCTCTGCTCGAGCGTCCGACCCGGGCGCTCAAACTCTTTGAAGAGCTTCTGGTTTTCACGAAAAAAACCAAGCCTGGTTTCATAGGACTCCAACGCAGCACCAACTCTGGTCAATGCCTCCCCAGGAGGAAGGGCGTAAATCTCAGAGCGATTAAGCGCATCCAGCTCGTTAATAGCCGCAGGCCTCAACACGCTGCTCACCTGATACTCAGGAGTGGCGATAAACGCATATGCCACAGCGATCAAGCCTACTGCGGCAGTTACTAGCGCTATGAATTTCTTCTGTTTGCAGACGGCCTCAGAGACTGCGATGAGGCTGATCTCAAATGGCGGTACCGGGGGCGCGCGGAAGCTACTACTCACAACAAAAACCTGCCTTCAAAGAGAAACTGCGGGCTCGTTATGCAGGCAGAAATTGTGTATTTTTTATTTTAATTGGATGACCGCCAAAAACCCGGCGTCTCTGCCAAATTTTGAGCGCACAAAATGCCTGTTATCGAGAACAGATTCCATTTTGCCATCTCTCTGACATATTACAAGTCTTGACACGTATGTAGGATGATTCTGATTAACCTGTGCGTGCAATCTGAACCATCGGAGCAATGTGAACAGGCCTCCGCGCGAAACTCAAAAAGCGTTGCATCATAAGGTTTCTGACAAACGGTCATCAAAGCCATTAAGACGACGTCACCTTTGCAACAGAACCTATCGCTAGGCAATCGACTTATATCGGCTTCTACGCACAAATACCCCTAACAGCGGCCCTATCAGCATCCCCACAATCAAAGCCGCCACCACAAATACCGCCACCGGCATTTGCGCAGTACTCCACCCCAGGAATGACAGCACAACGCCCTGCTGATTCTCGAGCACGAATGCCAAAACCACCAACGCCGCAAGCACTGCAATCAATACCGCAACAACGCGCTTAACCCCACGCATAACTTTCTCCTACCCCAAAAACACTCAGACGCCTTCTTCCTCTTCTTCGTTCACCCGATCGCGCAATTCCTTGCCCGGCTTGAAGTGGGGCACGAACTTGCCGTCGAGGCTCACGGACTGGCCGGTTTTTGGGTTGCGACCTACGCGCGGTGCGCGATAGTGCAGTGAGAAACTACCGAAGCCGCGGATCTCGATACGATCCCCGGTAGCCAGGCACTGGGACATTTGCTCAAGCATGGTCTTGATAGCTAGCTCTACATCCTTGGATGAGAGCAGCCCTTGATGGGTGACAATTCGTTCGATCAACTCCGACTTCGTCATATTTTTCCCTTCTTTTTCAAGCAGCTAGGAAAAGCGCTTCGAAGGTTTTAGCATGACTTGACGATTTTGAACAGCCCATGAGCGAACTAATCTGCTGAGAGAATAAACACCTACGGCGAACACAAACGCCCTCACTTACAGATCACCAACATCGTCCGAGTCACCGCACCTGCAGGGTTCCAACCAAACAGGTAGTCACCCTCTTCATCCTGGGCATCACTGGAGCGGGCGACGACCTTGTAACCCTGCATCTTGCACTCACGGGCAGCACGCTTCTCGCACTTCTCCCATTTATTGCCCAAGCCGGAGCAGTCGATCTCGATGCCACTGGCGCCGCGCTTGGCGTGGGTCGTGGCACTGGTGGAGGAACAGCCTGCAAGCACCACTAATGCGAGTATTACAATAATCCTGTTCATTCAAACCCTTACTGAATCAGCAACGCGAAATAGCATCTTTAACGACTATAGTCAGTTCTGACAGCGAGCTGAACGCCATGGTTCTATGTTGTTGATTCATCAAATTTCAGGCGCAAAAAAGGGCGACCGGAGTCGCCCTTTTTCTATAGCTTTACAGAACTTAGTTCTGCTTAGCCATAGCCTGGCGCAGCAGTGCCGCCATGGTGGTATCAGCAGCAGCTTCCGGGGCCGATTCTTTCAGGCTCTGGATAGCTTCTTTCTCTTCAACTTCGTCTTTCGACTTGATGGAGAGCTGGATTACGCGGCTCTTGCGGTCAACGCTGATGATCTTGGCTTCTACTTCCTGGCCTTCTTTCAGAACGTTGCGCGCGTCTTCAACGCGGTCACGGCTGATTTCGGAGGCTTTCAGAGTCGCTTCGATATCGTCGGCCAGAGTGATGATGGCGCCTTTAGCGTCAACTTCTTTCACAGTGCCCTTAACGATTGCGCCTTTGTCGTTCTCTTGAACGTACTCGGAGAACGGATCGCTTTCCAGCTGCTTGATGCCCAGGGAGATGCGCTCGCGCTCTGGGTCAACCGACAGGATAACGGTGTCCAGCTCGTCGCCCTTCTTGAAACGACGAACAGCTTCTTCGCCAACTTCGTTCCAGGAGATGTCGGACAGGTGAACCAGGCCGTCGATGCCGCCGTCCAAACCAATGAAGATACCGAAATCGGTGATCGACTTGATGGTGCCGGAGATTTTATCGCCCTTGTTGAACTGGCCAGAGAAATCTTCCCATGGGTTAGATTTGCACTGCTTGATGCCCAGGGAGATACGACGACGCTCTTCGTCGATGTCCAGAACCATAACTTCCACTTCGTCGCCGACTTGTACGACTTTCGAAGGGTGGATGTTCTTGTTGGTCCAGTCCATTTCGGAAACGTGCACCAGGCCTTCCACGCCTTCTTCCAGCTCTGCGAAGCAGCCGTAGTCGGTCAGGTTGGTAACACGCGCGGTAACGCGAGTGCTTTCTGGGTAACGAGCCTTGATAGCAACCCATGGATCTTCGCCCAGCTGCTTCAAGCCCAGGGAAACGCGGTTACGCTCACGATCGTACTTCAGAACCTTGACATCGATCTCGTCGCCAACGTTGACGATTTCGGAAGGATGCTTGATACGCTTCCAAGCCATGTCGGTAATGTGCAGCAGGCCATCGACGCCACCCAGATCGACGAATGCGCCGTAATCGGTGAGGTTCTTGACGATACCTTTGACTTGTTGGCCTTCCTGCAGGGATTCCAGCAGAGCTTCACGCTCGGCGGAGTTCTCTGCTTCCAGGACGCTGCGACGGGAAACGACAACGTTGTTGCGCTTCTGATCGAGCTTGATGACCTTGAATTCGAGTTCCTTGCCTTCCAGGTGCGTGGTGTCGCGCACTGGACGAACATCGACCAAAGAACCTGGCAGGAACGCACGGATGCCGTTAACGTCGACAGTGAAGCCGCCTTTAACCTTACCGTTGATAACGCCCTTGACCACTTCTTCAGCTGCGAAGGCTGCTTCGAGAACAATCCAGCATTCAGCGCGCTTGGCTTTTTCACGGGACAGCTTGGTTTCACCGAAACCGTCTTCAACCGAGTCCAGAGCAACGTGAACTTCGTCACCGACATTGATAGTCAGGTCGCCAGCATCGTTGTAGAACTGTTCCAGCGGGATCAGAGCTTCAGACTTCAGACCAGCGTGAACGGTTACCCAGCGAGCTTGGTAATCGATATCAACGATAACACCGGTGATGATGGAGCCTGCCTGAAGGTTCAGGGTTTTTAGGCTTTCTTCAAAGAGTTCCGCAAAGCTTTCGCTCATTTTAATTCCTGTTGATGAGGGCGAAGAATACGCCCATCTCCACACCCCAGACGGTGTGGGTTAGTTTCAATTAGAAGAAGCACCACAGGACTATGACTGGTCCCCTGCGGCCCTCTTGGTCACCCGGCGATATCGCGAATGGCGATTTCACTCATGATGCGTTCCAGCACCTGCTCGATGGACAACTCCGTGGAATCCAGCTGTATTGCGTCAGGCGCCGGCTTGAGCGGGGCTACCGCACGCTGGGTATCACGCTCATCGCGTGCACGGATCTCATCTAGCAGACTCGACAGACTAACACCATCGACTTTGCCCTTCAACTGCAAGTAGCGGCGGCGCGCCCGCTCCTCGGCGCTGGCGGTCAGGAAAATCTTCAGCGGCGCCTCGGGAAATACCACCGTGCCCATGTCGCGGCCATCGGCCACCAGGCCCGGCGGCTCCTGAAACGCCCGCTGGCGCTGCAGCAAGGCATCACGCACGGCCGGCAGCGCGGCAACCTGGGACGCCCAGGAGCCGACTTGTTCGTTACGCAGGTCGTCGGTCACATCATCGCCTTCCAGGATGATGCGCTGAGGATGACCTTCCGTCGCGCCGACGAACTGCACGTCAAGGTGCGCCGCCAGTAGCTTCAGGGACTCTTCGTTGGTCAGGTCGACGCCATGGTTGCGTGCAGCGAACGCCAGCAGGCGGTACAGCGCGCCGGAATCGAGCAGGCACCAACCCAGGCGCTTGGCCAGGATGCCGGCGATTGTGCCTTTGCCCGAACCGCTTGGCCCGTCGATGGTAATCACCGGTGCTTTGATATTCACAATTGAGCCTCTTGGGCAACACGGATGCCGACTTGGGCACACAGTGTAAGAAAGTTCGGAAAAGATGTAGCAACGTTGGCGCAGTCACGGATACGAATCGGCGCTGCCGCCCGCAAGGAAGCCACGCTGAACGCCATGGCAATCCGGTGATCGCCATGGGCGTGCACTTCACCACCGCCCATCGGGCCACCGTCAATGATAATCCCATCGGGGGTGGGTTCACACTTAACACCCAGGGCCAGCAGACCATCGGCCATGACCTGGATGCGGTCGGACTCCTTGAGACGCAGCTCTTCGGCGCCGCGCAGCACGGTACGGCCTTTGGCGCAGGCAGCCGCCACAAACAGCACGGGAAACTCATCGATCGCCAACGGCACCAGGGCCTCTGGAATCTCGATGCCTTTGAGCACGGCAGCCCGGACACGCAGATCGGCAACCGGCTCGCCACCCACTTCACGCGGGTTTTCCAAGGTGATATCCGCGCCCATCAGCCGCAGGATATCGATCACCCCGGTGCGGGTCGGGTTGACACCGACATGCTCGAGCAACAACTCGGAGCCCTCGGCAATCGACGCCGCCACCAGGAAAAACGCCGCAGACGAAATATCCCCCGGCACCTCAATATGAGTAGCGGTCAATGTATGGCCGGATTCCACCGACGCCGTCGCGCCCTCCACCGCCACCGGATAACCAAAACCGCGCAACATGCGCTCGGTATGGTCGCGGGTCGGTGCAGGCTCGGTCACCGCGGTTTTACCTTGTGCATACAGGCCAGCCAGCAACAGGCAGGACTTGACCTGCGCACTGGCCATCGGCAGCGCGTAAGCCAGACCTTTCAGCACCTGACCGCCACGAATGGTCAGTGGCGGACGGCCTTCCGGCCCGGTGTCGATCACCGCGCCCATTTCCCGCAGCGGCTTGGCCACGCGGTTCATCGGGCGCTTGGACAGCGATGCATCGCCCGTCAGCACACTGTCGAAGCTCTGCGCAGCCAGCAAGCCAGCCAACAGGCGCATCGACGTACCGGAGTTGCCCAGGTAGATCGGCCCAGGCGCTGCCTTCAAACCGTGCAGGCCGACGCCATGGATAGTCACACGCCCATGGTGCGGCCCTTCAATCACCACGCCCATGTCGCGAAACGCCTGCAAGGTCGCCAGGGCGTCTTCGCCCTCAAGAAAACCTTCGACTTCCGTCACGCCCTCAGCCAGCGAACCGAGCATGATCGACCGATGGGAGATCGACTTGTCACCCGGCACCCGGATACGCCCGCTCAAGCGGCCACCCGGGTTGGCGATGAAAGTCAGCTCATCGGTATTCACTGCGGTTTCCATATAGGCCCGGCGCGCCAGGATCTTGCTGAAATGCTCACGCGCCACCCGCGCACGGGTGAACACGCCCAATAATTGATGACCATCGCCGGCATCGACCGCGTCGCGCAAGGCGTCGAGATCACTGCGGAAAGTGTCCAGGGTACGCAACACCGCTTCGCGATTGGCGAGGAAGATGTCGTGCCACATCACCGGGTCGCTGCCGGCAATCCGCGTGAAGTCGCGGAAGCCGCCGGCGGCGTAACGGAAAATCTCGAGGTTCTCGTTGCGCTTGGCCAACGAATCTACCAAGCCAAATGCCAGCAGATGGGGCAGATGACTGGTCGCCGCCAGCACTTCGTCGTGGCGCTCGACTTGCATATGCTCCACATCCGCCCCCAACTCGCGCCAGAGACGATCCACCACAGCCAACGCCGCAGGATCGGTTTGCGCAAGCGGCGTCAGGATCACTTTATGCCGACGGAACAACTGCGCATTGGAAGCTTCCACCCCGCTCTGCTCGGACCCCGCAATCGGGTGGCCCGGCACAAAGCGCGGCGGCATGGCGCCAAACGCCCGCTGCGCAGCACGCACCACGTTGCCCTTGGCACTGCCGACGTCCGTGAGAATCGCCTGCCCCAGGTCCATGCCAGCCAGTACCGCCAGCAGTTTCTCCATGGCCAGGATCGGTACGGCGAGCTGGATCACGTCCGCGCCCTGGCAAGCGATGGCCAGGTCCGCCTCACAGCGGTCCACCACACCCAACTCCACCGCCAACTTGCGCGACTGCGGGTCCAGGTCCACACCCACAACTTCGCCACACAGCCCGCTTTCCCGCAGGCCTTTGGCGAAGGAGCCACCGATCAACCCCAGGCCCACTACCACCAGGCGACCGATCATAGGCACAGCAGGTTGCAATGCAGTGACATCAACCACGGGCCAGAACCTTGGCCAGCGCCTCGAGGAAACGGCTGTTCTCAGCCGGCAAACCGATGGTGATTCGCAGGTGGTTCGGCATACCGTAGTTGGCCACCGGGCGCACGATCACACCTTCGCGCAGCAAGCCCTGGAATACCGGCGCAGCTACTTGGCCGAGGTCGACACAGATAAAGTTGCCCTTGGACGGAATCCAGCCCAGGCCCAACTCGCGAAAGCCTTCCTGCAATTGCAGCATGCCGCTTTCGTTGATGCGACGCCCTTCTTCCAGGTATTCGGCATCCTTCACCGCCGCACAGGCGGCCGCCAGGGCCAGGCTGTTGACATTGAACGGTTGACGCACGCGGTTCAGCACGTCGGCAACCACCGCCGTGGACAAGCCGTAGCCAACCCGCAGCGAAGCCAGGCCATAGGCCTTGGAGAACGTACGCGACACCAGCAGGTTCGGGTACGCCGCCAGGAAATCCAAACCATCCGGCAGGTCGCTGCCTTCGGCGTACTCGATATAGGCTTCGTCGAGCACTACCAGCACATGCTCCGGCACATCCTGCAGGAATTCATTCAGCGCCTGCTCATCGAACCAGGTGCCAGTCGGATTGTTCGGGTTGGCGATAAACACCACGCGGGTTTGTGCATCGATTGCCGCCAGCATCGCCGGCAGGTCATGGCCCCAGTCTTTCGCGGGAATGACACGGGCATCAGCCCCCACGGCCTGGGTGACAATCGGGTAGACCGCAAAGGCATGCTCGCTGAACACGGCATTCAGCCCAGGCGCCAGGTAGGCACGACCGACCAACTCAAGGATGTCGTTGGAACCATTGCCCAACGTCACCTGATCCAGTTCGACCCGACACTTGCTCGCCAACAGGGACTTGAGCGCAAAGCCGTTGCCATCGGGGTAACGGGTCAACTCAGCCAATTCTTCACGAATCGCCGCCACTACTTTAGGGCTCGGGCCCAGCGGGTTTTCGTTACTCGCCAGCTTGACGATTTTGGACGGATCCAGATTCAACTCACGGGCCAGTTCGTCCACAGGCTTGCCTGGAACGTAAGGCGAGAGTTGTTGCACGCCCGGCTGCGCCAGGGCGAGGAAGTTGCCGCTCATGTCAAAGCCTCACAGAACCGCTTTCGGGTAGGAGCCCAGCACCTTGAGTGCCACGGCTTCCTGACTGATTTTCTCCAGCACGCCCTTGACCAGCGGGTCGCGGTGATGGCCGATGAAGTCGATAAAGAACACATAAGTCCATTTACCGCTGCGCGAAGGACGAGTCTCGATGCGCGTCAGGTCAATCCCGTTATCGTGGAACGGCACCAGCAGCTCATGCAGCGCGCCGGGCTTGTTGCTCATGGAGACGATGATCGAGGTCTTGTCGTCGCCGGTTGGCGGCACTTCCTGACTGCCGATCATCAAAAAGCGCGTGGAGTTGTCCGGGCGGTCCTCGATCTTTTCGGCCAGGCGCGTCAGGCCATACAGGCCCGCAGCCATATCACCGGCAATCGCCGCCGAGTTCCACTCACCCTTGACCCGCTTGGCGGCCTCAGCGTTACTGGAGACCGCCACGCGCTCGACATTCGGGTAATGCGCATCCAGCCACTTGCGGCACTGGGCCAGGGACTGTGCGTGGGAGTAGATACGGCTGATGCTGTCGGTCTTGGTGTTCTCACCCACCAGCAGGTGGTGGTGGATACGCAGTTCGACTTCGCCACAGATCACCATGTCGTGCTCGAGGAAGCTGTCCAGCGTGTGGTTAACCGCGCCTTCAGTGGAGTTTTCCACCGGCACCACGCCAAAATTCACCGCACCGGCCGCTACTTCACGGAACACTTCGTCGATGGCTGCCATCGGTTTGCTGATAACCGCGTGGCCGAAGTGCTTCATGGCCGCCGCCTGTGTGAAGGTGCCTTCAGGGCCGAGGTAGGCGACTTTCAGTGGCTGCTCAAGGGCCAGGCACGACGACATGATTTCACGGAACAACCGCGCCATCTCTTCGTTACCCAATGGCCCCTTGTTGCGCTCCATCACGCGCTTGAGCACCTGGGCTTCGCGTTCAGGCCGGTAGAACACCGGCACTTCGCCTTCCGCCAGGGACGCCATTTTCACCCGTGCCACTTCCTGGGCGCAGCGCGCGCGCTCACTGATCAGCTCCAGGACTTTCTCGTCCAGGCTGTCAATGCGTACGCGCAGGGCCTTGAGTTCTTGCTCAGACATTAGCCGTGTTCCTTTTCGAACTCTGCCATGTAGGCAACCAGCGCATTGATAGCGTGGATGTCGACAGCATTGTAGATAGAGGCGCGCATGCCACCCACCGAACGGTGACCCTTGAGGTTCAGCAGGCCGCGCGCGTCGGCACCGGCCAGGAACGGCTTGTCCAGGCGATCATCGGCCAGGCGGAATGGCACGTTCATCCACGAACGGTCAGTGAGGTTGATCGGGTTGCTGTACAAACCGCTGGCGTCAATGAAGTCGTACAGGGTGCGCTTCTTCTCTTCGTTGCGCTTGCCCATGGCAGCCACACCGCCCTGCTCTTTCAGCCATTCGAACACCAGGCCCGACAGGTACCAGGAAAACGCCGGCGGCGTGTTGTACATCGAGCCGTTATCGGCCGCGACCTTGTAGTTGAGCATGGTCGGGCACAGCGAACGGGCGCGACCGAGCAGGTCTTCGCGAACGATATTGACCAGGATGCCGCTCGGGCCGATGTTCTTCTGCGCACCGGCATAGATCATGCCGTACTTGGATACATCTATCGGGCGCGAGAGGATGTCCGAAGACATGTCGCACACCAACGGCACGTCACCCACTTCCGGCACCCAGTCGAACTCCAGGCCGCCGATGGTTTCGTTCGCGACGTAGTGAACGTAGGCCGCATCCTTCGACAGCTTCCACTCGTTCTGGCCTGGAATGGCGAAGTAGTCGTAGGGCTTTGCAGTGCCTGCCACATTGACATGACCGTAACGGGAAGCCTCTTCGATGGCCTTCTGGCCCCAGATACCGGTGTCGATATAGTCGGCAGTGCCGTCTTCCGGCAGCAGGTTCAGCGGGATTTGAGCGAACTGCTGGCTCGCGCCCCCTTGCAGGAACAGCACTTTGTAGTCGGATGGGATGGCCAGCAAGTCACGCAGGTCCTGCTCGGCCTTGGTGGCGATGGACACGAACTCATCGCTGCGATGGCTCATTTCCATCACGGAGAGGCCTTTTCCATGCCAGTCGAGGAGTTCACCCTGCGCACGCTGCAGGACTGCTTCAGGAAGCGCCGCGGGACCGGCACAGAAGTTATAGGCTCTCTTGCTCACATCCAATCTCACTCTGATCTGGTGGGGTGGTGCAATAAATCGGGTTTCAATACTTTCATAAGGGACAAACAACAAGGGGGCGAATCTTCATCCGCCCCCTGTGTGTCCGCTTATTCCTGCGGTTCTTCTTCGTCTGCGGCAGCATCGAGGGTTGGCTCGTCGACGTTGTCATCGCCGGCTGCGATCACCTCGCCTTCAAATTCCTCTCCTTCCAGCTCTTCGCCTTCGACTTCCGATGGCTCCTGGACACGCTCCAGGCCGACCAGTTTCTCGTCCTTGGCCAGCTTGATGAGGGTCACGCCCTGGGTGTTACGGCCCAGGCTCGACACTTCAGCCACGCGGGTACGCACCAGAGTGCCCTGGTCGGAAATCAGCATGATCTCCTCGCCATCAAGCACCTGGACCGCGCCGACCAGACGGCCGTTGCGATCGTTGCTGACCATGGCGATCACGCCCTGGCCGCCACGCTTGTACTCCGGGAACTCGCTGATGGCAGTGCGCTTGCCATAACCACGCTCGGAAGCGGTGAGGATCTGGCTGCCTTCTTCCGGGATCAGCATCGAAATCAGCTTCTGCCCTTCCGGCAGGCGCATGCCGCGCACGCCGCGGGCGGTACGGCCCATGGCGCGAACGTCGGATTCCTTGAAGCGTGTCACCTTGCCGCCGTCGGAGAACAGCATGACTTCGCGCTCGCCATCGGTAATGGCGGCGGAAATCAGTACGTCGCCTTCATCCAGCTCCAGGGCGATCAGGCCCACGCTGCGTTGACGACTGAAGGATTCCAGCGGGGTCTTCTTCACGGTGCCTTTGGCGGTCGCCATGAAGATGTAGTGACCTTCGGTGTATTCCTCGACCGGCAGCATGGTGGTGATGTATTCATCACTGTCCAGCGGCAGCAGGTTGACCAACGGACGACCACGGGCGGCACGGGAGGCTTCCGGGATCTCGTAGGTTTTCAGCCAGTACACCTTGCCCTTGCTGGAGAACAGCAGCAGCGTGGTGTGGCTGTTGGCGACCAGCAGGTGAGCGATGTAGTCCTCATCCTTCACGCCGGTGGCCGATTTACCTTTACCGCCACGACGCTGGGCCTGGTAAGCAGCCAGCGGCTGGGTCTTGGCATAGCCACCGTGGGAGATGGTCACCACGCGCTCTTCTTCCGGGATCATGTCACCCAGGGTCAGGTCGAGGCGCGCATCGAGGATCTCGGTGCGGCGCACGTCGCCGTATTCGGCGCGGATCACTTCCAGTTCTTCGCGGATCACTTCCATCAGGCGCACGGCGCTGCTCAGGATGCGGATCAACTCGCCGATCTGGTTGAGGATCTCCTGGTACTCGGCCAGCAGCTTCTCGTGCTCCAGGCCGGTCAGACGGTGCAGGCGCAGTTCCAGGATGGCCTGGGCCTGTTCCGGCGACAGGAAGTACTTGCCTTCGCGCAGACCGTATTGTGGGTCCAGGGTCTCTGGACGGCACGAGTCGGCGCCGGCACGTTCAACCATGGCCACCACGGCGCTGGATTCCCAAGGTGTGCTGATCAGCGCTTCCTTGGCTTCCGACGGGGTTGGCGAAGCCTTGATCAAGGCGATCACCGGGTCGATGTTCGACAACGCAACGGCCTGGCCTTCCAGGATGTGCCCGCGTTCGCGGGCCTTGCGCAGTTCGAACACGGTACGGCGGGTCACCACTTCGCGGCGGTGACGTACGAAGGCTTCGAGCAGGTCCTTGAGGTTCAGGATGCGCGGGCGGCCATCGATCAACGCAACCACGTTGATACCAAACACGCTTTGCAGCTGGGTCTGGGCGTAGAGGTTGTTGAGGATCACCTCGGGCACTTCGCCACGACGCAGCTCGATCACCACGCGCATACCGTCTTTGTCAGACTCGTCGCGCAGCTCCGTGATGCCTTCGAGCTTCTTCTCTTTAACCAGCTCGGCGATCTTCTCGATCAGACGCGCCTTGTTCAGCTGGTAAGGGAGTTCAGTGATGACGATCTGCTGGCGGCCACCGACCTTGTCGATGTCTTCGATCATCGAGCGGGCACGCATGTAAATGCGCCCGCGGCCGGTGCGGTAGGCTTCGATGATGCCGGCGCGACCATTGATGATCGCAGCGGTCGGGAAGTCCGGGCCCGGGATGTATTGCATCAGCTCATCGACAGTCAGCTCAGGGTTGTCGATAAGGGCCAGGCAACCGTCGATGACTTCACCGAGGTTGTGCGGCGGGATGTTGGTGGCCATACCCACGGCGATACCGCTGGAACCGTTGACCAGCAGGTTGGGGATCTTGGTCGGCATGACAGCCGGGATCATTTCGGTGCCGTCGTAGTTCGGCACCCAGTCCACGGTTTCTTTGTGCAGGTCGGCCAGCAGCTCGTGCGCCAGCTTGGTCATGCGCACTTCGGTGTATCGCATGGCCGCGGCGTTGTCGCCGTCCACCGAACCGAAGTTGCCCTGGCCGTCTACCAGCAGGTAGCGCAGGGAAAACGGCTGGGCCATCCGAACGATGGTGTCGTACACCGCAGTGTCGCCGTGAGGGTGATACTTACCGATCACGTCACCGACAACACGGGCAGATTTCTTGTACGGCTTGTTCCAGTCGTTACTCAGCTCGCTCATCGCGAAGAGCACACGCCGGTGCACGGGCTTCAAGCCATCGCGCGCATCAGGCAGTGCCCGACCGACAATTACGCTCATCGCGTAGTCGAGGTAGGACTGTTTCAGCTCGTCTTCGATATTGACCGGGAGGATTTCTTTGGCCAGTTCGCCCATGAGAAGCCTGATTCCTTTTTCGGGTGAAACTTCGTCACATCCATATGGGACGAACGAAGCTCGCCGCTGCCGGCACGGTGCCTGACAACGACTTACGACAAATCAACGAGTTATGACACGGATCTGCACGTTATAGGCCACCCCTCGGGGCAACCCTGGAAACCGCCGGATGTTATCACAATCGCCGCCACGCACCTATCCCCCTGATGCGCATGGAGGCTAGTAATTTGACGGATGACAGGCTTGAGGGCGACGAGAGAGGCTCAGAAGTGGGGTGGTACTGTTTTATGAGGGTAGATCCGGATGTTTTGTTGACTTTAAGGGCCAATCGGGAGCAAGCCCCCTCCCACATTTGATTTGTGAACACATTCCAAATGTGGGAGGGGGCTTGCTCCCGATGGCAATCTGATAGACACCCAAGCACTTAATGCAAGCGCTTACGGCACATCAGCTTGGCCAACTTTGCGGTGTCCGGCCGCTCGACAATGCCCTTCTCAGTCACGATCACATCGATCAAATCCGCCGGCGTTACATCGAACACGGGATTGAATGCGTTCGCGCCCAACCGCTGCCCTACAATTTCCAGCAGCTCGGCCGGGTCACGCTCTTCCAGCGCGACGTCATCGCCAGTGGCCATCATCATGTCAATGGTCGAACTCGGCGCCACCACCATAAAGCGCACGCCATGATGCATGGCGCAGACGGCCAGCTGATAAGTGCCGATCTTGCTGATCACATCGCCGTTGGCCGCAATGCAGTCGGCGCCGACGATCACCCAGGTCACGCCCTTGGTCTTGAGGATATGCGCGCCCGCCGAGTCAGCATTCACCGTCACCGGGATGCCCTCACCCGCCAGCTCCCAGGCGGTCAGCCGCGAACCTTGCAGCCAAGGCCGGGTCTCGTTGACATAGACTTGTTCGACCAACCCGTCCAGGAACGCTGCGCGAATAACCCCGAGGGCCGTGCCGACTCCCCCCGTGGCCAAAGCGCCAGTGTTGCCATGAGTCAGGATCGCCTGAGCGTTACCCTGGTGCTTGCGAATCCGCTCTACGCCCAGTTGGGCCATGACGAAATTGGCCTCCCGGTCGCTTTCATGGATCGCGATAGCTTCGGCTTCCAGCACTGCCAGCGGGTCGGCGTGCTTCTTGAGGCGGTCCAGGCGGTCGCGCATGCGCTTCAAGGCCCAGAACAGGTTCGACGCAGTAGGTCGGGTATCGGCCAACAGTGCGTAATCTTCTTCCCACGCAGCCTGCCAGTCGCCACCTTCGGCGAGGCGCTCACGGGCAGCCAGGACCAAGCCATAAGCGGCGCAGATGCCGATGGCCGGTGCGCCCCGCACCACCATCGAGCGAATGGCCTCGGCCACAGCCTCGACGGTATCGCAGGCCACCCAGCTCTCCCGGGACGGCAAAACACGCTGATCGAGCAGGTGCAGCGCGCCATCACGCCAAACGATGGCCTTCACTTTCTCTGCAGCTAACAGTCGGTCGCGCATCCCTTACCCCGCACTCATGAACAAAAGCCGCGGATTATAGCGATCCGCCAGCCAGGACGCTCGGGTATACTTCGCCCTTCTTTTATAGCTGCCTGGGAAGAAGCCTGCGATGACCTCCACTGCCGCCCCGCTCGACTTGTTGCTGCTGCCGACCTGGCTGGTACCCGTCGAACCCGCAGGCGTGGTGCTCAAAGAGCATGGCCTGGGCATCCGCGATGGGTGCATTGCCTTTATCGGCCCACGGGCCGCGGCAATGAAGCTTGCAGCCAATGAAGTTCGCGAGCTGCCGGGCATGCTGCTCAGCCCCGGCCTGATCAACGCCCACGGCCATGCGGCGATGAGCCTGTTTCGTGGCTTGGCCGACGACCTGCCACTGATGACCTGGCTGGAAAAACACATCTGGCCGGCCGAGGCCAAGTGGGTCGATGAAGCCTTCGTGCGCGACGGCACCAACCTGGCCATCGCCGAACAGCTCAAGGGCGGCATCACCTGTTTCTCCGACATGTATTTCTACCCCAAGGTCGCCAGCGATTGCGTGCATAGCAGCGGCATGCGCGCGCAGATCGCGATGCCGATCCTCGACTTTCCCATTCCCGGCGCCAGCAGTGCCGATGAAGCGCTTCGCCAGGGCATCGAACTGTTTGGCGACCTCAAGCACCACCCGCGCATCAAGATCACCTTCGGCCCTCACGCGCCCTACACCGTGTGCGACGCCAACCTGGAAAAGATCCGCGTGATCGCCGAAGAGCTGGACGCCGCGATTCATATGCATGTGCATGAAACCGCCTTCGAAGTGCAGCAAGCCGTGGAGCAGACCGGCGAGCGCCCGTTGGCGCGCCTGGCTCGCCTCGGGTTACTGGGGCCGCGCTTCCAGGCCGTTCATATGACCCAAATCAGCGAGGACGACCTGGCTTTGCTGGTAGAAAGCAACACCAGCGTTATTCATTGCCCGGAATCGAACCTGAAACTGGCCAGCGGCTTTTGCCCGGTAGAGCGCTTGTGGCAGGCTGGGGTCAATGTGGCCATCGGCACCGACGGCGCCGCCAGCAACAATGACCTGGACCTGCTGGGCGAAACCCGTACCGCCGCGATGCTGGCCAAGGCCGTCGCCGGTTCGGCCACCGCCCTGGATGCGCACCGCGCCCTGCGCATGGCTACCCTCAACGGTGCGCGGGCCATGGGCCTGGAAAGCCAGATTGGCTCGCTGGAAGTCGGCAAGGCGGCGGACATGGTCGCCTTTGATCTGTCGGGGCTGGCGCAACAACCGATCTACGATCCGGTCTCACAACTTATATATGCCACCGGACGCGATTGCGTGAAACACCTTTGGGTCGCCGGCAAGCAATTGCTCGACGACCGGCAATTGACCCGCATGGATGAACAACAGTTGACCGCCACGGCCATCGCCTGGGGCCAACGCATCAGCGGGCACAGCGAATAACGAAGGTGCTGAACCCCGGTGTTCAGCCCCGACCCACCGATTTATCAGATTTAGAGGATTCACCATGAGCAACGTCGACCACGCCGAAATCGCCAAATTCGAAGCCCTGGCCCACCGTTGGTGGGACCGCGAAAGCGAGTTCAAACCTCTGCACGACATCAACCCGCTGCGGGTCAACTGGATTGACGAGCGCGTCAACCTGGCCGGCAAGAAGGTGCTGGACGTGGGTTGCGGCGGCGGCATTCTCAGCGAAGCCATGGCCCAGCGCGGCGCTACCGTGATGGGTATCGACATGGGCGAAGCGCCCTTGGCGGTGGCACAGTTGCATCAGCTGGAATCCGGGGTGAGCGTGGAGTACCGGCAGATCACCGCCGAAGCCCTGGCCGAGGAAATGCCCGAGCAGTTCGACGTAGTCACCTGCCTGGAGATGCTGGAACACGTGCCCGATCCATCCTCTGTGATTCGTGCGTGCTTCCGTATGGTCAAGCCCGGCGGCCAGGTGTTCTTCTCCACCATCAACCGCAACCCCAAGGCTTACCTGTTCGCAATCATCGGCGCTGAATACATCATGAAGCTGCTGCCCCGCGGCACCCATGACTTCAAGAAATTCATCCGCCCCTCCGAGCTGGGCGCGTGGAGCCGCCAGGCCGGGCTGACCGTCAAGGACATCATCGGCCTGACCTACAACCCGCTGACCAAGCACTACAAGCTGGCCAGCGACGTTGACGTCAACTACATGATCCAGACCCTGCGCGAGGAGTAAGCCTGTGAAGTTGCGAGCGGTTCTCTTCGACATGGACGGTACCCTGCTGGATACCGCGCCGGACTTTATCGCCATCTGCCAGGCCATGCGCGCCGACCGTGGCCTGGAGCCGATCAACCCGCAGCACATCCGCGATGAAATTTCCGGCGGTGCGCGGGCGATGGTTGCCGTGACCTTCTCGATGGACCCGGAGTCCCCAGGCTTTGAAGCATTGCGCCTGGAATTCCTCGAGCGCTACCTCAAGGACTGCGCGGTTCACAGCAAGCTGTTCGACGGCATGGCCGAGCTGCTGGAAGACATCGAAAAAGCCAAGCTGATCTGGGGCGTGGTCACCAATAAGCCGGTGCGCTTTGCCGAACCGATCATGCAGCGGCTGGGCCTGGCCGAGCGCTCGGCCGTGCTGATCTGCCCGGACCACGTGAAAAACAGCAAGCCGGACCCGGAGCCGATGATCCTGGCGTGCAAGCTGCTCGACCTGGACCCGGCCAGCGTGTTGTTCGTGGGCGATGACCTGCGCGATATCGAATCCGGCCGTGACGCCGGCACCCGCACGGCGGCGGTCACCTACGGCTATATCCACCCGGACGACAACCCGCGTCACTGGGGCGCGGATGTGGTGGTGGATCACCCGCTGGAATTGCGCAAAGTGCTGGATAACGCGCTGTGCAGTTGCTGATTGCTCCCCGATCTTGCTGACCGATGCAGGGCCAAAATGTGGGAGGGGGCTTGCTCCCGATGGCGGTGGGTCAATTAATAAATGCAGTGACTGACACTCCGCTATCGGGAGCAAGCCCCCTCCCACACTTGGATCTTCACTGCTCTCAAGACTGGTGTTGTGACCTACTGAATTTTGTCGAGGCTATTTATGTTTGATTACCCTGCACCTCCAGAACTGCTCAAAGGCCGGATCATCCTGGTAACCGGCGCCGGTCGCGGGATTGGCGCAGCAGCGGCGAAGACCTATGCCGCCCATGGCGCTACCGTGCTATTGCTGGGCAAGACCGAAGCCAACCTGGCCCAGGTCTATGACGAGATCGAAGCGGCCGGCCACCCGCAACCGGTGGTGATCCCGTTCAACCTGGAGACCGCCCTGCCCCATCAATACGATGAGCTGGCGGCGATGATCGAAAAGGAATTCGGCCACCTTGACGGCCTGCTGCACAACGCCTCGATCATTGGCCCGCGCACGCCCATCGAGCAGTTGTCCGGCGAGAATTTCATGCGGGTGATGCACGTCAACGTCAACGCGATGTTCATGCTGACCAGCACCTTGCTGCCGTTGCTCAAGCTGTCCCAGGACGCATCGGTGGTGTTCACCTCCAGCAGCGTCGGGCGCAAGGGCCGCGCCTATTGGGGTGCCTATGGTGTGTCGAAATTCGCCACTGAGGGGCTGATGCAGACCCTGGCCGACGAGCTCGAGGATGTGGCGGCGGTCCGCTCGAACAGCATCAACCCGGGCGGCACGCGCACCAGCATGCGGGCCCAGGCATATCCGGGGGAAAACCCGATGGAAAGGCCGGCGCCGGAAGAGATCATGCCGGTGTACCTGTACCTGATGGGGCCGGACAGTGCTGGCATCAACGGGCAGGCGTTTGATGCGCAATAACAGCTGACACACCGCAAAACCAAATGAGGGAGGGGGCTTGCCCCCTCCCACATTGATACTCAGTGTTCTTTAGTTTTTCACCACTTCCTCAAGGGTGAAGCGCCCCAACGGGTTCTGCAGGAAGTTGCTCACATTCTTGCGTGAAATATTGATGTACGGGCTGTAATACAGGTCAATCCAGTTCACATCCTGTTTCGCCAGTTTCTGCAACTCGACATACATCTGCTCACGCTTGGCCGGGTCTGCCTCGACTCGCGCAGCCCCGACCAATGCCTTGACCTTGTCGTTCTTATAACGGGTCATGTAGTTCTGGTTGGTGTCGTGGCCCAGCACGAAGGTGGTTTTCTGGTCCGGGTCGAGGATGTCGTTGGTCCAGTACATCACCGAAATATCGTAATCACCGTCCACCAGCATCTGCCAGCTTTGGGTCGGGTCGACCTTCTGCAGGTTCGCGGTCACACCGACCTTGGCCAACTGGTCCTTGATGATCACCGCAATCTGCTCGTCAGCTTCGTTGCCGGCGTTGACCACGTAGTTGAGCTTCAAGTCCTTGGCGCCAGCCTCTTCCAGCAGCTTTTTGGCCGCAGTAGGGTCATACGGGCGTTGCAGGTTGTTGGCGTAGTGATACAGCGAGCCTTTGGGGATGTAGGAATAGGCCACGGTGCCTTGACCGTAAGTGGCGGTTTTCACCAACGATTGCTTATCGATGGCCATGTCCAAGGCCTCGCGCACTTGCGGCTTGGCCAGCAGGCCGTGCTCGTGGTTGATCAGCAGGTGATCTTCACGGGTGGAAGGGTCGGAGTGGATGACCACGTTCTGGTCTTTCTTGAGTTCTTCAACCCGGGAAAACGGCACGAAGATCGCCGTGTCGAGTTCGTTGTTCTGCACCATGCGCATGCGGGTGTTGTCGTCGGTCACCGAGACCCATTCCACGCCATCCAGGCTGACGGTGTTGGCCTGCCAGAAATTCGGGTTCTTCTTCAGGATCACCCGGTCGCCCTTGCGCCATTCTTCCACGGTAAACGCACCGGAGGTCACCGGGTTTTCCGAGTAGGCGTCTTCGCCCATTTTGGTCATGGCTTTTTCCGACAGAATCGACACCGTCGGCGACGCCAGTTGCGAGAGGAAGGCCACTGCCGGGGTTTTCAAGGTGACCACCAGGGTCTTGGGATCGCTGGCCTTGGCGGTGTTGATCAGGCTGAACGGGTCGCTCCACAACGACGCCTTGTTGTCGCGGATGCGCAGCAGGCTGAATGCGGCATCGTCGGCGGTGATCTTTGATCCGTCGGAGAACTTCGCCTCGCGCAGCTTGAAGGTGTAGGTCAGGCCATCCTTGGAAATCTCCCAGCTTTCAGCCAGGCCCGGCTCCATCTTGGTGCCCAGGTTATCCACGCGCACCAGGGTGTCGTAGACGTTGGCGAATACCCAGGTGTCGCGGTTCTGCGCGCTTTTGATCGGGTCGAAGGTAGTGCTGTCTTCACGGCAGCCGATGGTCAGGACGCCAGCGGCGTGGGCCAGGCCAGCGGTCAACGACCAAGCGGTGAGCGTCGCGGCGGCGAGTAGTTTCAAGTGGCGCGATTGCATATCACAACTCCTTGTTAATGAATGGCAGAGGGTTAAAGCAAAGGTTCTTCAAGCACGCAACTGTACCGATGCTCGTGCAGGAAATGGGTCGGCGGCAACACCACCGAACACATCGTTCGGGCATGCCGGCAACGCGGGTGGAAGGCGCAGCCAGTAGGCAGGTTCAGCGGGCTCGGTGGCTCGCCGGGCAACGGCAGCGCAGGCAACGGGCGCTGCGGATCAATCTCGGGGATCGCCTCGATCAATGCCGCCGTATACGGATGACGCGGCGTGGTAAACACCGCTTCCACCGGCCCTTCCTCGACGATCTTGCCCAGGTACATCACCGCTACGCGGTCGCACAGGCGCCGCACGATGGCCAGGTCGTGGGCGATAAACAGGATCGCCAGGTTCATGCGCTGTTGCAGTTCCAGCAGCAGGTTGATGATCTGGCCCTGGATCGACACATCCAGCGCCGCCACGCATTCATCGGCGATGATCAACCGCGGCTCCACCGCCAGCGCCCGGGCGATGCCGACGCGCTGGCACTGGCCGCCGCTGAGGGAGCCCGGCTTGCGTGCGGCCAACTCGGGACGCAGGCCAACCAGACCCAGTAGCTCGTTGACGCGCGCCGGGATCTGCTCCACAGCCACCTTGCGCTGCACGCGCAGCACCTCGGCAATGATCTCGCCGACGCTCTGGCGTGGGTTCAACGCGGCGTAAGGGTCCTGGAAAATCATCGCGGTCTCATGGCGCAGGCGGGCGATGTCGATGGCGCTGCCATGGGCCATGTCGATACCGTCAAACAACACCTGCCCGGCGCTGATCGGGTTGAGGTGCAGAATCGCCCGGCCCAGGGTGCTCTTGCCGCTGCCGGACTCACCCACCAAACCGAGGGTTTCCCCCGCGGCAAGGTTCAGCGACACACCGTTCACCGCCCTCACCCACTGCTTGTTCAGGCCGAACAGGCCACTGCCGGACGCGGCAAAACGCACCTCCAGGTCCTTGATCTGCAATAGGCTCATGGTCGCCCTCCCAACGGATAGTGACAGGCCACGCGTGCGCCTTGCGGCAGCAACTCAGTGCACAAGGCACCGGCCTGCGGACAACGCGGGTTGAAGCGGCAACCAGCGGGCAACTCATCGAGCAACGGCGGCTGGCCGGGGATCGTGCGCAGCAAGGCATGGCCGCTGCCATGGGCCGGCTGGCAGTCGATCAGGCCAGCGGTGTACGGGTGTTGCGGGTGGGCCAACAGCGCGTATTTACTGCCGTGCTCGCACAGGCGCCCGGCGTACATCACGGCGATGGAGTCGCAGGTTTGCGCGACCACGCCCAGGTCATGGGTGATCATGATGATCGACAGGCCACGCTGGTCGCGCAGGTCGAGCAACAGGCGCAGGATTTGCGCCTGCACCGTCACATCGAGGGCGGTGGTCGGCTCGTCGGCGATCAGCACTTTCGGGTTGCAGCCCAGGGCGACGGCGATCATCGCGCGCTGGCGCATGCCACCGGAAAACTCATGGGGGTAGTTGTCGACCCGCGCCTGGGGGTCAGGAATCCCGACCTGGCGCAGCACCTCGATGGCCTGCAAGCGGGCGTCTTTTTTCGAAGCACCTTGATGCAGGCGAATGCCCTCGGCAATCTGCTCACCGATGCGCATCAGCGGGTCCAGGTGGCTGCTGGGGTTCTGGAAGATCATGCCCAGTTGCCCACCTCGTACCGCACGCATGCCGGCATCATCCAGTTGCAACAGGTCCTGGCCGGCAAGCCGCACGGTGCCGCCCTGGACCCGCAGGTTTGGCGATGGGAGCAAGCGCATCAAGCCGCGACAGGCCATGGTCTTGCCCGAACCGCTCTCGCCCACCAGCCCAAGGATTTCACCTTCGGCCACGTCGAAGGACACGCGGTCTACCAAGGTAACATCACGCCCGGCGTTGTTGGCGATCACACTGAGGTCGCGCACTTGCAGCAGGCTCATGCGCGATCCCCCAACACCTGTGCGACGCCGTCAGCCAATAGGCTGAAGCCCATCGCCAGGGTCACGATGGCCAAGCCCGGGAAGGTGCAGATCCACCAAGCCGTGGTGATAAAGGCTTGCCCTTCGGCCACCATCGTCCCCCACTCGGCGGTGGGGGGTTGCACGCCCAGGCCCAGGTAACTCACGGCGGCGCCATTGAGCAGCACCAGCACTGCGTCGGACATGGAAAATACGACGGAACCAAACAGGGCATTGGGCAGCAAATGCCGGAACAAAATGCGCCCATGGCCAAAGCCCAGGCTCTTGGCGGCCAGGGCAAACTCGCTTTCCTTGAGCACCAGGATCTGCGAGCGAATCAGCCGCGCATACGACACCCAGCCCACCAGCGCCATGGCGATATAGAAACTCTTCAAGCCCGGCCCGAGAATGGCCATGATCGCCAGCATCAGCACCAGGAACGGAAACGCCAGGACGACATCGATCACGCGCATGCAGAAACTGTCGAAACGCCCGCCTACATAGCCGGACACCGCACCGACGAAAGTGCCGATGATGAACGGGAAGATCACCCCGACAATCGCCAGTTGCAGGTCGATCCGCGCGCCCCAGATCACCCTCGATAAAACATCCCTGCCGTAATTGTCCGTACCAAACGGATGCGCAAGGCTGGGCGCCAGCAAACTCATGTCGGTGTTCTGCGCGATGGGGTCAAAAGGTGCGATCCACGGCGCAAACAGCGCCAGGGCCAACCATGCAAGCAGGATCAACAGGCCCCACGCGGCGGTCCGTCGACCATTGCGAAACCCGAAGCGCAGGCGCAAACGCCATGGGGCGATCAGTGGGCGGCTGCTCATTGCATCTTCACCCGCGGGTCGAGGGCCACCGTTACCACGTCGGCAACGAAGTTGACCACCACCGTGGCACACGCCAGCACCATCGCCACGCCCTGAACCACCATGTAATCGCGGGTAAAAATACCGCGCACCAGCAACTGGCCGATGCCCGGAATGGCGAACAGACTTTCGATGACCACCGTGCCGCTGATCAGCCAGCCGATGTTGACCGCCAGCAGGTTGACCGCCGGCACCAGGGAGTTGGGCAACACATGCCGACGAAACACGGCGGCTTCCGACAAGCCCCGCGCACGGGCGGCGGTGACATGATCGGCCTGCAACTCCATCAACATGCTCGCCCGCAGGTTGCGCACCAGCACCGCCGACAGCGCCAGGGCGATGGTCAGGCAGGGCAAGACCATATGGTGCGCCTTATCCACCCAGGTGCGACCGTAGCCGGACACCGGAAACAGGCCCCATTGCACGCTGAGCAGCAGGATCAGCATCAACCCCAGCCAGAATGCCGGCATGCCCAGGCCGACCGTGGTGAATACGCGGATCAGGTTGTCCGCCCAACCGCCCTTATTGCGTGCCGCCACTGTCGCCAGCGGCACCGCGATCAGCAACGCCAGGACTACGCTGCCCAGCACCAGCACCAGGGTCGGCTCGATACGGGTGACGATCAGTTTCAGGGCGTCAACCTTGTACAGCAGCGATTGGCCGAGGTCGCCCTTGAGCAGGTTCTTCAGGAAATAGAAATATTGCAGCCACAAGGGCTGGTCGAGGCCGAACTGGGCGCGGATTTTCAGCAGGGCATCCGGCGTGCTGCGCGAGCCCAGCAGCGCCCGCGCCGGGTCACCTGGGATCGAGCGCACCAACACGAACGTAATCAGGCTGATGCCAAACAACACCGGCAACAATTGCAGCGGCCGGGACAAGACAAAACGGTAACGCGCCAGGTTCATGCGTCAGCCTCGGTGGCGGGCGAGAAAGTCCAGCAGCACGGGGAAGTACGCCTGGGGCTCCTCATAAAACGGCATATGGCTGCTATTGGGAAATACGTGCAGTTCGGCGTGAGTGGCCGCGAGCTTCATGCGCATGGCACAGGCCGGGGTGAGTTCGTCGTGCTGGCCGGTGGTGATCAGGATCGGCATCTTGAACTCGGCCATTTCGTTGAGGCGGTTCCAGTCCTTGAGGTTGCCGATATAGAGGAACTCATTGGGGCCTTGCATGGTTTCGTAAGGCCCCATGTTCCAGTCGCCCAGGGAGCGCTTGAGCGGCTCCGGCCATTCGTCGAGGCGGCACACGTGGCGATAGTTGAGCAAGGTAATGGCGGCTTGGTATTGCGGGTGGTCGAGGGTACCCATGGCTTCGTGGCGTTGCATCATGGCCACGGTTTCGCTGCCCAGGGCGCCACGCAGGCGTTCGAGTTCCTGGGACAAATGCGGAATGTCGCCGACGGTGTTTTCCAGGATCAGGCTTTTCAGCGCATCGGGGTAATGAATGGCGTATTCGATACCCAGCCAACCGCCCCAGGAATGCCCGAGCAAATGCACGCGGCCCAGATCCAGCGCTTGGCGCACGGTCTCGACTTCTTCGACATAACGGCGGATTTCCCACAGGGCAATATCGGTCGGTCTGGCTGATGCGCCCGTGCCAAGCTGGTCGAATGCAACCACTCGCAGGTTATGCGCTTTGAGCCAGCCATGGGCGTCACGCAGATAGTCACACGGCAGGCCCGGCCCGCCGTTGAGACACAGCAGTACCTCATCGCCTTCGCCGAAGCTGTAGACCACGAGGTTATGGCCGTCGACTTGCACGTTGTACTGCTGGTCGGGGGCAATTTCACGCCACATGCATACATTCCTTGTGTTGTATCGGCCTGGCGGGTAGCGGCCGTTTATCAGGTCAACACTACCGAGGATGCCGTGCGTCCATAACCTAGTATTTCTTATAGGTTTGGCCTGGCAGTCCTTCGCCGGGGCGTGGCATTCTACTTGCCGCAAGTCGAGATTCAAATGAATTCGGGAGCAGAACGGATGCTGGCCAAGCTGACCGCCTTCAATAATCGTCTCATGCCAGGCAGGAGCCTGGATGAACAGATGGACAATACGTTTATCCTTGCCCAACAACTGGGCTTCGATGCACTGGTGTATGACTACACCCCGGTGCCCATTGACCTCGATGGTGCACTGATTACGCCCTCGCTACTGCAACTGCGTAACACCCCGACCGACTGGCACGCCTTATGGTGCAGCGAAGGGTTTTACCAGATCGACCCGGTGCAGCACCTGGCGTTGAGCACGGTATCGCCGTTTGTCTGGTCCTATGAAGCGAAGACCGAGACTGCCCTGCAAAAAATCATCGACCCCTGCCACGCCCCCGTGTCCTCGTACCTGCATGAACGGCAATTGACCTGCGGCGTCAGCGTACCGATTCATCTGCCCCGGGGCGGCTTCGCGTCGCTGACCGGGTTGCGCACCGGCAAGGCGCGCACGGTATTGAAGGACGCACAACATACGCTGGCCGATTTCAGCCTGATTACCCATGCCTTGCAAGAAGCGGCGTACCCGCTGTTCAGCAAGGAGCTACGCGCCTACCCGCATATCCACCTGACCAAGCGCGAACGCGAATGCCTGAAATGGGCCGCCGATGGCCTGACCGCCGCCGAAATCGCCACGCAATTGAGCCGGTCACTGGCTGTGGTCACCCTGCACTTGGCCTCGGCCATGCACAAACTGGGGGCCAAGAACCGTGTACAGGCGGTTGTGCGGGCCACCCACTACCGCTTGCTGGAAGGTTGAGCTTTAGAAAAAACCTAGCTGTTTTGCTAGTTACCTAAACTTTTTGTTCAGACTATCGTAACCCTGATCCTTTTTTCAGAGCGGGGCACGAAATGGAATTCATCGAGAAAGTTCGCGAAGGCTACGCGCCCTTTGGCGCCTATCAGACCTGGTATCGCGTCACGGGCGACCTGACCACAGGCCGTACGCCGTTGGTGATCATCCATGGTGGCCCGGGTTGCACCCACGATTACGTGGATGCCTTCAAGGATGTCGCCGCCAGCGGCCATGCGGTGATTCACTACGACCAACTGGGCAACGGCCGCTCTACGCACTTGCCAGAGAAAGACCCGTCGTTCTGGACCATCGGCCTGTTCCTCGAAGAGTTGAACAACCTGCTGGACCACCTGCAGATCAGCGAGAACTATGCAATTCTCGGCCAATCCTGGGGCGGCATGCTGGGCAGCGAGCATGCGATCCTGCAACCCAAGGGCCTGCGCGCGTTTATTCCCGCCAACTCACCCACCTGCATGCGTACCTGGGTCAGCGAAGCCAACCGTCTGCGCAAACTGTTGCCTGAGGGGGTGCACGAAACCCTGCTCAAACACGAGCAGGCTGGCACCTATCAAGACCCGGAATACCTGGTCGCTTCGCGGATTTTCTATGACCAGCACGTGTGCCGGGTCAACCCTTGGCCGGAGGAAGTGGCGCGCACCTTTGCCCAGGTCGATGCAGACCCGACTGTGTACCACGCCATGAGCGGCCCGACCGAGTTCCACGTGATCGGCAGCTTGAGGGACTGGAACGTGATCGGCCGCCTGTCGGCGATAAAGGTACCGACCCTGGTGATTTCCGGCCGGCATGACGAGGCCACGCCATTGGTGGTCAAGCCTTTCCTGGATGAGATCGCGGACGTGCGCTGGGCACTGTTTGAAGACTCCAGCCACATGCCCCATGTGGAAGAACGCCAAGCGTGCATGGGGACAGTGGTGAAGTTTCTGGATGAGGTGTGTTCACTGCCGCACACAGCTCTCAAGGCTGGCTGAATTCCCAATGTGGGAGGGGGCTTGCTCCCTCCCACATTTAGACCTCAGTGGTTTCAGGTTTTGCGGCTTTCTTCAAGGTATCCGATACCAAAGGAATCTCCTTGCCCTCGGCATCGAACAACTTCCCACCCCGGTAGTAATCTCCGTCGCGCAACGCGGCCACGTCACGGAAGCACAAGCTGCGCTCAGTCCCCGCTACAAACACTGACTGCTGGTCAGAGTTGCCGGCGGTGAAGTGGTTGAACGCCAGGTTCAGCAGGATCGCCATGATCGCCGACGAACTGATGCCCGAGTGGAAAATGGTCGCGAACCAGGTTGGAAAGTGATCGTAGAAGCTCGGCGCGGCGATGGGGATCATGCCAAACCCGATACTCGTCGCAACGATGATCAGGTTCATATTGTTGCGGTAGTCCACCTTGGACAGCGTGCGAATACCGCTGGCCGCCACCGTGCCGAACAACACGATGCCGGCGCCGCCCAGCACAGAGGTTGGCACCGCTGCGATCACCCGGCCCATGAACGGCAGCAAGCCGAGCACCACCAGGAATACCCCACCGGTAGCCACCACAAACCGGCTCTTCACCCCGGTAACGGCCACCAGGCCGACGTTCTGGGCGAACGCGCTCTGGGTGAACGAACCGAAGATCGGCGCAAACATGCTCGATAACATATCGGCGCGCAGGCCATTGCCAAGGCGCTTGGAGTCAACCTTGGTGTCGATGATCTCGCCAACGGCCAGGATATCCGCCGAGGTTTCCACCAGTGTCACCATCACCACGATGCACATGGAAATGATCGCAGCCACATGGAAGGTTGGCATGCCGAAGTGGAAAGGTGTGGGGAAGCCGAACATCGGCCCCTGGGTCACACTGGAGAAGTCAGCCATGCCAAGCAGCACCGCGATCACCGTGCCGATCACCATCGCCAGCAGAATCGACAAGCGCGAAATGGTTGCGCTGCCGATTTTGCTCAGCAGCAGCACCAGCACCAGGGTCAACGCGGCCAGGCCGATATTCGACATGCTGCCGAAGTCCGCCGCACGGCTGTTGCCACCCATGGCCCAGCGCGCTGCCACAGGCATCAGGGTCAGGCCGATGGTGGTAATCACAATGCCCGTCACCAGCGGCGGGAAGAATTTGGTGATCCGCGAGAACACCGGGGTGATCAACAGGCCGATTAACGACGCGGCCATCACCGCGCCGAGAATCGCTGGAATCCCTCCGGCACCGTCACTGCCGACAATCGCCACCATCGTCGCCACGCCCGCGAACGACACGCCCTGCACCAGCGGCAACTGACAGCCGAAGAACGGCAGGCCAAGGGTTTGCAACAACGTGGCCAGGCCGCCAGCAAACAGCGAAGCGGCGATCAACAGGCCGATATCCGCCGGCGACAACCCGGCTGCCTGGCCGACGATCAACGGCACGGCGACGATGCCGCCGTACATGGTGAGCACATGCTGCAGGCCGTAAGCCATGTTGGCGGCGACGCCCAGATTCTCATCTTCGGGCCGCTGCGGTGACGCCTTCGGGATAGTCATGGTGAGGGGTTCTCTGTTTTTGTTGTGCGCTCACTGTATGCAATGTACAGACTGTATGTCCATAGAGTTGTATACAATCAATCGAACAAGATACCCTCCAACGGCGTTACAAAAACAATTCGGCCGTCATGAGCCAGAACGCCAAAGGACTAAAAATAATGAAAAAGGCACTACAGGGCGCCACCGTTGCTTTAACCCTTCTCGGCGGCGGGGAGGCTGTCGCGGTGGAATGGATGAACAACAGCCTAGGTTTTCGCTACGGCCAGCACTTCACCAACCCGAACAACCCCGACGATTTCAGCAAGCGCATCTAAAGCTTTACCCACGCCAGCGGCTACCGCTACGGCAGCAATTTCCTCAATCTGGATGTGTTCCTGTCCGACAGCCGCGACCCACGCAAAGGCACCGACCACGGCGGCAGCGAGGTGTACGCGGTGTACCGGCACCAGCTGTATGCCTCGCGGGTGTTCGACCTGCCGCCGGGCACTGGCCTGATCAAGGATTACGCTCTGACCCTGGGTTTCGATGCCAACCGCAACAACAACTTCGCGTCAGCCAAAAAGCGCGCCCTGGTGATCGGCCCGACCTTGAAGTTCAACACCGTCGGCGTACTGGACCTGAGCCTGATGTACTACAAGGAAAGGAACCACACCGGCATCCCTGGCGCGCAAGAGTCCAATCACACATTCGACGACACCTACATGCTCAACCTGACCTGGATGCGCCCGTTCGAGGTCGGCAACCATGCGGCGAAATTCCAGGGGTTTATCAACTACGTCGGGGAGAAAGGCGAGGACTACCACGGCCGCAATACTGCGCCAGAAGCGCTGATGCGCACGGCGTTGATGGTGGCGGTGCGGCCGGGTAAAAGCGTCAAGCCGAACCTGTACCTGGGGGTGGGGTACGAGTACTGGCATAACAAATTTGGCGTGGATGGTGGCCGGGGAACCCGAACTTCAACGCCTACGCTGAATATGGAAGTCACGTTCTAACTGAAGAAACTCAGGACCCATGTGGGAGGGGGCTTGCTCCCGATAGCGGTGCATCAGTCACTATCTTCAGAGGCTGGCACACCGCTATCGGGAGCAAGCCCTCTCCCACATTTTGACCGTATTGTCAGCTCAGGCGCTGGCCAGTTCGGAAGGACTGGCCTTCGGCCGCGCCAACCAATAACCCAACACCGCCAACGGCGCAGTCGCCAACATCACAATCACCGTAATCAACAGCGGTTGCTCGATCATCGACGACACCAACAAGCTGGCCAGGAAGCACAGGCCCAACTGCAGGGTGTTTTGCAGCGCCGCCGCCTTGCCGGAGTTTTCCGCAAACGGCATCAGCGCATTCGCCACCACAATCGGGTAGCTGGCGCCGTTGCACAGGGCCATCAGGCAGAACGGAATCAGCAAAGTGGTGAGGGTCGGCACGCTCAAGGTGGCAACCAGGTACAACGCCACCATGCTCAGGCAATACGCCGCCAGCAGCCACGGCAGCAGGGTTTTGCCTGGTAAACGCTGCAAGGCGCTGCGGCAACTGTAGCCGCCGACGAGAAACGCCAGGGTCGGCAGCACGTAGCTGAGGCCGATGTCATTCGGGCTGTAACCCATGCCACCAAGGATGAACGGCGAAGCCGTGAGCCAAGCAAAAAAGCTGGCCGAACAGGCGGCGAAGATCATCACATTGCCGGTAAACACCCGGGAAGTAAGCAACTGCCCATAACCAAGGCGCGTGGGGCCGCCCTTCTGCTCCAGACGCTTGGGCACGCTGCGCAGGAACAAGGTCGGCAACAGCAGCAACAATGACACCACCAGCAACACGCCGAAGATCGCCTGCCAGCCAAAGTGATTCAGCACCAAGGCGCCCAACAACGGTGCGAGGGCCGGTGACAGCGACATCAACGGCATGATGCTGGCGAATACGCGGTGGGCCTTGTCGGCCGGGTAGCGATCGATCACCAATGCCTGCCAGCTCACGGCGGCGGCACACACGCCAATCGCCTGCATAAAGCGCAGGGCCAGCAGTTGCGGCGCGGTCTCGACCCAGAACATGCCCAAGCAACCGAGCACAAACAGGCTCAAGCCCGCGAGCAGGATTGGCTTGCGCCCCAGGCGGTCCGAGAGCGGCCCCCACAGCAACTGCCCCACCGCAAAGCCGGCGAGGAAAATACTCAAGCTGGCGCCTACCGCGCCGGCACCAATCTGCAACTGCTCACCCATGGCGCCAAACGCGGGCAAGTACATGTCCATGGCGAGATAACCGAGCATGCTCAGCCCCGCCAGATACCAGGTAAAACCAAAAGAATTTTTCATCGAAGCCTTGTGAATACTGCCATCAAACTATTTGCTGACTGGCGCCCATTATGAAGCTGACAAAATGTGTGTGAAGCGATAATAATTGGACACTTCTATCAATAATTTTGAAGTCTAGCGCCATGTGGTCCGAATATTCCCTGGATGTGGTCGATGCGGTCGCCCGTCACGGCAGCTTCAGCGCCGCCGCCCAGGAACTGCACCGCGTGCCGTCGGCCATCAGCTATACCGTGCGCCAGCTCGAAGAATGGCTGGCCGTGCCCCTATTCGTGCGCAGGCATCGCGACGTGGAGCTGACCCCCGCCGGCCGCCTGTTTATCGACGAAGCCCGCGCCGTGATGAAAAAAATGCTCGGCACCCGGCGCTTGTGCCAGCAGGTGGCCAATGGCTGGAGTGGCCAATTGAAGGTCGCTGTGGACTCCATCGTCAAACCCCAGCGTTGCCGCCAACTGGTGCTGGACTTCTACCGGCAGTTTCCCGAAGTGGAATTGCTGCTGGAGTACGAGGTGTACAACGGCGTGTGGGATGCGCTGGCCGATGAGCGCACCGACATCGTGATCGGCGCCACCAGCGCGGTGCCGGTAGCCAGCCACTTTACCTTCCGCGACATGGGCCTGTTGAACTGGCTGTGTGTGGTCAGTGCCCGGCATCCGCTGGCGGCAGTGGAAGGGCTGCTCAGTGATGACCAACTGCGGCCTTTCGCCTCGCTGTGCATGACCGACACCTCGCGCAACCTGCCCAAGCGCGACACCTGGACCCTGGATAACCAGCGCCGCCTGGTGGTGCCCAACTGGGCTTCGGCGCTGGATTGCCTGCGCGATGGCCTGTGTGTCGGCATGGCGCCGGCCCATCAGGTGCTGCCGTGGGTTGAGCGCGGTGAGTTGGTGGCGTTGCAGTTAAGCCGGCCGTTTCCGGCCAGCCCGTCGTGCGTGGCGTGGGCACAGAACAAACTGTCGCCGGCCATGGCGTGGTTGCTGGAGTACCTGGGAGATACCGAGACCATGAACCAGGAATGGTTGAATGGCCCTTCTCCCTGAACCCAACACAGAACCACTGTGGGAGGGGGCTTGCTCCCGATAGCGGTGTACCAGTCAATATCTTCAGTGGCTGACACACTGCTATCGGGAGCAAGCCCCCTCCCACACTCTGATTGCATGTTCAATCCAGCAGTCTGGTGATAGCGCGCACAATCATCTCGACTTCCTTGGCATCCAACGTCAGCGGCGGCAGCAGGCGAATAATCTTGCCCCGCGTGACGTTAATCAACAGCCCATGCTCCTGAGCGGCACGTTGGGCCAGGTCGCGGTAAGGGTTGGCCAGTTCAATCCCGATCATCAGCCCCTTGCCACGAATCGCCCGTACCTGCGGGTGCTCATCCAATTCCATGCGCAACCGCGCCAGCAGGTGTTCGCCCTGGCGTGCCGCGTTCTGTAGCAAGCCTTGCTGCTGGATAATCTCCAGCACCGTACAACCAACACGGCAAGCCAGCGGGTTGCCGCCAAAGGTGCTGCCATGACTGCCTGGCGTGAACAGCTCGGCAACGGCGCCGCGGGCCAGGCACGCGCCGATGGGCACGCCATTGCCGAGGCCCTTGGCCAGGGTCATCACGTCCGGCACGATACCTTCGTGCTGGAAAGCGAACCAGGTGCCGGTGCGCCCGATACCCGTCTGGATCTCGTCGAGCATCATCAGCCAGCCGTGGCGCGTGCAGTAGTCGCGCAGGGCTTTCAGGTAACCCGGTGGCGCGACCAGCACGCCACTTTCGCCCTGGATCGGTTCCAACAGCACCGCTGCGATGCGTGTACCGAACTGCGCGGTGATTGCCTCCAACGCGGTCATATCGCCAAAACCAACCTTGATAAAGTCCCCGGGCAGGCGCTGGAACCCCAGGCGCACTGAAGGCCCGTCGCTGGCAGCCATGGTGCCGAGGGTCCGGCCGTGAAAGGCGTTCTCCATCACCACCACCAGCGGCTGTTCAATGCCTTTTTTCCAGCCGTGCAAACGCGCGAGTTTCAGCGCCGTCTCGTTGGCCTCGGCCCCGGAGTTGTTGAAGAACGCGCGATCCAGGCCGGACAACTGGGCCAGGCGCTCGGCCAGCCGTTGTTGCCAGTCGATGCTGTAGAGGTTGGAGGTATGCAGCAGCAGGCCGGCCTGCTCAGTGATGGCCGCCACCAGCCGGGGATGGGAATGGCCGACATTGGTCACCGCCACACCGGCGACGGCGTCCAGGTATTCGCGGCCCTGCTGGTCCCATAGGCGCGTGCCCAGCCCACGGGTGAAGCTCAGGGCCAGGGGTTGGTAAGTACTCATCAGGCAGGCGGCGGTCATGGTGGCGGCTCCAGTGCATCGTTGTGGTTGTGGAAGTATCGTTAGCCACCTGAGCTGGATAAACTGCGATTTTCTGCAATGACTTTAAATCAGGACTTGATAATGGACCTGTTCCAGGCGATGTCGGTGTACGTGAAAGTTGTCGAAACCGGCAGCATGACCGCCGCCGCTCAGGAGTGCGGGATGTCGACCACCATGGTGGGCAACCATTTGCGTGCGCTGGAGCAACGGCTAGGCGTCAGCTTGCTCAAACGCACCACCCGTAAACAGCACCTGACGGAATTTGGCGCGCAGTATTATCAGCGCTGCCTGGAAGTGCTGGGGCTGGTGGCCGACTCCGAGCTACTGGCGGAGCAGATCCACAGCGAAACCCCAAAAGGCAGCCTGCGTATCACCGCGCCCCCCGTGTTCGGCACCGAACGCCTGGTACCGGCCTTAAGCGAGTTTTCCCAGCGCTACCCGCTTATCGACTTGTACGTGGTGCTGAGCAATGAGCGGATGGACCTCATAGACAGCGGCTTCGACGTGGCGATCCGCCTTGGCGAACTGGAAACATCCAGCCTGATCGCCAGGCCAATGCAGCCCTACACCCTCACGCTCTGCGCGTCACCTGCGTACCTGGCGCGACGTGGCGTGCCGCAGACCCCAGATGATCTGCAGCAGCACGATTGTCTGGCGTTTGCCTATCCTGCGAACGATAACTGGCGCGACACCGACAAACTGTGGCGCATGACCGGGGATGACGGCGAGGTGGAGGTTCCTGTGGCCGGCTCATTGACCATCAACAGCTCGCAAGGCTTGCGCCAGGCGGCCGTCAACGGCATGGGAATCATCATGCTGGCCGATGCTCTGGTGCAACCGGATCTGGAGAGCGGCAAGCTGGTGGCCTTGTTAACCACCTATAAACTGCCCAGCCGCCCCATGCACCTGCTGTATCGCCAGGACCGCTATCGCCTGCCCAAGCTGCGGGCGTTCGTCGATTTTGTCATGGAGAAATGGGCGCGCTAGAAAGCCACGCCCAACTCCCGCAAGCGCGCAGCGGTACGCTCGGCCGACACATGGTGGATACCTTGCCAACCCAAGGCGACGGCAGCCTCGATGTTGCCGGCGACATCATCGATAAACACCACTTCACCCGGCTGGATATCCGGTAGATGGGCGCGGACCTGATCAAGGCTGGCGTGGTAAATCGCCGGGTCAGGCTTGATCAACTTCAACTCGCCGGACACAACAATGTCGCGAAAACGTTGCAGGAATGGGTAATTGGCCAGGGCGTAGGGGAAGGTTTCAGCCGACCAGTTGGTGAGCCCGAACAACGGCACATCGGCCTGGTGCAGCGCCTCGAGAATCGCCACGCCGTCGGGTAATTCACCGCGCAGCATCTCGTGCCAACGCCCGTAATAAGCCTGGATCAAGGTGTGATGATCGGGGTGTTGGTCAATCAGGCTGCGAGTGGCTTCAGCTAAAGTACGACCGGCATCCTGCTCGGTGTTCCAGGCTTGGGTGCAGATGTTGTCGAGGAACCATTGCCGCTCTGCATCATCGGCAATCAGCTTGCGGTACAGGTGCTGCGGGCTCCAATCGAACAGGACACCGCCGAAATCAAAAACTACTGCACGAATCGTCATCAGATCCTCCGTTAGCGTGGCTTGATAGCCGTAGGAGTCTGGCAGATTAGGAGCGGTAGTGGGAATGCAATGGTAGATAGGACGCGTCTCAAAAAGAATGGTCTACGCAGATCAAATGTGGGAGGGGGCTTGCTCCCGATAGCAGTGTGTCAGTCACTGAAGATATGGACTGGTACACCGCTATCGGGAGCAAGCCCCCTCCCACATGTTAGGCCTGGAGCAGGCCTTAGGCTTGGATCAGGCCGTTGATTTTAACGGTCGGGTTCACGTCTGCTTCGTAATCCACGCCGTCGATCTCGAAGCCGAACAAGCGCAGGAACTCCGCCTTGTAGCCGGCAAAATCGCTGATCTCGTTGACGTTGTCGTCGGTGACCTGGTTCCACAGCGCAGCCACGGCGTCCTGGACCTTAGGCTCCAGCTCAGCCAGGTCGGCACGCAGGCGGCCATCGGCGTCGAGCTTAGGCTCGTTGCCGTACAGGCTGTCCTTGAACAGGCCGTAGACCTGCTCGATGCAGCCTTCATGGGTGCCCTGCTCTTTCATCACCTTGAACAGCAGCGACAGGTACAACGGCATGATCGGGATTGCCGAGCTGGCCTGGGTGACCACGGCCTTGAGCACCGACACACGGGCGTCGCCCTTGAGCGCAGCGAGGTTTTCGCGCAGGGTCAGGACTTTCTTGTCCAGGTCTTTCTTGGCTTCGCCGATGGAACCGTTCCAGTAGATGTCCTGGGTCAGCTTCTCACCGAGGTAGGTGAACGCAGTGGTCTTGGCGCCTTCGGCCAACACATCGGCGTCACGCAGGGCGTCGATCCACAACTGCCAGTCTTCGCCACCCATGACCTTCACGGTGCCGTCGATTTCTTCCTGGGTCGCAGGCTCAAGGGTGGTGTCGACCACGACGCCCTTGTCGGTGTTGATACCGCGCAGGGTCACGGCCTTGCCGATTGGCTTGAGGGTGGAAGTGTGCACCACGCCTTGCGGGTCGGTACGGCGTGGCGCGGCCAGGCTGTAGACCACCAGGTCGATCTTGCCCAGGTCTTTCTTGATGGTGTCGATGGTCAGGCGCTTGATCTCGTCGGAGAACGCGTCGCCGTTGATGCTCTTGGCGTACAGGCCTTTTTCCACGGCAAACTTCTCGAACGCCGCGCTGTTGTACCAGCCGGCGGAGCTCAGCTTGCCTTCCTCGCCTTCTTTCTCAAAAAACACGCCCAGGGTGTCGGCGCCGCAGCCAAACGCGGCACTGATGCGCGCGGCCAGGCCGTAACCGGTGGAAGCACCGAGGACCAGCACCTTCTTGGGGCCGCCCTCGATTACGCCATTCTTGGCTACGTAGTCGATCTGCTCTTTGACGTTCGCTTCACAGCCAACAGGGTGGGCGGTCACACAGATAAAGCCACGAACCCGCGGTTTGATGATCATAAAAATTTCTGCCTCTTCCAAGGTGCCGAAGGCCAATGGTGGCCATTCAACTTCAATCGTACCGGTCTATGACGCCTGAAAAACCGAAGCGTCACGATAGTCGCAAATCTTCTGTTCTCAAAATTCAATCCACAAACCCCGGACGGTGCGGGGCGATGGTTACAAATTGTGCAGGGGCTTCACAATTTCGCACTATTTAAAAACGCCGGTCGGCTCCAGAACCCCCTATCATGACGAGATTGTTTCACTATGTTTCAAGTTTGGAGCCGTGTTTCATGAGCAAAAGTGCTGTTGGCAAAAAGCTGGTATCCCTGGCCTGGGTACTCGGCGTTCTGCTGCTGATCTACTGTTTTCCGCGTACGTGCCTGGTATTTCTGCTGCTGGTGGTGTTCTGCGGTGTTTATGATTTCCTGCGCAACGGCCTGTACGACCGAGACACCATCAAGAAATATTTTATCGGCAACGGTCGCAATACCTGGGTGCTCGCCCCCTTCAACACCTTGCTCGACCTGCTGAGCAGCCGCAATCGCCATGTCTACACGATGCAAGACCTGCCGCCCGCATGGCGCGAAGACCTGCAGCAAGTGATAGACGACGCCATGGCCCGCAAGGATGAAATCATCGGCTACCTGGACGAACGCATGGCGGAGAAGAAACGCGGCATGTTGTTTTTCCAGTGGTACGGTCGCCCGATCGAGACCACTCTGGATATTCCGCAACTGCGCAAGAAGCTACCATTCGTGAAGACCATCGGTGTCTCGGTATTTAACGAGAACCGCTCGACCTCCTTCCACTTCGGCCCCCTGCGCATGATGTTTCGCGTGCTCTACAACATGGCACCAGCGCCGCATCACGAGGGTGTGTATATCCAGGTGGGCAAGCACAAGCACTACTGGCATGACGACCCGCTGTTTATCTTCGATGACACGCTGATGCATGCGTCCTTCAATAAAAACGATGCAAAACGCTACTGCCTGTTCATTGATATCGTGCGCCCAACCTTGCTGCCGTCGTTGCTCAACGCCGTGATCGCAGGGTTTGCCGGCCTGGTCTTTACACTGCGTCGGGTTTTCTACAAAAACTGGAAGCTGATTCAGTAAGTTCTGCGGCATGATGGTGCTGGACGGTGTTTGCGCTTGGCCCGGTGCCTGAGGTAAATAACCGTCTCGTGCGACCGTAATCGGCGCCCACCATTCTCAAGCCATCGCCTCTCAATGGGCGCGATGGCTGTGCTTTCAAGGAATCAGAATGCCCCAACGTCAAGTCATCAACGCCTCCGTCAGCCCCAAGGGCAGCCTAGAAACCCTGTCCCAACGTGAAGTCCAGCAACTGAGTGAAGCCGGCAGCGGCAGCATCTATACCCTGTTCCGCCAATGCGCCTTGGCCATCCTCAACACCGGCGCACACATCGACAATGCCAAGACCATCCTCGACGCCTACAAAGACTTTGAAGTGCGTATTCACCAGCAGGACCGCGGCGTACGCCTGGAACTGCTCAACGCCCCGGCCGATGCCTTCGTCGATGGCGAAATGATCGCCAGCACCCGCGAGATGTTGTTCAGCGCCCTGCGCGACATCGTCTACACCGAGAACGAGCTGGACAGCCAGCGCATCGACCTGAGCAACTCCCAAGGCATCACCGACTACGTGTTCCACCTGCTGCGCAACGCTCGTACGCTGCGCCCGGGTGTCGAGCCGAAGATCGTGGTGTGCTGGGGCGGCCACTCGATCAACACCGAAGAATACAAATACACCAAGAAAGTCGGGCACGAACTGGGCCTGCGCAGCCTCGACGTGTGCACCGGCTGCGGCCCCGGCGTGATGAAAGGCCCGATGAAAGGCGCGACCATTTCCCACGCCAAACAGCGCATTACCAACGGCCGCTACCTGGGCTTGACCGAGCCGGGCATCATCGCCGCCGAAGCGCCGAACCCCATCGTCAATGAGCTGGTGATTCTGCCGGATATCGAAAAGCGCCTGGAAGCCTTCGTGCGCGTAGGCCACGGCATCATCATCTTTCCGGGCGGCGCCGGCACGGCCGAAGAGTTCCTGTACCTGCTGGGCATCCTGATGCACCCGGACAACCGCGACCTGCCGTTCCCGGTAGTCCTCACCGGGCCGAAACACGCCGCGCCGTACCTGGAACAATTGCATGCGTTCGTCGGGGCCACCCTGGGTGAAGCGGCGCAGAAGCACTACCAGATCATCATCGACGACCCAGCCGAAGTGGCGCGCCAGATGACCGCCGGCCTCAAGGCCGTGAAGCAATTCCGCCGCGAGCGTAACGACGCGTTTCACTTCAACTGGCTGCTGAAGATCGATGAAGGCTTCCAGCGCCCGTTCGACCCCACTCACGAAAACATGGCGAGCCTGCAACTGAACCACGCGCTGCCACCCCACGAACTGGCGGCCAACCTGCGCCGGGCGTTCTCAGGGATCGTGGCGGGCAACGTGAAAGACAAGGGCATCCGCCTGATCGAGGAAAACGGCCCGTATGAGATCCATGGCGACCCGGCGATCATGAAGCCATTGGATGAGCTGCTCAAAGCATTTGTCGCCCAGCACCGCATGAAGTTGCCGGGCGGCGCGGCGTATGTGCCGTGTTATCGCGTGGTGCAGTGAACTAGCGGCGGTCGGTCATAGTTTGTATCTGTTTGAAGTGCGGCCAAAGGTGTGAGGATCAGGAGTTCGGACTAGGGTTTTTACTAGTACGACTCACCCACACCTCTGCGAGCAACCTATGGACCAACGGATATTGTGCTCCATCACTCCTTACCCTAAGGTAAGGAATATCACGATGGAGATCTTCACTATGGCGACCGCCACGCTGACCTCGAAAGGTCAAATCACCATTCCTGTCCAAGTCAGGGCAGCCCTGGGCCTGGAAACAGGCGATCGGGTTGAATTCGTCGAAACGGAAGATGGAAAGTTCTCCATCATTGCCGCGAGCAAAACGGTGCACGACCTCAAAGGCTTGATCCGCAAACCGGTCAAGGCCGTCTCCATCGAGGAGATGAACCAGGCCATCGCCACCCGGGGGGCAAAAGCCCGATGATTGGCCTGGATACCAATGTGCTGGTGCGCTACGTCACCCAGGATGATCCCGTTCAATCAGCCAAGGCGTCCGAGCTGATCGAATCACTGACCACTGCTTCGCCGGGCTTTGTAAGCCTGGTTTCAATCGTTGAATTGGTATGGGTGCTGCAAAGCTGCTATCAGTCGGCCAAGAGTGAAGTGGTGACGGTGCTGGAAACCCTACTGCGCACCCGCGAACTGACCGTGGAACATGCCGAGGTCATCTGGCAGGCGCTGCGTAAGTTTGTGGCGAACAAGGCCGACTTCGCCGACTGCCTGATCGAGCGTTGCGCCCATGCGGCCGGCTGCGAGTACACCGCCACCTTCGACCTCAACGCGGTCAAGGCAGCGGGCATGAAGCGGCTTGGTTGAGCTACTTGGCAACATACAACCCCCTCGAGCTAGAACGCCCAACACCTGAGTAAAATTGCCCCCTTGTTTCAGCTGCGCTCCTGCTTGGCCCTGGGTACTTTTTAACAGGTGGTGTCTGTCGGCTTGCTGAACTGCTCTCGTAGCCACAAAAAAGCCCGCTGACCGTTACCGGTTCAGCGGGCTTTTTCGTGGGTGTTGCTTACAGCGCCAGGTCAGACGCCGGCTTGCTCGGCTCAGCCGCAGGCTTGGCAGCCTCGGTAGCCTTTGGAGCGGTCAACTGCGGAATCGCAGGCGGTGGGGTCAGTTGCAGGATACCGGCGGTGTAGGCCCATTCCTTGGCAACAGCCTCAGGGCTGTCGTTCAGCTTGGTGCCGTAGCTTGGCACGATCTGGTGCAGTTTTTCCTGCCAGGCTGGGCTTGCCACCTTGTCCTTGAACACTTTCTGCAGCACGGTCAGCATGATCGGAGCCGCGGTGGACGCGCCTGGCGATGCACCCAACAGGCCAGCGATGCTGTTGTCGGCGGAGCTGACCACTTCGGTACCGAGTTTCAGCACGCCGCCCTGCTCTTCATCACGCTTGATGATCTGCACGCGCTGGCCGGCTTGCCACAGGCGCCAGTCGGATTGCTTGGCGTTCGGGAAGTACTCTTGCAGCGCCTTGAAGCGGTCGTCATCCGACAGCATCAGTTGGCCGGCGAGGTACTCGACCAGAGGGTATTCACGAATACCGACTTTGGTCATTGGCCAGATGTTGTGGGTGGTGGTGCTGGTCAGCAGGTCCAGGTACGAGCCTTCTTTCAGGAACTTGGTCGAGAAGGTCGCGAATGGGCCAAACAGGATCACGCGCTTGCCATCCAGCACGCGGGTGTCCAGGTGCGGAACCGACATCGGTGGCGAACCCACCGAAGCCTTGCCGTAGGCCTTGGCCAGGTGTTGTTCGGCGATGGTTGGGTTATCGGTCACCAGGAACGACCCCCCTACCGGGAAGCCAGCGTATTCCTTGGCTTCAGGAATGCCCGACTTTTGCAGCAAGTGCAGGGCACCGCCGCCGGCACCGATGAACACGAACTTGGCGTCGGTTTCAGTCTTGGTGCCGTCCTTGAGGTTTTTGTAGCTCACACGCCACGAACCGTCGTCGTTGCGGGTGATGTCCTGCACTTCGCTCGACAGTTTCAGGTCGAACTTCGGCGTGGTTTGCAGGTGAGCGACGAACTGGCGAGTGATCTCGCCGAAGTTCACGTCGGTGCCGATCGGGCTCCAGGTGGCCGCGATTTTCTGGTTCGGGTCACGCCCTTCCATCATCAGCGGAACCCACTTGGCGATCTGCGCCGGGTCTTCGGAGTACTGCATACCGGCGAACAGCGGGCTCGCTTGCAGGGCTTCGTAGCGTTTTTTCAGGAACTTGATGTTGTCATCGCCCCACACAAAGCTCATGTGCGGAGTGGAGTTGATGAACGAACGCGGGTTCTTCAACACACCCTGCTGGACCTGCCAGGACCAGAACTGACGGGAGATCTGGAATGCTTCGTTGATCTCGACCGCTTTGGGGATCTCAACGTTGCCGTTCTTGTCTTCCGGGGTGTAGTTCAGCTCGGCCAGGGCCGAGTGACCGGTACCGGCATTGTTCCAGCCGTTGGAGCTTTCTTCGGCCACGCCATCGAGGCGCTCGACCATCTCCATGGACCAGTCCGGTTCCAGCTCATTGAGCCAGACACCCAGGGTCGCACTCATGATGCCGCCGCCGATCAGCAGCACATCGACTTTCTTTGCCTCTTCCGCGTGAACGGACGTGATCCCCATCGACAAAGCCAGCCCCAGCAGGGCAGTGTTTACTTTTTTAAACATCAGTAGCACCTATGATAAAACGCCATCCGCCCCACCGCCCCTGGTCATGAGCGACCCTCGATCACGCTACGTCAGGCAACGTACCGCGGGGTCTGCACATTCACATAAGGACTGCAGGGTGGGCACACAAGGCCGATTGATCGACCTCACTGTTATGTCCCTTCTGCGCTGACTTCTTATCATTATTGGCTTCAGCTACCTGGGCGACAGCCAACCGCTGGGACGTATACGGGTGTACGCACCATGGAAAGACTAGACCAAGACGGCGCGCAGAATATCACGCTGAACGGCGTTTATGCGCCGTTTGGCCAATTGACAGCCCTAAATCGCGGGTTTTAATGCCCCCGTGTCAAGCCTGGCAGGCGCGACCTGCGGTCACAGGCCTGGAACTCTCGCGCAAATGGCGGTTCTAGACACCTTCGTCGCCGTTTGCGTAGCATCGGCGACTGTCCTTCGTGCACGCCACCCCAACAGAGTTACCCATGACTATCCAGCAAACACCCGGGCACGTACTGCCCGTGCGCAGCGCCGCCAAAATGGAAGCAGCCATGGCCGTGGGCGCCTTCGCGATCGGCACCGGCGAATTCGCCATCATGGGCCTGATGCCCGACATCGCCCAGAACCTGGGTTTGAGCGAACCCCAGGTCGGCCACGCCATCAGCGCCTACGCCCTGGGCGTGATGGTCGGTGCCCCGCTGCTGGCCATCCTCGGCGCCAAGCTGCTACGCAAACACATGCTGCTGTTGCTGATGGGCCTGTATGCCCTCGGCAACTTCGCCACCGCCTTCACCCCGACCTTCGGCTCGCTGGTGGCCTTCCGCTTTATCAGCGGCCTGCCCCACGGCGCCTACTTCGGCATCGCCGCCGTGGTTGCCTCCAGCATGGTGCCCAACGACAAACGCGCCGGCGCCGTAGCGCGCGTAATGATGGGCCTGACCCTGGCCATGCTGCTCGGCAACCCCATCGCCACTTTCCTCGGCCAACACCTGGGCTGGCGGTCGGCGTTCGCCCTGGTCAGCGTGATCGCCCTCATCACCATCGCCCTGGTCTGGCAGTTCGTACCCCACCGCCACGACGAACAACGCAGCGACCCACGCAAGGAACTGCGCGCCTTCACCAAACCCCAGGTGTGGATGGCGCTGTCCATCGGCGCGATAGGTTTTGCCGGGATGTTCTGCGTATTCAGCTACCTCGCGCCGACCATGCTCGAAGTGACCAGAGTCTCGCCACAGTGGATTCCGTTCGGCCTGGCCGCATTTGGCGTCGGCGGCATCATCGGCAATATCGCCGGCGGCAAGCTGTTCGATCGCATGCAATTTCGGGCGGTGGGCTTGATCTTGGTGTGGTCGATGGCCGTGTTGTTGTTCTTCCCCTTCGCCGCATCGTCGCTGTGGGGCGTGCTGCTGAGCATGGGGTTGGTGGGCACCATGGTCGCGTTGGCGGCACCGTTGCAGATTCGCCTGATGGATATTGCACATGAAGCGCCGAGCTTGGCGGCGGCGTCGAATCATGCGGCGTTTAACCTGGCGAATGCACTGGGGCCGTGGTTTGGCGGGATGGCCATCACTGCCGGCCTGGGCTGGACCAGCACCGGCTACATCGGCGCCGCTACGGCACTGGTGGGCTTGGGCCTTTACCTGATCGCCCGGCGCATGAAAGGCGGTCACTAACGCCACAAGTTTTGCGCCGATCATAAATCCAATGTGGGAGGGGGCTTGCTCCCGATTGCAGTGGGTCAGTCAACACACCACAGACTGACCCACCACCTCATCAATCATCATGCAACAACCCCGAACCATAGTCCCCATAACTACTCCCCAGCCCGTTGCCACCGAAATTTAGCTTGGTGGCTTTGTTGGGGCTGTGGTCACCGAATGCCTGGCATCCACCTGAAAAGCACGGGTCACTGCTCACGGCTGGTGAGGATGAACAAGCACTCAACATCAACGTACCGGTGATCATCACAACTTTGACGAGGTTCGAGACCATGGTTTCAGCTTCCTGTGGGCTGGAGGCGTAGAGGCCTCTCTTGTTGGGATCGTAGACCTCAAAGGTGCAGCGGATTATGAAACTTTGCAGCGGGACAGGATGAGTTCAGGTTGCCGCCTTGGGGTAAGGCGGCGGGGCTGATTGTCAGGCTTTGACTGAGGCCGCTACAGGCGCAACTTGTTCCTGGGCTCGGTCAACAAGCAGCGAGCTCAACTCGATTAACTGCTGAATGCCCAGGGCGATGGCGCGTTGGGAGTCGTCGAGATCGAAAGCCAAGGTAGCGGCCATTTCGTTGGCGGATGCGAGATTTTCGGCGGCGTTGGCCAGGAGGGTGTCGGGGTCGATGGTTGGGTTTACGAGGTATAGGTTGTTGCTTGGACGTTCGGCGGGCGCAGCGTCGTAGGTGTGATCTTGTACATGGCGAAGCTCCTTAACTATTCAGGAACTACCAATCTCACTTCCACATGAGAGGTGGCAGCTGTACGCAGGTGTGGAAGACCAGGGCTAAGGACCCGGCGCACCGAGGTGCCCTGAGTACCGAATACTCCGTGCATCCAAGAAAGGAGAGGACTGTTACTGATCAACGGGATCAGTCCCTGAGCTTCGTAGTCCAATTAAGAACTTTTAAACAAACTCCACAAAAACGCCACCAGACCACCCGCCGTGGCAATCGCCGCCAGCCAACTGAGCATCGGCAAGCCCGCCCACACTGGCCCCACTGCAGCGATCTGCGGACCGAAGGTAATCACCAAGGCGCTGATCAGCAACGCTAAGGACAGCCTTGTGGAGGCCAGGCGCAATGAGCGCTCCAGACGCTCTAGCCCAGGCAGATCCATGCGCACTTCCAGGACTCCGTGCTTGAGCCGGTTGACTAGAAGTCGCGCCAGTTGCGGCAACTCACCCAACAGGCCGCGTCCCAATTCAAGGCCATCGAGGCCCAGGCGCTTAGTCATCCTCCAACTCAATTGCTCCCGGAGCATTTTGACGATGGCCGGCTTGGCTGTGGCGATAAGGTCTAATTCCGGGTCCAGACGCGTCAGCACACCATCGGCAGTCACCAGTGCCTTGAACAGCACCAACAAATCAGGCGGTAAGAGCAATTGGTGCTCGCGCATCAAATCAAGAAAGTCTTCAATGAGCGCACTCATGTTCAATGCCTTGCCACCATGGCGCGCAATGTATTCGCGAGCGGCCTGTTCAATGGCGGGTACGTTCTGCACACCATTGCCGCTCCAGTCGATTAGCACAGTCACCAGCGCATCACTATTGTTCTCGGTCAATGCGCGCATGAAGCTCATCACCTCCAGGCGTCGGCGCTCATCGAGACGACCAACCATGCCAAAGTCGATAAAACCGACACGGTTACCACTCATGGCCTTGAGGTTGCCTGGGTGCGGATCACCATGGAACACACCGTCCTCCAAGAGCATTTTTATAAATGCACTTGCGCCACGGCTGGCCAGCAGGCTCGGGTCCAAGCCTTGCTCGATCAGAGCTTGGCGCTCCAGTGGGGTATAGCTGGGAAGGTATTCCTGTACAAGCAGCCGCTCGCTGCTATGGGCCCAATAAATACGCGGGATGACAATGTGCGGCTGCTGCGAAAAATTAGCCGCTACGGCGTCACAGTTAAGGCCTTCCTGAGTGAAATCCAGCTCTTCCAACATCGCTCGAGCCAGTTGTCGGACCATCTTGCGCGGTTGGTACTGCGCCAAAGCACCGTTGTCTTCAATCAGTAGGGCGACGCTTTCCAGCAGTTGCAGGTCGGCAGTCATTTTACGTCGCAACCCAGGACGCTGAATTTTGACCACCACGTCCTCACCACTGAGCAGGCGCGCGCGATAGACCTGGGCAATCGACGCTGCCGCAAGAGGAGTGGTATTGAACTCGGCGAACACCTGATCAAGCTCAGCACCAAGGTCTTCAAGAACCTGGCCTTGCAACTGCTCCCAAGTCAACGTTGCCGCGCCGCTGTGCAGGTTTTCGAGTTCTTCGATCCACAATGCCGGCAAGATGTCGCCGCGACTTGCAAGGATCTGCCCAAGCTTGACAAACGTTGGCCCCAACGCCTCCAATGCTCGCCTCACGCGCTGTGGGGTGCCCTCGTCAGTTGGTTGGCTGGCGACGGGCTCAGCCCCCCCCACCAGCCGTCCCAGGCCCAGACGGAATAGCACATCCTGAGCCCCGAAACTGGCGAGGACAGTAACAATTTCACGCACTCGTTGATGGTGCTTGAGTGCGGTCCAAGTCGATTCGAGCATAGCGGGTAGCCCCCAGGTTTTTCTATCGTGTCGTGCAAACAGCGAAATTCCAGCACTCGGTGCCTGGATGCACCTTTGGACACTCGCAGCTCATTTTCGATCAGTTGATTGACCGCTTGGGCTTTGAATTTTCGGGTAATACGGGGGGCTGCAAGGCAGCGTTCATTCGCGTTTGCCAGCCCAGAAGCTCGCATTAGCCACATGAGCTTTTCCGACTCCGAGTACGCCGGTACAGCGTCAGTGACATCGGCCATCGCCCTGTGTGGGAGCGTTGACCAAGCCGCTGGCGGTGGATGTGTTGGGGAGGCAGGTTTCTAGCGGTGTGCTGCTAGCTGCGCGCCGTCCTTATGAACCTCGAGCACTGCACGAACCGCCGTCTCTAGCGACCACCCAAAATATTACAATTATTTTTTACGGTTGTTGGTGCCTGGTCCGTCTCACTACCTAGAACGATAATTCTTCGTATTTAGGGGGAGGCGCCGATGTACCGTCCGCTGTATAGAGCTTCGCGCATAAAATTTTTGCCCGTAGCGCCGCTTACCATGCTGTGTGTGCTGATGTCCGACCTGGCGGCTGCCGATCCTCATCAGTTCAATATCACACCACAGCCCTTGGCAAGCGCGCTGAATCGCCTGGCCGCTCAGAGCGGTTTGCGGGTGATAGTGGATGGCTCGTTGGTATCGGGCAAGAACAGCCCCGGCGTAGTCGGCTCCAAAGAACCGGAGGCCGCACTGGCTGAAGTGTTGAGCGGCAGCGGCTTGACCTGGCGGCCTACCGCTGAGGGTAGCGTGACGCTGGAGAAGGCTGTTGAATCAGGCGGCGCCTTGCAGCTGGGTGAGACCGCAATCACCGCTCAGCAGTTGGGCGAGACCACCGAGAACAGCGGTTCCTACACGACGGGGGCCATGCAAACTGCCACCAAGCTGCCACTCACCTTGCGTGAAACGCCGCAGTCGGTCAGCGTGGTCACGCGCAAGCGCATGGACGACAAGGCCATGACCACCCTCAGCGATGTCGCCAAGAGTGCGCCGGGTGTATTTCTGAATACCTCCGGCGGCGCCGGGCGGCCCACGTTCAGCGCGCGTGGTTTCGACGTCGATACCATCTTGTACGACGGTTTCCCCACCAGTTTCCTCACCTACATACCCAGCAGCGAAGCCAACCTGGCGATGTATGACCGCGTCGAGATCGTTCGCGGTGCCACCGGCCTGGCTCAGGGCGCCGGCAGCCCCGCTGGCGCCATCAACTTGATACGCAAGCGCCCGACCCATAAGTTCCAGGCCACGCTCACCGGCAGTGCCGGTAGCTGGGACAATTACAGCAGCACCCTGGACGTCGGCGGCCCGCTCAATGACAGCGGCACCTTACGCGCCCGGACCGTGCTCTCAAAGCAGGACTCGAAAAGCTTTCGCGAGTCGGTCGAGAGTGATGCCGACCTGTACTACGGCGTAGTCGACGCCGACCTGACAGATACCACCACCCTGACGCTGGGTGCCTACCGGCAGAAGGACTACACCAACTACGTCTGGGGTGGGCTGCCTATGGCCCGCGGTGGCGGCCATCTAGGCCTGCCACGCGACACCTTTCTGGGCCATGACTATGAATACATGGACAACCGCACCACCGGTTATTTCGCGACCCTGGAGCATGGCTTCGCCAATGACTGGAAGCTGCGCATGGCCGCCATGCAGGCGACGACCAACACAGACGTGCTGGCCTCTTCCATCTGGGGGTACAACCGCCACTACCTGTGGACGCAAGCCATGGAGCAGAAGGAAAAAGGTTACGACCTGGCGCTCAGCGGCCCCTTCCAGCTACTGGGTATGGAACATGACTTCACCGTGGGCGCCAGCAAACGTCAGCTGGACTACCGCACCGGCAAGCTTTGGGAGCGTTTCATCGACAGTAACGTCGATCTCTTCGGGTGGGATCCACGGGGTCATACCAAGCCGGAGATCACCAAGGGGCGCACCCTGCGTCCCGAGACCACGACTCAGGACAGCTTCTATACCAGCACCCGCCTGCGCCTGACCGAGCCGTTGTCGCTGATTCTCGGCGGCCGCCTGGACTGGTACGAATTCGAAAGCCGGGAAACTCCCGAAAGCAACTACAAGGTCACGCGCAACCTGACCCGTTATGCCGGCCTGGTCTATGACCTGGATGCCAATCACTCGGTCTATGTGAGCTACACCGATATCTTCAAGCCGCAGACCGAAAAAGGCCTCGGCGGACAAGTGATCAAGCCTATCGAGGGTGAGAACTACGAGGTGGGCATCAAGGGCGAATACTTTGGTGGTGCGCTGAACGCCAGTGCCGCAATCTTCCAGATCGATCAGAACAACCGCGCCCAGGAACTGCCTGATGTCAAAGGCTGCGGTACCACCCCTGTCAGTTCGTGCTACCAGGCTTCCGGCCTGGTGCGCAGTCGAGGCATTGACCTGGAAGTCCAGGGCGCCCTAACCGAAAACTGGCAACTGGCCGGCGGGTACACCTACACCCAGACCAAATATGTCACCGATGCCGACACCTCCCTGGAAGGCCAGGACTTCAACCGCCGACTGCCGCGTCAGATGTTCAAGGTGTCCACGATCTACAACCTGTCCGGCGACCTGAACCGCTGGCGCATTGGCGGTGATCTCTACCAGCAGAGCCAGATCCGCACCTCGGGTGGCAGCGGTACCAGTGCATGGAAAAACCGGCAGGGCTCGTACACAGTCGCCGGCCTGGTGGCGGGCTACAAGGCCAACGAGCATCTGGATCTGCAGTTCAACGTAAACAACCTGTTCGACCGTAAGTACTACTCCAGCGTCGCCAATGGCGGCTATGAGCCTTACGACATCTACGGCGACCCACGCAATTTCAAGCTGACTGCCCGCTACAGCTTCTAAGCGGCAGCCCCTCGCTCGCGTCCAGGGATGGACGCGGGCAGGTCGCGCAGGCGGAAAACAGCCCCTTGCTGCGCATAGCAGGGGACAGATGTATTTAGCGAAATGCTCAATCCATGCAGGGTTTTAACCACGATATACGGCGCAATTATCTCCTTGAGATCTGAGGTGTTATCCAAACGACAAGATGTAGAAAATCATCTTCTAAAAACACTAGGAGTAAAAAACGTTGCCTGACCATTGAGAACGGTAGACTCCAGGTGTGATGCCTGACCACGATTTGAACGCACGGTGGAAGGTGTTTCCGTCCTCAAAACCCAACAGATACGCTACTTCAGCAACGCTGATTTGCGAACGGCTCAAGTAATGCTCGGCAAGTCTGCGCCTCGTCTCCACCAGCAACTTTTGATAGCTGCTGCCTTCAAGCTCCAGCGCACGCTGCAAGGAGCGTTTGCTCGTCGCTAGCCGTTGCGCGACCGCATCGATGTTCGCCTGGCCGCTTGGCAATAACTCAAGCAGCACCCCCTGCACACGCTTGCGTACGCTGGCCGCGGCGCCCAATTCACTTAAGCGCTTGTCCAGCAGCGGCTGAAAAAACACCCACATGGGTTGGTTCGCGGTCAGGAAAGGCCGCTTTGAATCACTGTCGCTAAACCTGATTGAAGGCTTGGGGCCCACCGTGACAGCGCAGCCGAAAAACGCTTCGTAAGGGCCGCAATCATCGGGCGGCGTCGGTAATTGCACACGTATTGGGCAGATCCGATGACGGGTTGCCAGGCGAGCCAGTTGAGTAAAAAACACAAGCTCCGTCATTACGGTGCTGGCAGGCCATGACGGCACACCCCTCGGAAACTCTACACTCACCGCCATGAAGGCCGCTTGCTGCTCAATGCGCAACACCAGAGGCCCTATCAGCGCTTTATAGCCGGCAAGTCGCCGCAGGGCGACCTCCAGGTTCGGGCTGCACAAGCTTGCAAATATGGGAGGGTCAAACGCTTCGGCGGTAATCGCTTTGCCTATGATCAATGGCAGTTCTTGCCCTTGGGTCAACTGCTCCAGTGCGAGCCAAAGCTGGTAATACTCTATCGGGTCCACGCTCGCATCTGGCCTGGCAAAAAGGTCATCGGGAAGCTTGGCAAGCCTCAGCACATCGGCAACGTTCGCACCGAGATCAGCAATGAGCAACGCCCACCCCGGATGCACCGAAAACTGCGTAGCAGGCCTCATAGGTCTCGCTCCTGTCACCGCACCATAGCTATCATTAGCTTGTCGTAAATCCGGTCACCCAGCCATTTGCGGATGGTCATCAGTGGCCGCGCATATTTACCCCCAACATAGCGTGTTTTGGGATGGGCGCTACGCACAGCCTTCAACACCAGGTCGACGATTACCTGGGGCTTGGACAGCGACCCGGGTTTATACGACTGCCGCGTGGCAGCGGCGACCTTTTGGGCCATGGCATGGTAAGCACCGTTTTCCGAGCGGCGAAGCATGGGTTCCAGCATGACAGCCCCAAACTCGGTGTCGATCGCGCCCGGTTCAATCAAGACCACGTTGATACCGAACTGTCGAAGCTCCAGGCGCAAACAATCCGACCATCCTTCCAGAGCATGTTTGGTGGCGTGATACCAACTGCCTAGCGGGGTGTAGACCTTGCCCCCCATGGAGGAGATATTGATGATGAGACCTTTGCCCTGGCTACGCATACCCGGCAGCAGGGCCTGCGTCAGTCGTGCAAGCCCGAACAGGTTCACCTCGAATTGGTAGCGGGCGTCATCGATCAGGGTGTCTTCCATCGCCCCGTATAATCCAAAGCCGGCATTATTCAGAAGCACATCTACCGTACCGTGCTGACTTTTAATGTGGGCAACGACTCGCTCCACATCCTGCTCGCTAGTGATATCCATCGCGAGTGTAATCGCCCCCAACCGGCGCAGTTCCGTCATCTGATCCACGCGCCGGGCGACGGCGTAAACGACCATGCCCTCCCCCAACAAAGCCTGCGCGAAAGCCTTCCCCATCCCGGAAGAAGCGCCCGTTACCAGTACTACTCGACTTGATTGCTTCATGGAACAAACCTGCGCCTGACTCGATGTGAGTGAAGGTTATCGCCAGGTCAGGAGAGAGGCATTGGTAAGACACGCCAGTTGGCATGCCAATGACGCCAACTCGAAGTCGTCGACACTAAAGCTCCGCTACTTCCCCCCACAAACAACCGACATCGGCCCCAACCAAACATAGGTGTAGTACGCGAACGCCTGTGAACTGTTCAAGTAATCTGGAGATGTCGGGGGTCAAACCGTATTATCTGACGAAATAGCGCCTTCGGATCCTTGGCATATTCCACACGCTGCACCGCTAAGTGCGAAGTGGTGAGAGACACGGCTCACGCCTCTCCCACACCCAAGATCCATCCCTGATGCACTGCACCCCATTCGCCTCATTGACTCAGATTCCCCAGGCCCCTACAAACCGCTCCCTCTCCCGCCGCTTTTCCGTCGCACCGCGGTAATAGCGGTAGCTAAGCAAGCCAACCAATTCTCGTATCCAGCTATGCCAACGTCCGCAGCCATTCCAGCAGGTCGGCCTGAGGGCTATCAGGCCGCAACGGCTCAGGGGATAACAGGCAGTAGCGTGAGCCATCCTCCACGAAATCCAATGGAGCAGTTAAGACACCCGTCTCCAAATCGTCTCGCACTAGATGCCACGGCCCGATTGCCACACCCAGGCCTGCCACAGAAGCCTGCAAGCTAAAATAGAAGTGCTCAAAGGTTTGCCCTGTCGTATCGGGTGGAGACTCGCCTACAGCTGACGCCCATTCATGCCAAGCACTTAGACGCGAGCGGGTATGCAGACGCGGTGCGGTCGCCTTAATCACGGTGCCCGTCTTCTTCTTGGTGAACCAAGCTGCTGCCTTATCGGAGCGGCAAACTGGTCCCACTTTTTCCGCGAAAAGAGGCTCGACGTGGTAGCTGTTGGGCCAAGGAAAATCATCACGCCGGATGGCGAGGTCGATACCGTTGGCGAAGCTGAACGGCCCCCCGCCAGCTACGAGGTGTACGTTGATGTCGGGGTGCCGAGCCTGGAAGGTTGACCAGCGTGGAACTAGCCATCGCATTAGCAGTGTCGGCTCACAAGACAGTACCCAGCGCCGCTCTTGTCGAGCACTGACACGTAGTTCGCTAATAGCCTGGCGCATCAGATCCATGCCTTTGCCGACAGCTTTCGCCAACTTGCAACCCGCATCGTTCAGGTACACACGCCTGCTCCGCCGATCGAACAACGGAATGCCAAGCTCGTCCTCCAGCAGACGTACAGCGCGACTGATCGCGCCCGGAGTCAGATGTAACTCCTCTGCTGCCCTGCTGAAATTCTCTAGGCGAGCCGCTGCTTCGAAGCAGCGCAATGCAATCAGCGAAGGCATGCGTGGTTGTGAGTCTGGCTCACCATTTCTATCAGGAATCATCGTTATCAACTAAGCATGGGGTTCAGTATTATCTCGTAAATCCTGCAATTATACAGAATACGACATGACCGAATTGTTAGCCGTAATCACGATAACCCTACTCGCCGTTATCAGCCCAGGCCCGGATTTTGCCATGGTATCGCGCAACAGCCTTATTCTCTCGCGGCGCGCTGGGGTACTGACAGCATTAGGCATAGGGTTGGGTGTCCTTGTGCATGTTACGTACACCCTCGTGGGCGTGGGTCTGGTAATTCAGCAATCACTCTGGCTATTCAATGCTATCAAGCTCATCGGGGCGGTCTACCTGGTTTATCTAGGCGTGAAGATGCTTCGATCCAAGCCCAGCCGTGTATCAGTCGACAGAGGCTTAGCATCGCTATCGGATCTAGCTGCAATGCGCACCGGCTTCCTGACCAACGTGCTAAATCCCAAGACCACCATCTTCATTATCAGTTTATTCATGCAGGTGGTTCGCCCTGATACGCCTTTGGCAGTACAGATAGGTTATGGGGCTATTATCTCAGTGGCGCATGTTGCGTGGTTCAGCCTAGTAGCGCTTTGCTTTTCCGCAGGCCCTGTACGGAATAGATTGCTGGCTGTGCGCCATTGGATCGACCGCGTGTTTGGCGGACTTCTGGTCGGGTTCGGTATTCTGCTGACAGTAGTAACCGGGCCGTCGCGTTTGTAATCTCGCACCTTGAAAGAATGTCTGCTTTTGGCCGATTGAGGGCTGTCGCAAAGGGCAGCAACCGGCCAAAAGCAGTCAGTGGGATCTATCTAAAAACTCGGGGTGACTCACGTTGACATTGTTGGCAGCAAAACTAGCCATTTATCACCTTAATTTACTACACTGCGCTGCCATACCCCCTCTAGAGGATGATGTAAAGTGACCACCTCGTTCGAAGAAATAGTTATTGAGCGATTTACAGAGGTGCACGTCGAAGGTGTAACAGCGCTCTACAACGAGCCAACGGTATGCCGTCAAGTACTTCAGATGCCTTATCAACCAAATGATATATGGCGAAGCCGTCTATCTGGCTGCGATGAACGTCGAGTCCAATTAGTGGCAGTCCACAAAGGCAAAGTCATCGGTAATATTGTGTTAGACCAGTATTCACGAATCCGACAAAGCCATGTCGGCTCAATCTATATGGGTGTCGCGCTAGCTTGGCACGGCAAAGGTGTAGGGAGCCAATTGATGGGGGCCGTTTTGGAGATTGCTGATAACTGGATGAATCTTCACCGGGTAGAGCTAACAGTCTACTCGGACAACAATGCCGCTAAATCCCTCTACCAAAAATTTGGATTTGAAGTTGAAGGGACATTGCGAAAGTATGCGGTTCGTGACGGTGTCTTTGTCGATGCACTTGCAATGGCTCGTCTACGTTAGTTCGAGAGCTTTTAGTGTTGTGTGACGTCCGTTTCTGGATGGTTATCATCTGTCTCTACGGTGCCGAGTCGCGCAGCTGTGTGTGCTGACGTTCGACGCCGCTGGAGCCATTTTGAAGGCACGGTTCTTTAATTTTACGACCGAGCTTTGCAAAAGACTCTGCTGCTATTGGGCCCACTCAATGGTGCTGATGAAATCAACTGTGGTTGAGTGGCATACGGCGAGACAATCTAGCACTTGGAAGTGTTGAATAACAACAGTACATAAGGGGCTTCGCCCGGCTCTTCGATGCGACTAACTGGCGTATCCGCTGGCACGACTGCCCGCCAAAATTTTAATCCGTTCATATTGTCAATCATGGTTGAAACTCGCCAGGCTCCTGCGTGTAATTTGAAGAGTGTACGCACCGCCGCTCTTCCGACTGAGTCGCCGCGATATGATTCTGCTACAAAAAACTCGGCCATCTCAAACAAGGGCGCATCGCTCAATGTTCTCACAAGAGCAAATCCAGCAACCTTGCCATTCACAAGAATAAAATAGGGGTGCCTCTCAGGCTCCTCCCAGTAAAGTGGGAGGTACGGATACGCTGTATCTACGCCCAGCTCATGTAAGTAATCGACCAGCATAGCGGTCAAAATTCCTTGCGAGTTCTTTGCCACAACGCTGACTTCAATATTCACTATTTACCCTTTAGTTATGATTAGCAGAGCAGTTTCCTGGAGAACAGAAGCACTCCCAGCTTACCCATTGAAGTCACAATGGATTTGCATGCTCTCTGTTTGGTTGTGATGAATACTGAAGCCGCACTGCTCAAGTTCTCCTTTGACGTGTTTAATAACAGCGAGGTGCTCCTCCGCTCTACGCTGTTGAAGACTCAACGATGTAAAGACTCCCAGGGGCAAGAATCGCAGTCTTTTTCCATTCAGAACGATTGACACATCTACATGAGAACCATCCACGTCATGCCCATTGGAGCCAAATATATCACCCACCTCGCTCTTTCGACTGGGGTAGCATGTGCAAAATAGCTTGATACCTAGCCATCTTGACATGTGCCTAAATATACCAAGCCTGCTACTTTTATTTTCATATCCACGAACGAGCAATAGCTTAACGGATGATGGAAGTTTTGACTGGACTTCAAGCAACTTAAGAAATACATTTTTTTCAATTAATACTTTAGAGGATGGCCAGCGAGGCGCAACCTTTAAACCTTGGGATTCCCCTTTAAAAAATGTCAGCATGCTGTTCGAACTCTTATCGTTTATCTGTGTGACTTCCTAAGAGTTTATCATGCGTCAGCGTATTTAGTATTGTCCTCACAATTCGATACTCCGGGAAACCAGCCCCTCCAGAACTTAAAAGAACCCCGAGCGTTTTTTTGTTGCAAGTGCCTGTAGCGCCAATCCCGACACCCACTGCCAACGCCGACATCTGACGCTGTGCAAAAAAGGGGACCAAAAAGAGGACAGATTTATTTAACATTTGGGTCTCGCGACGCACGATCAACACCCAGCCCCCCTCCGACCCATTCCTGATAAACTGCCCACCCTTCGCATTATCCATCCCAGATCCCAATGCCCTCAGTCATAGCTCCACCGCAAGCCCTGTCCCGCCGCTTCTCCGTCGCTCCCATGATGGACTGGACCGACCGCCACTGCCGGTTCTTCCTGCGCCTGCTCTCCAAACACGCCCTGCTCTACACCGAGATGGTCACCACCGGCGCGATCCTGCATGGCGATCATGACCGCTTCCTGCGTCACAACGAAGCCGAGCACCCGCTTGCGCTGCAGTTGGGTGGCAGTGTTCCGGCTGATTTGGCCGCGTGCGCCCGCATGGCCGAGGCCGCGGGCTATGACGAGGTGAACCTGAACGTCGGTTGCCCCAGCGACCGGGTGCAAAACAACATGATCGGCGCAATCCTCATGGCTCACCCTGCCCTGGTAGCGGACTGCGTGAAGGCCATGCGCGATGCGGTGTCGATTCCGGTGACGGTGAAGCACCGTATCGGGATCAATGGCCGGGACAGTTATGCCGAGTTGTGTGATTTCGTCGGGACGGTGAAGGATGCGGGTTGCACCAGTTTTACCGTGCATGCGCGGATTGCGATTCTGGAGGGGTTGTCGCCGAAGGAGAATCGGGACATTCCGCCGTTGCGCTATGACGTGGCGGCGCAGTTGAAGCAGGATTTCCCTGAGCTGGAAATTAATCTCAATGGCGGCATCAAGACGTTGGAGCAATGCCGTGAGCATTTGCAGACGTTTGATGGGGTGATGCTGGGCCGGGAGGCTTATCACAATCCGTATCTGCTGGCAGAGGTGGATCAGCAGTTGTTTGGCAGTGAGGCGCCGGTGATCAGTCGGGCGCAGGCATTGGCGCAGTTGCGGCCGTATATCGCGGAACATCTGGCGACCGGTGGTTCAATGCATCACGTCACGCGGCATGTGTTGGGGCTGGGGACGGGTTTCCCTGGTGCACGCAAGTTTCGGCAGATGTTGTCGGTGGATATTCACAAGGCGGCGGATCCGTTGGCGTTGTTGGATCAGGCGGCGGGGCTGTTGGAAGGGCGGTGAGTGTCAGTGGGGCAAGCCCCCTCCCACACTTTTATCACGTGCAAGGGCACGGCATTAACTGCCGGCCCTTGCTGCGGTTTTACAGTTTTTCCGGCACTGTTCCATTGGGTACGGCTATCCATGTGTCGGTCTTGCGGTCATATCGTTTCCAGACACTCTCCGTTCTAAGTTTTCGATAAAGCGTGTCGAACGTGGTGCCACCAAGAATTTGAACTTGAACTTCGCCACCGGCAGTCTTGCAGTTAACCAGCCCTAGAATGGGTGAATTCGGATTCACCTGAAGTGCATACACCGCCTCTCCAAAGGTTCCTGTGGTAGCGTAATCCAGTGCAAAACTTACAAACTGGCTTTGCGGAGTGTCGCTGGACTGTAACGCGAGCAGGCGCATTGTCGTGTAAGTGGCACTGGGGAAATCTGGTTGGTGCAGGTCAGGCCCATCGATTGCCCAGTACTTTTCCGGTGTACCGCCGTTTTTAATATATTTGTCCAGGTCATTCTGGGCCTTGGCATAGATCACGCCTGCCTTCAGCTTCTGGACGTGCCAATTGTTGGTGTCTGCCCCTTCGTACGCGCGGTACACCCAGGTAGCAGGCGCCGTCACTCTGGAATCAGTGATCTTCGCCCCATAGGTTGAGGTCAGTTCATTTTCCTTCTCAAGGGTGCGACTCCCTATGGGTTTGCCAGCTTTGGCGGTATCAATGATTTCACGCATTTGTTGGTTATCGTAGCAACCGGCGTTAAGGGCCTGCTGCACTGTTACGTCGGCAAATACCGCTGTTGAACATATAAAACCCATGGCAGCGACTAGCGTTGATACATTCCGTTTCATCACATCTCTCCTTTGCTTTTTCACTAGCGAACAAACAGATTATTAATGGGAAGGCACACACACGCTTCGCCGCGAACAGTTAAGTCTTCAGAGTTTTTATCGGCATATTTAGCGTCTGCGAATCAGGTATAGCACAGGCAAAAACAGGAACAAGCAAACTTAAAGAAAATAAAGTTTTCACAACTTCAGAATATTGAAAATCATTATATAAAAGCTGTCATACGCCTGACCTCGACTCAAATTGAACCTCCCCCCGATTTTGCCCTCCTATTTAGCAGCACAGCCGGTCTTTCAAACGGCCGTTTCCAGGTTATTGCCCTCGCAAACGACCTAACGCATTTGCGCCCTTGAGCGCCTGCCAGCGCTCGGGTAATGTCATCAGACCCACAGGACAGAGCACGCCCATGACTTCCAAGCTGGAACAACTCAAGCAATTCACCACCGTCGTAGCCGATACCGGCGATTTTTCCACCCTCGCCAAGCTCAAGCCGCAAGACGCGACTACCAACCCTTCCCTGCTGCTCAAGGCTGCGTCGATCCCTGGCTATGCCAAGCTGCTGGATGAGTGTGTACAGGACTGCAACGGCGACGTGGGCCTGGCCAGTGACCGTTTCGCGGTGGCGGTAGGCCAAGAGATCCTTAAAGTGGTGCCAGGCCGTATTTCCACTGAGGTGGATGCGCGCCTGTCGTTCGACGAAGCCGCCATTCTCAAGCGTGCGCACCGTCTGATCGACCTGTACGACAAAGCCGGCGTTAGCCGTGACCGCGTGCTGATCAAGATCGCCTCCACCTGGGAAGGCATCCGCGCCGCAGAGAAGCTGGAAAAAGAAGGCATCCAGACCAACCTGACCCTGCTGTTCTCGTTTGCCCAGGCCGTCGCCTGTGCCGAAGCAGGCGTGTTCCTGATTTCGCCGTTCGTGGGCCGTATCTACGACTGGTACAAGAAAGCCAACGGTAACGACTACACCGGTTCCGATGACCCGGGCGTGCAGTCTGTGACGCGCATCTACAACTACTACAAGGCCAACGGCTACAAGACCGTGGTGATGGGTGCGAGCTTCCGCAACCTGAGCCAGATCGAGGAGCTGGCCGGGTGTGACCGCCTGACCATCAGCCCGGACCTGCTGGAAAAACTCGCGGCGGATGAAGGCAAGCTGGAGCGTAAGTTGTCGCCAGGCCATGCCGGTGAGGCCCGTGTGCATCTGACTGAAGCGCAGTTCCGTTGGGAGTCCAACGAGGATGCGATGGCAACTGAGAAGCTGGCGGAGGGGATTCGCCAGTTTGCTCGGGATCAGGAGAAGCTGGAAGCGTTGCTGACTGCCAAGCTGTAAAGGCAGATAGCAGCAAAAAGGGCGGCACCTGTGAGGGTGCCGCCCTTTTTTGTGTGCCAGTCTCGAGCCAATCGCAGGTCAATTGTGGGAGGGGGCTTGCTCCCGATAGCGGTGGGTCAGTTATGAATTTACTGACTGTCACTCCGCTATCGGGAGCAAGCCCCCTCCCACATTTTGATCATATTTCAATTGGGGATCAGTGGCGCTCGAGGGCGTTCACGAGGTCGTGGAAGGCTTCGCGGTTGGACTCGTTGAGGCCCATGAGGATTTTGTGCGCTTCCAGCACCTTGATTCGTACGACTTCCTCGGACTGGTCCTGGGACGGCAGGTCGGTGAGGCATTCCGGGCAGGGGATCGGGCGGTCAACGATGTTGAACACCTGGTCGAAGCCCATGGACTGCAACAGGCGGGTGATGTCTTCGTGGGTGGTGACCACGGTCGGCAACAGGCCGACCTTCTGCCGCGACAGAATGGACAACTTGGCCAAAAGGCCCAGGGTAGTGCTATCGATGCTGCGGGTTTCGGTCAGATCGATCACGATCGCCGAAAAGTTCAGCGCTGTGAAGATCCGCTCAATCGTCGCATCCAGCGCCGAACACAAGGTCAGGCGCACTTCACCGACAAACTTCAGGACGAAGGTCCCGTCTTGCTCGGCGAATTGGATTCTTCCGGTACTCATCAAAGATTCCTGCTCAACACCAATAGGGCGATATCATCCGGCATCTCCCCTAGCGTGGCCAATCCAAAAACCTGCCGCAGGCCATCCAGGCTGCCGCCCGCCGACTTGACCTTTTGGGGCAAGGCGGCTTCTTTCTCTTTGAGTGTAGGCTCTGGAAGAAGGTCCAGGATACCGTCGGACATCAGCGTCAGGCTGAACGTCGGCGGCAGTTCCAGGATGTGGTCTTCGTAGGTGGCTTCATTGAACAAGCCAACCGGCAAACCACGCCCCTCCAGGTAACGCACACTGTCAGGAGTGTACAAAACAGGCATCGGCAGGTGACCGCCAATGCTGTAGGTCAAAAGACCGGTTTCTTCATCGATCACACCGCCGACCATCGTCACGTGCTTGCCCAGCTTGCAGCTGATCAAGCCTCGGTTGATGTGGCCCAGCACCTCGGAGGGGGTGAACTCCGGCAAGGTGCCATTGCGCTTGGACTCGAACAACAGCCGTGTGGTCATGAACTTCAACAACACGGTGACAAAAGCAGAAGAAGCCCCGTGGCCGGAAACGTCGGCCAGGTAGAACGCCACTCGTCGCTCATCGACACGGAAATAGTCGACAAAATCACCCGACAGATACAACGACGGGATGATCTGGTGCGCGAACTTGAATTCGTCGATGGTCCATGGGCTGACCGGCAGCATGTTCATCTGCACCTGGCGACCGGCGTTCTGGTCTTCCTGCAGCAGGTTCAGGCTGGCTTCGAGCTCGCGGTTGGCGGTCTCGAGCTTTTCCCGGTAGCGCTGGTTTTCCAGGAGCAGACGTGCACGGTCCAGGGCGCGGCGCACCGAGTGCTCCAGCACGGCCAGGTCTTCCAGGGGCTTGATCAGGTAATCGGCGGCGCCCAGGCGCAGGGCTTCCACGGCGTCGTTCATGACCCCGGCACCGGACACGACAATCACCGGCGTCTGCGGGGCAAGGTCGGTCACCTGGCGAATCAGCTCGAGGCCGCCCATCTGAGGCATGCGCAGATCGCAGATCACGAGGTCGGGCTTGTCGCGCTCGAATACCTGAAGACCCTGTTGGCCATTACTGGCCTGCAGGACGCTGAAGCCACTGTCTTCCAAATAGGCCGCGAGGCTCGCACGCACTACTTCGTCGTCATCGATTATCAGCAGCGTGGCACTGGTTTTCTGCATGTGGGCAAACGGCGCCAGAATTAGGTTGGCGTAGGCGGCCCGGCAATGGCCGGGCTCACGTACTGGATTCGCTTTCTAGCCTCTCTGTCCTACAAAGCATTGGGATTTAACCCATGCACAACGGTAAAGCAGAGGTGCCCTTCTAAGGCGCAGACGGTACTCCCATCCGTGAGGGGTTTCAAGCTCATGCCGATGGTCGCCGAGCGTCTTTACATCGCAAATCACCGGGAGTTATAAGAACTGTCACGACCCCAACGTAAAGTAAGGATGGATGCTGTGAGCGAACACGAGCGCGGCTACGACGAAAAACGCGATTTCATCCGCATGCGGGTGGACGCCAATGTGTCTTTGATCCACGCCGGGCAGGAGATTGAAGGTATATGCCTGGACCTTTCCAGCTCCGGCATGCAGGTGCAGGCACCGCGCCAGTTCAGCGTGGGCGACCAACTGACCGTGCGCATCGACTCAGAGCATGCGGCACTCAAGGGCCTGGAGGCGGATACTGAAGTCGTGTGGACCAAGACTGCAGGCGATGAACAACACCTGGGCCTTAAGATCTTGAACATGCGCTGAAAAGCGCGCACAAAAAAGGCGACCCTTCTCAGGTCGCCTTTTTCATTTCAAAACGTCACAGCTTAAAAGTCGTCAACGACCTTGCCATCCTTGACCTTGAACTCGCGGTTCTGCAGGTAGGCGTTACGAATGAAGGTGTACTTGTCACCGCTGATCAGCTTCTCGCTGTCGAGCAGGCTGGCGCGCACGTCGACGACGTTGAGGCCGAAGGTGCTGTTACGCCAGCCGATGTCGTTCATGTAGCGGTACGGCTGGGTGTAGCTGTCAACGTATTTGGACGGCGCATCACGCAAGGTGCTTGGGCCGAGCAATGGGATCATCACGTACGGGCCGCTGCCGACGCCCCAGTAACCGAGGGTCTGGCCGAAGTCTTCATCACTGCGATGCAGCCCCATTTTGGTGCCGACGTCGACGAAGCCCAGCACGCCAAACGTGGTATTGACCAACAGGCGAGCCGTGTCTACACCCGCATTGTAGGGCTTGAGCTGCAGCACGTTGTTGGCCAGGTTGCCGACATCGCCGATATTGCGGAAGAAGTTGTGAACGCCGTCCTGCACAAATTGCGGGGTGACGAACTGATAGCCCTGGGCGATTGGCTTGAGGGCATAGGTGTCAACGGTGTCGTTGAAGGTGAAGATCGGGCGGTTGACGCTTTCCCATGGGTCATCTTCCGACGCGGCTTGGGCGGCGAACGGTGCCAACAGGATGGTGGCACACACCGATAGCTGAGCGAAGTACTGGCTCCAGCGCATAGCTTTTGCTCCTTGAATGGTCTGTCATGGGCGCTATGCCCTGAATAAGACCGTCAGTATATGACGGAAGTGTCGATTAAGGCAGCCACTAGGAACTGACTTACGGAAAATGAACAAAATTCCTACAAGTACGCCAGTGTCATGCCCTTGTCATGCCAGCCCGATAGTGTTGCTGCTATTTCAGGGACGTTCAGATGCCACACGCCGAGATTGCCGTCGCCACTGCCCCCTCGTTGACCGCCGTGTTATTTGGCCTGAGTGGCTGCCTGGTAGATTTTGGTTCCCAGGCGCGCACCGATTCGCCCTGCCCCGATGCCGAGGTCACACCCGGCGCGTTGAAGATTCTGCGCAGCCTTAAAGAACAAGGCGTGCCCTGCGCCTGGCTGGACGAACTGCCCCCCTCAATCACCACGCCTCTGTCCACCGGCCTGCCGGGCTGGCTCAAGGCAGCCTCGCCCTCCTCCATCCGCTGGCCCGCGCCCCACGCTTGCTGGCAAGCCTTGATGGAGTTGAACATCGAACGCCTGGAAGGCTGCGTACTGGTCAGCGGCGAGCCGCGCCTACTGCAATCGGGCCTGAATGCCGGGTTGTGGACCATCGGCCTGGCCTCCTGTGGCTCGCTCTGCGGCCTGTCGCCCGAGCAATGGCAGGCTCTGACCGAGCAGCAGCGCGAATCCAAGCGTGGCAAGGCGACGATGGCGCTCTATGGCCTGGGCGTGCACTCGGTGATCGATCATCTGGGCGAGCTCGGCAGTTGCCTTGCAGACATCAGCCTGCGCCAGCTCAAAGGCGAGAAGCCCTGATCAAGATCATGCACGGTCGGCCCCAGTGGATTAATCTACAGGCCAGCTCGTAGACCTTTCACGGCGTGCCGCGGTCTATGCCAGTGACTATCGATAAAAGGAAAGAACGTCATGCCTGATCGCAAAAAGCTGGAAGAACAGGTCGAGATCCTGCGCGGGCAGTTGGAACAGGACCCGCCGCTGTCGGAAGAGAAACGTGAAGCGCTGGAAGCCTTGATTGCCAAGTTTGAATTACAACTTGAACTTGAACCGGCGACTCAGACGCCCAGTATTTCCGACGATGTGAATCAAGCGGCCATAGAGTTCGATGCCGAACACCCAGTCATTTCCGGGACATTGCGCAATATCATGATCACCCTGGGCAATATCGGGATCTAACCTGCCCGCAAGCCAAGCACGAAACCAAAATGTGGGAGGGGGCTTGCCCCCGATAGCAGAGGTTCAGACACAGTTGCTGTGACTGACACTCCGCTATCGGGAGCAAGCCCCCTCCCACATTTGGTTTTGCGTGCAGGCTTACTGACGCGCCAGCCGCACGTTCAGAAACTGCGTGTTCTCAGTGCTGCGATACGGGTTGATATCCAACCCACCCCGGCGCACATACCGCGCATACACGGTCAACTTCTCCGGTTTGAGCAAGCGCTGCAAGTCCAGGAAGATCCGCTCCACACACTGCTCATGGAAGTCCGAGTGCTGGCGAAAGCTCACGATGTATTCCAGCAGGCTGGCATGATCCAGTGCCGCACCACGGTACTCCACCACCACACTGCCCCAGTCTGGCTGGCTGGTCACCGGGCAGTTGGATTTAAGCAGGTGGCTGTGCACGCTCTCCTCCACGACACGCGAGTCATCGCAACGCAGCAGTTCCGGGCGCGGGTGTTCGTAATTGCTGACGCTGATATCCAGGCCGTCAATGCACGCACCCGGCAACGCCATCACGCCTTCGGCCTCGATGTCGGCCAGGCTGCGGATGCGCACGTCCACCGGTTTGCCGGCGGCGGCGCTGAGGTCGGCACGCAGGGTGGCTTCCAGGCTGGGTGTATCGACAAACGCGGTCTGGTTCAGCGAATTGAGGTACAGCTTGAAGGACTTGGACTCGATGATGTTCGGCGAGTCGGCCGGAATGCTGAATTCACCGATGGCCACCACCGGCTTGCCCGAGGGCAGCAACCAGGACAATTCGAAGCAGTTCCAGAAATCCACGCCCTTGTACGGCAGGGTTTCGGCGCTCAGGCCCAGTTCGGCCCACTTGGCGGCGCGCGGAATCGGGAACAGCAACGATGGGGTATAGGTGGATATGTATTCACTGGACTTGCCCAGCGGCGAATGTTCGGCTGCGGGATGCATGGCGGAAACCTGGCTAAATAAACCGCGCCAGTCTACCAGCCTTTGCCCCCGCCCTTAACAAACGCCTCACTCAACGGTCAGTTTGCCGACCATGCCCGCCTGGTAATGGCCGGGAAGGTTGCAGGCGAACTCCAGGCCCGTGGCCTTGGTAAAGGTCCAGGTCAGTTCGGCAGTCTTGCCCGGTTCCACCAATACACTGTTGGGATCGTCGTGCTTCATGCCGCCCATATCACCGTGCCCCATGGCGCTGTGGTCCATCTTGCCCATGCCGGTGGCGGTGAGCATGCCGCTGGCTTGCATCTGCAACATCTCTTTCTGGTGCGCCGCATGCATCGCCGCGTCGCCCAGGTTGAATTCGTGGAGCAACTGGCCTTTGTTGACCAGTACAAAACGCACGGTTTCACCGGCCTTTACGTCCAGGGACTTGGGCGTAAAGGCAATGTCCTGCAGCGTGACTTCCACGGTACGCGTGGCTTTTTCAGCCGGTGCCGGTTGGCCGAACGCGTAAGTGTGAGCTGCATCCGCCAGTGCATTGAAACTCAACGCCAACAAACAGCCCGCTAATAACAGGGGGGTACGCAATGCCATCTCTTACTCTCCAAAAATAGGTGACCCGCTTGGGGCGCACTTTAAGATAGCCTCGCTGCCAGCCAACTGACTGCTAGATTACAACTTTGTCAGCTTGCGCCCCTACCCTGGCAGCCACGGTATAAAGGCCAGCGTCCCCTTTGCCAAGAGCCCTACATGAAACTGCTGATCGTCGAAGACCAACCGAAAACCGGCCAATACCTGCGCCAGGGCCTGAGCGAGGCGGGCTTCACCACCGAGTTGGTGGCCGACGGCACGACTGGGCAGCATCAGGCATTGACCGGCGATTACGACCTGCTGATCCTCGACGTAATGCTCCCCGGCCGCGACGGCTGGCAAATTCTCCAAGCGGTGCGCAGCGCAGGCCTGGATATCCCGGTGCTGTTTCTCACGGCTCGCGATGCAGTAGAAGACCGTGTACATGGCCTGGAACTGGGCGCCGATGATTACTTGGTCAAGCCGTTTGCCTTTTCCGAATTGCTGGCGCGCGTGCGTAGCCTATTGCGTCGTGGCGGCAGCACACCGCAGGAAACCACACTGCAACTGGCCGACCTGCGCCTGGACCTCGTCCGTCGCCGCGTAGAGCGCGACGGCCAGCGCATCGACCTCACCGCCAAGGAGTTCTCTTTGCTGGAATTGCTGCTGCGCCGCCAGGGCGAGGTGCTGCCCAAGTCGCTGATCGCCTCCCAGGTGTGGGACATGAACTTCGACAGCGATACCAATATCATCGAAGTAGCGATTCGCCGCTTGCGTCTTAAAGTCGATGACAGCTTCACCAACAAGCTGATTCACACCGTGCGCGGCATGGGCTATGTGCTGGAGGAACGGTGCAATTGATCAAGCGGCTCTCCCTCACCAGCCGCCTGGCGTTGCTGTTCGCTGCTTGCACCGCAGTGGTGTCACTGGTCGCAGGCGTGCTGTTCAACCGCGCCAGCGAGGCGCACTTCATTGAGTTGGACCAGCAGCAGCTCGACAGCAAATTAGTGGCGCTGCGCAGCACCTTGCAGGGTATCGACTCACGGGAAGCCTTCCTCCAGCGAACACCACAGCTGCGCGCCGACCTGGGTCACCAGCCCGACCTCACTTTACGCGTCAGCGCTGCCGGCCAGCGCTGGCTGGACGGCGCGCCGAACGTCACCTTGCCCGAAGCACCCGGCCTGCACAGCCTGCAAAACGCAGGCACCGAGTACCGCGTGTACAACGCACCGTTGGCGCCCGGCCAACCCGGTTCGCCACAGCTGAGCCTGGTACTCGACATCACGCACCACCAACACTTTCTGGAGCGTATGCAGCGCTTGATCTGGCTGACCGTCGGCCTCTCGGCCCTGGCTACCGCCCTGCTCGGTGCCTGGGCTGCGCGCAGTGGCTTACGACCGTTGCGACGCATGGGCGAAGTGGCCGCCGGGGTATCCGCCCACTCCCTGACGCAACGCTTGCCCCATACACAAATGCCGGCGGAACTGGCAGAACTGGCTCAAGCGTTCAACGCCATGCTGGGGCGCCTGGGCGATGCGTTCCAGCGCCTCTCTGCCTTCTCCGCCGATATCGCCCACGAACTGCGCACGCCGTTGTCGAACCTGCTGACCCAGACCCAAGTCATCCTCACCCAGCCGCGCCCGCTGGAAGATTATCGCGAGGCGCTGCATAGCAACCTGGAAGAGTTGCAGTGGATGGCGCAACTGGTCAACGACATGCTTTATCTGGCCAAGGCGGATCACGGTTTACTGATGCCCACGCGTGAACCCTTGGACCTGGCTCTCGAAGTAGAAGCGCTGTTGGAGTTTTTCACCCTGGTGGCGGAAGACGCGCAGGTCACGCTGGTGCGCGAGGGTAATGCCCACACGGCGGGAGATCGCGGCATGCTGCGCCGGGCCGTGTCGAACCTGCTGGATAACGCGTTGCGGTTCACCCCATCAGGCGGCGAAGTGCGGGTGCGCATCTTGCAAGGCACAGAGGGCGTGAAGCTGACGGTGGAGAACAACGGGGAAGGCATTCCGGCGCGGTTATTACCGCGGCTGTTTGACCGTTTCTACCGGGCTGATCCGGCACGGCATGAGGGCAGCAGTGAGCATGCAGGGCTGGGGTTGGCGATCACCCAGTCGATTGTGCGGGCCCATGGGGGGAAGATTTATTGTGAGTCGAAGGCGGGCTGGACAAGGTTTGTGATTGAGTTGCCGAAGGGAGATTGATGCAAGCCGGGCCGGCCCTATCGAGGGCAAGCCCCCTCCCACACTTGAAACGCGGTTGAAATGTGGGAGGGGGCTTGCCCCCGATAGCGGTCTAAAGCCTTACGAATATCTCAGCGCATGCGCCGGCTCAATCTTCGCCGCCCGATACGCCGGGTAAATGGTCGCCAGGAAGCTCAGCACAAACCCCGCCGAGCAAATCAGCAACACGTCCCCGCCTTGCAGCTCCGAAGGCAGGTTGCTGACGAAGTACACGTCCGAACTGAAGATATGCTGCCCGCTGACCCGCTCCAGCCAGCCCACCAGTTCACTGACGTTCAGCGCGGCAATCACCCCCAGCACACCGCCGATCAGGGTACCGACTACGCCGATCACCGTGCCCTGCACCATGAAGATCGCCATGATCTGCCGAGGCGTGGCGCCGATGGTGCGCAGGATCGCGATGTCCGCGCCCTTGTCGTTCACCACCATGATCAAGGTGGCGATGATGTTGAACGCGGCCACAGCGACGATCATCAGCAGCAACAGGCCGATCATGGTCTTTTCCATTTTCATCGCGCTGAACAGGCTGCCCTGGGTGTGGGTCCAGTCATCGGGCTTGTAGGCTGCACCCAGGCTGGCGGCGATATCCGCCGACACTTTCGGCGCCGCGTACAAATCCTTTACCGCCAGGCGCACGCTTTGCACCTGGTTGGGCTGCCAATGCTGGATTTCTGCTGCGTCGGCCATGTGGATCAGCGCCATGGAGCCATCCAGCTCGGCGCCCACCTTGAAGATGCCCACCACGTTCAGCCGCTGCATGCGCGGGGTAATGCCACCTGGGGCGCTGCTGAGTTCCGGAACGATCAGGGTCAGCTTGTCACCCACATTCAGGCGGAAGCGGCGCGCCGTGATATCACCGACCACTACGCCGAACTCACCGGGTTTCAGATCGTCGAGTTTGCCGCGTACGATGTGCTGGGCCACGATGGACACCTTGCCTTCCTGGGCCGGGTCGACGCCGCTGATCTCAATCGGCTGCATGGCCCCCTTGTAGGAGAACATGCCGTCCATCTGCGTGAAGGGTACGGCCGCAGTGACTTGCGGATTCTTCATCGCGGCAGCGGCTACTGGCTGCCAATCATCAATCGGCTTCACGCCAACGATGGTGGCGTGGGGCACCATGCCCAGAATGCGCGAGCTCATTTCGCGCTGGAAGCCATTCATCACCGACAGCACCACGATCATGGCCAATACGCCCAGGGCGAGGCCGATCATCGAGGTCATCGAGATAAACGAGACAAAACGGTTGCGGCGCTTGGCGCGGGTATAGCGCGTGCCGATGAAAATGGATAACGGTCTGAACATTCGCGTACACCGCCTGAAAAAATGAAAAAGCCCAGCGTCAACAACGCCGGGCTTGAAGCAGGTCAGATGGCGACCAGGTGACCTTCCTGCAGGTGCAACACGCGGTCCATCTGCCGGGCCATGCTCATGTCATGGGTCACCACCAGGAACGCGGTGCGCATCTGGGTGCTCAGTTCCAGCATCAAGTCCTTGATGCCCTGGGCGGTGTGGGAGTCGAGGTTGCCGGTCGGCTCGTCGAGCATCACCAGGCCCGGGTTGTTCACCAGGGCGCGGGCAATCGCCACACGCTGGCGCTCACCGCCGGACAGTTCGGCCGGCTTGTGCTCCAGGCGATGGCCGAGGCCGACGCGCTCCAGCAAGGCTGTAGCACGCTGGCGCGCTTCGGGAATCGCGGTCTTGCCGATCAGCAACGGCATGCACACGTTTTCCAGGGCGGTGAATTCCGGCAACAAGTGGTGGAACTGGTACACAAAACCCAACGAACGGTTGCGCAGTTGGCCACGGGCCTTTTCATTCAAGGCCGACAGTTCTTCACCGGCCAGCCACACGCTGCCCTGGGACGGGGTATCGAGGCCGCCCAACAGGTTGAGCAAGGTACTTTTGCCGGAACCGGAACTGCCGACGATCGCCACGCGTTCGCCCGGGTGCAGTTCGAGCTGCAGGTTGGACAACACCACCACCGATTCCGGGCCTTCCTCGTAGGATTTGCCCAGGTTGCGGCAGCTCAGGATTGCTTTTTCACTCATGCCCGATTCACTCATAACGTAATGCCTGTGCTGGCTGGGTACGTGCCGCGCGCCAGGCTGGATACAGGGTGGCAAGGAAGCTCAGGACCAACGCAGCGCCGCCCACCATCAGCACGTCCTGGGTTTGCACCTGGGACGGCAAGTAATCGATGAAGTAGACGTCGGCGTTGAGAAACTTGTGGCCGATCAGGGTTTCGAGGCCGGCGATGGCGGCGCTGACATTCAGTGCGGCGAGGATGCCCACCGCCGTGCCGATCAAGGTGCCAACCACGCCGATCACGGTGCCCTGCACCATGAAGATCGCCATGATCTGCCCCGGCGTGGCGCCCAGGGTACGCAGAATGGCGATATCGCCCTTCTTGTCGTTCACCACCATCACCAGTGTGGAAATGATGTTGAAAGCAGCGACAGCGACGATCAGCAGCAACAGCAGGCCGATCATGGCTTTTTCCATGCGGATGGCCTGGTACAGGTTGCCGTGGGTGCGAGTCCAGTCGCGGGCGTAATACTGCGACTCGCCCAGGTGCTGGGCGATTTCCCAGGCACCACGCGGCGCATCGAACAAGTCATTGAACTTGAGCCGCAGGCCCTGCACCTGATCCGGCTGCCAGCGATGCAGGCGGGCCAGGTCGGTGAGGTTGGTCAGGCCGAGGTAGCCGTCGATCTCGCCGGCGCCGACGTGGAAGGTGCCGACCACGGTAAAGCGCTTCATGCGCGGGAACATGCCGGCCGGGGTCACAGTGACTTCCGGGGCGACAAACGTCAGCTTGTCGCCGACCCCCACGCCGAGCTTGGCTGCGGCCTTGTCGCCAATCACGATGCCGAAGCTACCGGGCGCCAGGTCATCGAGCTTACCCTGCAACATGAACTGGTCGATGATCGAGACGTTGCGCTCCTGGGCCGGGTCGATGGCATTGAGCAGGATCTTCTGCACCTTGCCGTCGTTGGTCAGCAACCCCTGCATCTGGGTAAACGGCGCGACGGCCACCACCTTGGGGTTCTGCTTGACCTTGGCAGCCAGGCTTTGCCAGTCATTGATGGGCGCATCGCCCTCGATGGTCGCGTGGGGCACCATGCCCAGCACGCGGGTGCGCATCTCATGATCGAAGCCGTTCATCACCGACAGCACCACGATCATCACGACCACGCCCAGGGCGAGACCGATCATCGAGGTCAAGGAAATGAACGACACAAAATGATTGCGACGCTTTGCACGGGTATAACGCGTGCCGATAAATACGAAGAGAGGTCTGAACATGTCGGGGCTTGTTCGGAGGAAAAGAAGACGTCCCGGTGGCGGGGTCTGGTAAGCAGCTTTACACTCAGACCATTACCGTTACCTGGGGTTCGCCATGTCGACATTAGATGAAGAAGAGCGTCGCGAATACTACCGTATCGACGACATGATCGCACTTCAAATCAGCACATTGTCTGGCCCCGAAGCGGCGAGCAAGGAAGTGTTGCTGGATGATTCGCCGCTGTTCAATCTCCTCAGCGAACTGCACTTGAGCGAATTCGAAGCCCAGCACCTGCTACGCCAGATCAGCGAGAAAGATCGCAGCCTGGCAGCGTTCCTCAAAGTGCAGAACAAACGCCTGGAACTCCTCAGCCAGATCATGGCCCGCGGCCTGCTGAACGAAGTTGGGGCGCCGCAACCGGTGATCATTTCCGAGGGCGGCATCGACTTCCAGCACCCTACCCCGCTGGCGCCCGACACTCACCTGGCGGTCAAGCTGGTGCTGATGCCCCAGGCGCTCGGCCTGTTGCTGCGCGCACGGGTGACCCATTGCGACCCCAAGGGCGCCGGCTTTGATGTCGGCACGGAATTCGAATCCATGACCGATGCCCAACGCCAGTTGCTGGCGCGCTACATCCTGCAGAAACAGGCACAGGAACGGCGCCTGGCGCGGGAACAAAGCGACGCCCAAGACACCTGAATTCGTATTATCCCGCCAGACCACCTGGCGCAAAGGAGCAACTGTGACCCTGATCTACGGCCACCGCGGTGCCAAAGGCGAAGCACCGGAAAACACCCTGACCAGCTTTCAGGAGTGCCTCAAGCACGGCGTACGCCGTTGCGAACTGGATTTGCACCTGTCCATGGACGGCGAGCTGATGGTCATTCACGACCCGACCCTCAAGCGCACCGCCGACCGGCGTGGCAAAGTCGTCGAGTATTCGGCGGCCGACCTGGTGAAAATGGACGCACGCAAAGGCGGCCCAGGCTGGGTCAGCCCCTGCCCGATCCCGCGCCTGGAGGAGCTGTTCGAAAAGTGCGACTTCGACCACTGGCAGCTGGAAGTCAAAAGCGCCTCGCGCACCCGCGCGGCGACCACCGTGCTGGCAATCCGCGAAATGGCCGTACGCTTTGGCCTGATGGACAAGGTCACCGTGACGTCAAGCTCGCGGGAAGTGCTCAAGGCAGCCGTCGAACTCACCCCGGACCTGTCACGCGGCCTGGTCGCCGAATACGCCTGGCTCGACCCGCTGAAGGTCGCGCAGAACTACGGCTGTGAATACTTGGCGTTGAACTGGACATTGTGCACCCCTGAGCGGCTGGAAAAAGCCCAGCGCCAGGGCCTGCACGTGTCCGTGTGGACAGTCAACGAACCCGCGCTGATGCGCAGGCTCGCCGACTTCGGCGTAGATAGCCTGATTACAGACTTTCCCGGTTTGGCCACTGCCACCCTCGGGAATTACTGAAATCGGTCTCCCCGGCCGGCTCAGGCCACCGGCCGGAGCCGCTCAAAAAAGCCGGTTGAGGCCATCGTAGGCGGCAACCCGGTAGGCTTCGGCCATGGTCGGGTAGTTGAAGGTGGTGTTGACGAAATACTTGAGGGTATTTTGCTCGCCCGGCTGGTTCATGATCGCCTGGCCGATGTGCACGATCTCCGAAGCCTGGTAGCCGAAGCAATGCACGCCGAGGACTTCCAGGGTTTCACGGTGGAACAGGATCTTCAGCATGCCTTGCGGCTCACCGGCAATCTGCGCACGCGCCATGCTCTTGAAGAACGCCTTGCCCACTTCGTAAGGCACCTTGGCCTTGGTCAGCTCGTGTTCGTTCTTGCCGATGGAGCTGATCTCGGGAATCGTGTAGATCCCGGTGGGCACGTCGTTCACATAGCGCCAGCTGCCATTGTCGACAATGCTGCCGGCGGCCGAGCGGCCCTGGTCATGGGCGGCACTGGCCAGGCTTGGCCAGCCAATCACGTCACCAGCCCCGTAGATGTTGGTCACGCAGGTACGGTAGTTCTCGTCCACTTCGATCTGGCCACGGCTGTTGACCTTGACCCCGATGTTTTCCATGCCCAGCTTGTCGGTGTTGCCGGTACGGCCATTGCACCACAGCAAGGCGTCGGCCTTGATCTTCTTGCCGGACTTGAGGTGCAGGATCACCCCGTTGTCCAGGCCTTCGACCCGCTCATACTCTTCGTTATGGCGCACAGTGATGTTGTTGTTGCTGAAGTGGTAGCTCAACGCCTGGGAGATTTCCGAGTCGAGGAAGCTGAGCAACTGGTCGCGGTTATCCACCAGCTCCACCAATACACCCAGGCCGCTGAAGATCGAGGCGTATTCACAGCCGATCACGCCGGCGCCGTAGATGATCAGTTTGCGCGGGGTGTGGCCCAGGCTGAGAATAGTGTCGCTATCGTAGATACGCGGGTGGTGGAAATCGATATCCGCCGGGCGATACGGGCGCGAGCCGGTGGCGATGATGATGTGCTTGGCCACCAGCTTCTCGACCACGCCATTGGCGCAGACCACTTCGACGGTTTGCTCGTCGGCGAAACTGCCGGTGCCGAAGAACAGGTCAACACGGTTACGGGCGTAGTAGCCGGTGCGCGAGGCGACTTGCTTGGAGATGACTTTTTCGGCGCTTTTCAACACGTCCGGGAACGAGAACCAGCGCGGCTCACCAATGGCCCGGAACATCGGGTTGGTGTTGAACTGCATGATCTGCCGCACCGAGTGACGCAACGCCTTGGACGGGATGGTACCCAGGTGGGTGCAGTTACCGCCGACCTGGCGACGGCTATCGACCATCGCCACCTTGCGCCCTGCTTTGGCAGCGTTCATCGCCGCACCTTCTCCAGCTGGGCCGGAACCCAGTACCACCACGTCGTAGTTGTAGACAGCCATGCGTACTCCTCAGAACAGGCCAGGCGTACGGTTGGACGCCGGGCTAAATCATGCCGCGGCCAGCGGTCATGAAGGACAATTTGGCTCAAGTGTGTGAACCGGGGCACAGTCTATAGAAGGCTCAACGCCGCGAACATTAACCCTTGGTCGCGTCGTAGGCCAGTGTTGCCATACTACAGGACGCAAATCAGCGCCGATTTGAGGATGAGCCTTATGCGACAACTATTTTTTTGTTTAATGCTGATGGTGTCGATCACGGCGCATGCCAATGAAGCGCAGCGACTCAAGCAGGCTGACTTCCCGGCACAGTCCCAGGCATTGATGCTGAAAAACCAGGCGGTGCTCACTTACCTCTGGGCGGATGTGTATGCGGCCGCGCTGTATGCCCCACCGGATCTAAACGCCAAGCAGGCCTGGGACCAACAGCAAGCGCTGCGCCTGACGCTGTATTACTTTCGCGACATCGACCGCAACGACGTGATCAAGGCCGCCACCGCCACCCTGGAACGCCAGCAAATCAGCGCCGGTTTGAATCCGGGGATAGCCAGGCTGCACGCCCGCTTCCGGGATATTCGCAGCGGTGACCGCTATGCCCTGGACTTTCGACCGGGCCGGGGCTTGAACCTGGAGATCAATGGCCAGGTGGTGTTCAGCAGCCCAGACGCTGAATTAGCGAAGGCCTACATGGGTATTTGGCTGGGGCCCAAAGGGCTGTCGGACAGTTTGCGCGGCCGGTTGCTGAACTGAGGATTTTCGGCGGCTGACGCAGAGCTATCGGGAGCAAGCCCCCTCCCACCTTTGAATGTATTCACAAACCAAAATGTGGGAGGGGGCTTGCTCCCGATGAGGCCGTTCCAGACACCACGACACTCACAGCCATAAAAAAGCCCCGAACCAGTCGGGGCTTTTTCATTCAACGCAAATGCTTAGCGCGGAAACGCAGGAGGGTTGACCCCAGCCATGTCTTCCATCACGCGAACCACCTGGCAGCTGTAGCCGAACTCGTTGTCGTACCACACGTACAGCACAACACGGTTGTCCTGAGTGATGGTCGCTTCGGCGTCCACCACACCGGCGTGGCGCGAGCCGACGAAGTCGGTGGAGACCACTTCCTGGGAATTGACGAAGTCGATTTGCTTATGCAGATCGGAGTGCAGCGCCATGTAGCGCAGGTACTCGTTCATCTCTTCACGGGTGGCGGCTTTCTCAAGGTTCAGGTTGAGGATGGCCATCGACACGTTCGGCGTCGGCACGCGGATCGCGTTACCGGTCAGCTTGCCGGCCAGTTCAGGCAGTGCCTTGGCAGCAGCGGTGGCAGCACCGGTCTCGGTGATCACCATGTTCAACGCGGCGCTACGGCCGCGGCGATCGCCCTTGTGGAAGTTGTCGATCAGGTTCTGGTCGTTGGTGTACGAGTGAACGGTTTCAACGTGGCCGTTAACGATGCCGAACTTGTCATTCACAGCCTTGAGCACCGGCACAATGGCGTTGGTGGTGCAGGAAGCGGCGGACACGATCTTGTCGTCAGCGGTGATTTCAGCGTGGTTGATACCGTGCACGATGTTCTTGAGCTTGCCTTTGCCAGGCGCGGTCAGGACAACGCGATCGATACCCGGGCAAGCCAGGTGCTGGCCCAGGCCCTCGGCATCACGCCATACGCCGGTGTTGTCCACCAGCAGGGCGTCCTTGATACCGTACTGGGTGTAATCCACCTCAGACGGGCTCTTCGCGTAGATCACCTGGATCAGGTTACCGTTGGCGGTGATGGTGTTGTTTTCTTCATCAATGACGATGGTGCCGTTGAACGGACCGTGTACCGAGTCGCGACGCAGCAGGCTGGCGCGCTTGGTCAGGTCGTTCTCGGCGCCTTTGCGCACCACGATGGCACGCAGGCGCAGGCCGTCGCCGCCACCGGTTTTCTCGATCAGGATGCGCGCCAACAGGCGGCCGATACGACCGAAGCCGTACAGCACGACGTCGGTGCCCTTGCGGGCCGCGGCGTTTTGCTGGCCAACCACTTCGGCCATTTCTTCACGCACGAACTGCTCGGCGCTACGGCCGGTGCCTTCCTTGCGGAACTTGTAGGCCAACTTGCCCAGGTCTACCGAGGCCGCGCCGAGCTTGAGCTCGCTCATGGCCTTGAGCAGTGGGAATGTTTCGTGGACGGAGAGTTCGCTGTCGTCGGCAGAGCGATGGCGCGCAAAGCGGTGCGCCTTGAGAATCGCGATGACAGACTGGTTGATCAGGCTGCGGCCATAGATCGAGCTCACCACATTGTTATTGCGGTACAGCTGGCCGATAAGCGGAATCATCGCTTCTGCGAGTGCTTCACGGTCGATCCATTCACCAAGACACTGGTCGGGCTTCTGAGTCACGGGAACCTTCCACATGTAGGGGCAGAAAAAAGGGGCTACATTATGTCGCCCGACTGCACGATGAGCAATGCGCGAGGGGCAACAAAAAGCCCTTGCAAAAAAATACCACCGCGCTACAGCCCAGGAAATACGCGGGTTCCAGAAGGCCACTAGTCGAGCGCAGAGGCTGACTTGTCCGTAACCCTCCTAAACATTCGCGCATTTTGGCACTACATATTAAGTCAAAACCCACCATTGTTTGTCTTAGCCACTACATTTCCTACAAACCGTAATAGGCACAGTCAGCAACTGACAGGCGGCACCTCGGGCCGTTACAATTACCGACTTTGTCGCAACGCTTGGAGCTCAACCTTCCGTGCCCGTTCTGCGTCTACCGCTTCTCCCTGCCGCGGCAGGTAAACAGCACTGGGGCAACCTGCCCGGTGCCGCCCTGAGCCTGGCCATTGCCGAGGCTGCCAGCGCAGCCAAGCGCTTTACCCTGCTGCTGACCGCCGACAGCCAAAGTGCCGAACGGCTGGAGCAGGAGCTGAGCTTCTTCGCCCCCGATTTGCCGGTGCTGCATTTTCCCGACTGGGAAACCCTGCCCTACGACCTGTTCTCGCCGCACCAGGACATCATTTCCCAGCGCATCGCCAGCCTGTACCGCCTGCCGGAACTGGTCCACGGCGTGCTGGTGGTGCCGATCACCACGGCCTTGCACCGCCTGGCGCCGACCAAGTTCCTGCTGGGCAGCAGCCTGGTGCTGGACATCGGCCAGAAGCTCGACGTAGAGCAAATGCGCACGCGCCTGGAGGCCAGCGGCTACCGCTGCGTCGACACGGTGTACGAGCACGGTGAATTCGCGGTGCGTGGGGCGCTGATCGACCTGTTCCCGATGGGCAGCAAGTTGCCGTATCGCATCGACCTGTTCGATGACGAAATCGAAACGCTGCGCACCTTTGATCCGGAAAACCAGCGCTCCATCGACAAGGTCGATTCGATCAAGCTGCTGCCGGCGCGGGAATTCCCGCTGCAAAAGGACGCGGTCACGCGTTTCAAGGCGCGCTTTCGTGAACGCTTCGACGTGGACTTCCGCCGCTGCCCGATCTTCCAGGACTTGAGCAGCGGGATTACACCAGCGGGTATCGAGTACTACCTGCCGTTGTTCTTCGACGAAACCTCCACCCTCTTCGACTACTTGCCCCAGGACACCCAGGTGTTCTCGCTGCCGGGCATCGAACAGGCGGCGGAAAACTTCTGGAACGACGTGCGTAACCGCTATGAAGAGCGCCGCGTCGATCCGTCCCGGCCTTTATTGCCGCCCGCCGAACTGTTCCTGCCGGTGGAAGACTGCTTCGCCCGCTTGAAAAACTGGCCGCGCGTGGTCGCCAGCCAGCAGGACGTGGATGCCGGCAGTGGCCGCGAGCGTTTCCCAGCAGGGACGCTGCCGGACCTGGCAATCCAGGCCAAGGCCACGCAACCGCTGGAAGCACTGTCCAACTTCCTCGGTGACTTCCCCGGCCGCGTGCTGTTTACCGCCGAATCCGCCGGGCGTCGCGAAGTGCTGCTGGAGCTGCTGGAACGCCTGAAGCTGCGCCCGAAAACCGTCGACAGCTGGCCGGACTTTGTCGCCAGCAAAGAGCGCCTGGCGATTACCATCGCGCCGTTGGACGAAGGGCTGCTGCTGGATGACCCGGCGCTTGCACTGATCGCCGAGAGCCCGCTGTTCGGTCAACGCGTGATGCAGCGCCGCCGCCGGGAAAAACGTGCCGATGCCAACAATGACGCGGTGATCAAGAACCTCACCGAGCTGCGCGAAGGCGCGCCGGTGGTGCATATCGACCACGGCGTCGGCCGCTACCTCGGCCTGCAGACCCTGGAGATCGACAACCAGGCCGCCGAATTCCTCACCATGGAATATGCCGAGGGCGCCAAGCTCTACGTGCCGGTGGCCAGCCTGCACTTGATTGCCCGCTATACCGGTAGCGACGATGCCCTGGCACCGTTGCACCGCCTGGGCTCCGAGACCTGGCAGAAAGCCAAGCGCAAGGCCGCCGAACAAGTGCGCGACGTGGCAGCCGAGTTGCTCGACATCTATGCCCGCCGTGCGGCCCGCGAAGGCTACGCGTTCGCCGACCCCAAAGCCGACTACGCCACCTTCAGCGCCGGCTTCGCCTTCGAAGAAACCCCGGACCAGCAAACCACCATCGAAGCGGTGCGCGCCGACATGCTTGCGCCCAAGCCGATGGACCGCCTGGTGTGTGGCGACGTGGGCTTCGGCAAGACCGAAGTGGCGATGCGCGCAGCCTTTATTGCGGTACACGGCGGTCGCCAGGTGGCGATCCTGGTGCCCACTACCCTGCTCGCCCAGCAGCACTACAACAGTTTCCGCGACCGCTTTGCCGACTGGCCGGTAACCGTGGAGGTGATGAGCCGTTTCAAGTCCGCCAAGGAAGTGAATGCCGCCATCGCCGACCTGGCCGAGGGCAAGATCGATATCGTCATCGGTACCCACAAGCTGTTGTCGGACGATGTGAAGATCAAAAACCTGGGCCTGGTGATCATCGACGAAGAACACCGCTTCGGTGTGCGTCAGAAAGAACAGCTCAAGGCCCTGCGCAGCGAAGTCGACATCCTCACCCTCACCGCTACGCCGATTCCGCGCACGCTGAACATGGCGGTGTCGGGCATGCGTGACCTGTCGATCATCGCCACCCCGCCGGCGCGCCGCCTGTCGGTGCGTACGTTCGTGATGGAGCAGAACAAGAGCACGGTCAAGGAAGCGCTGCTGCGCGAACTGCTGCGCGGCGGCCAGGTGTATTACCTGCATAACGATGTGAAGACCATCGAGAAATGCGCCGCCGACCTCGCCGAACTGGTGCCAGAAGCGCGTATCGCCATAGGCCATGGGCAGATGCGCGAGCGCGAACTCGAACAGGTGATGAGCGACTTCTACCACAAGCGCTTCAACGTGTTGATCGCCTCGACCATCATCGAGACCGGCATCGACGTGCCGAGCGCCAACACCATCATCATCGAGCGCGCCGACAAGTTCGGCCTGGCCCAGTTGCACCAACTGCGCGGCCGTGTCGGGCGCAGTCACCACCAGGCGTATGCCTATCTGCTTACACCGCCGCGCCAGCAAATCACCAGCGACGCGGAAAAGCGCCTGGAAGCCATCGCCAACACCCAGGACCTCGGCGCCGGCTTCGTGCTGGCGACCAACGACCTGGAAATCCGTGGCGCTGGTGAGCTGCTCGGCGATGGCCAGAGCGGCCAGATCCAGGCAGTCGGCTTCACCCTGTACATGGAGATGCTCGAACGCGCAGTGAAAGCCATCCGCAAAGGCGAGCAACCGAACCTCGACCAACCGTTGGGCGGCGGCCCGGAGATCAACCTGCGCCTACCAGCGTTGATTCCCGAAGACTACCTGCCGGATGTGCATGCGCGGCTGATCCTCTACAAGCGCATTGCCTCGGCCACCGACGAAGAGGGCCTCAAGGACCTGCAAGTGGAGATGATCGACCGCTTCGGCCTGCTGCCGGAACCGACCAAGAACCTGGTGCGCCTGACCCTGCTCAAATTGCAGGCCGAGCAGTTGGGTATCAAGAAAGTCGACGCCGGGCCGCAGGGTGGCCGCATCGAATTCGAAGCGCAGACGCCCGTAGACCCGTTGGTGCTGATCAAGCTGATCCAGGGCCAGCCCAACCGCTACAAGTTCGAAGGGGCTACGCTGTTCAAGTTCATGGTACCGATGGAACGTGCCGAAGAACGCTTCAATACCTTGGAGGCGCTGTTCGAGCGCCTCATCCCGAAATCCGCTTGAAGGACGCCGCCATGCGCCTGTTCCGCATTCTGAGCCTGTTGTTGGTGGTAATCGCGCCTTCGGCATTCGCCGACGGCCTGTACCAGGTGGAAATGATCCTGGTGCGCCAGAATGCCGAGCCGGTGATCAACAGCCGCGCCGCACCCGAAAACTGGGATGCGGGCGCACCACGCCTGGGCGAGCGGATGAGCCCGCCGCGCCTGGGCAATATCGTCGACAAGCTCAGCGCCGACGCCAACTATACGGTGCTCGCCCACAAGGCCTGGGAACAGAACCTGGGCGAGCAGCCGGTCAAAGTCGCGATCACCGACGGCCAGGAGCAATTCGGCCAGTTCCCCATCGAAGGTGTGTTGAGCCTGCAACTGGGGCGTTTTACCGATATCGACGCGGACTTCTGGATCAACCAGTTCGACAGCAACGGCAGCGTGATTGCCAGCGAGCATTTGAGCCAGAAAGACGTGCGCACCAAGAACAACCAGCTCAACTACCTGGATGGTGGTCACCTGGCGTTGCTGATCAAGATCACCTCGCTGACCGCCAAGCCACCCAGTGCACCACCGCCCGACCTTCAGGACTGATCCCGCGCCATGCCCCTGACGTCGTCGCTGACCAAACCCCTGGCCCCTTCGTGGGCCAATCGCTTTAAAGAGCAAAGCCTTGAGCGCGGGCGGCGCTACGCCCTGGAAAACCGCGTGCGCATCGTCGAGTCCGGCGACAGCACCATCATTGCCAGTTGCGAAGGTTCGGGCGGCAACGTTTACCGGCAGACCATCTCGCTGCGCGAATCAGCCAAGGGCACGCTGATCCTGGTGGACAGCCGCTGCACGTGCCCGGTGCACACCAATTGCAAGCACATCGCGGCGGTGCTGCTCAAGGTCCAGGAAACCCTGGCCTACCCGGCAGCGGCCCAGGATGCCGAACTGCTCGAAAAACTCCAGGCGGTGCTGGATAACCGCGTGGTGTTGCCACAGGTGGTGATGGACGATGTACAGCCCGTACCGCGCTTGTGGCTGGCCAGTGTGGAGTTCAGCGCATTCGAGCCGCGCAACGGCAAGATGCAACGGTATATCCAGCACCGTGCGGCGCTGTCGTTCAACTACCTGGGCAACTATGTCAGCGGGCAGAAAAATGCCGACATCATCGTGCGCCAGGAAACCCAGAGCCTGCGCATCAAGCGCCATCCCGAGCGGGAACAGCCCTTTCGCGAACAACTGCGCCTGCTCGGGTTCAAGATCGCCACACGCCAGAGCAAGGCCCTGCCGGAAAGTGCCGGCGAGCTGTTCGAGATGGTCAACGACAGCGCCTGGCTGAACTTCACCCTCAATGCGTCGCCGACCTTGCGCGCCGAGGGCTGGGAGCTGCAGATCGATGAAGACTTCGGCTTTGACCTGAGCACCGTCGATGACTGGTATGCCACGGTCGATGAAGGGCCGGAACGCGATTGGTTCGACCTGGAACTGGGCATTATCGTCAATGGCGAACGCTTGAGCCTGCTGCCGATCCTGTTGAACCTGATGCGCTCCCACACCGAGATCCTCAACCCGGAGAAACTGGCGCGGCGCCGCGATGATGAGCTGATCCTGGTGAACATCCCCGGCCTGCCCAATGGCGGCCATGGCCCATTGCAAGTGGCACTGCCCTACGGTCGCTTGAAGCCGGTGCTGGCGACCCTCGGCGAGTTCTACCTACAAGAAGCCGGCACGACCACGCTACGCCTGGCCAAAGCCGATGCGATCCGCCTCAACCCGCTGGAAGACCTGCCGCTGCAATGGGAAGGTGGCGAAAAAATCCGCAACTTCGCCCAACGCCTGCGCGACATCAAGGGCTTCACCTGCGTGGCGCCTGAGGGCCTGAACGCGACCTTGCGCCCTTATCAGTTGGAAGGCTTGAGCTGGATGCAGTCTCTGCGCCAATTGGAGGTGGGCGGGATTCTTGCGGATGACATGGGCCTGGGCAAAACCCTGCAAACCCTGGCGCATATCCTTACTGAAAAAATCGCAGGGCGCCTGGATAGGCCGTGCATGGTGGTGATGCCCACCAGCCTGATCCCGAACTGGCTCGATGAAGCTGCACACTTCACCCCGCAGCTCAGGGTGTTGGCTTTGTATGGCGCGGGGCGTAAGAAACATTTTGCCAACCTTCAGGACTACGACCTGCTGCTGACCACCTACGCCCTGCTGCCCAAGGACATTGAGCAACTCGCCGCCCTACCCCTGCATGTGTTGATCCTCGACGAGGCGCAGTACATCAAGAACCCTTCCAGCAAGGCCGCCCAAGCCGCACGCGAACTGAATGCGCGCCAGCGCCTGTGCCTGAGCGGCACGCCATTGGAAAACCACCTGGGCGAGCTGTGGTCGCTGTTCCACTTCCTGCTGCCAGGCTGGCTGGGCGACGTGAAAAGCTTCAATCGCGATTACCGCGTGCCGATTGAAAAGCGCGCCAGTGAAGTGCGATTGCAGCACCTCAACGGTCGGATCAAGCCGTTCCTGCTACGCCGCACCAAGGAACAGGTGGCGACGGAATTGCCGCCCAAGACCGAGATCATCCACTGGGTCGACCTCAACGAGGCCCAACGCGATGTGTACGAAACTATGCGCCTGGCCATGGATAAAAAGGTCCGCGACGAAATCACCCGCAAGGGCGTGGCACGCAGCCAGATCATCATCCTTGAAGCGCTGCTGAAACTGCGCCAGGTGTGCTGCGACCTGCGCCTGGTCAACGACGCCAGCCTGCCAACGCGTGGCAGCAGCTCGGGCAAGCTCGACAGCCTGATGGAAATGCTCGAAGAGCTGTTTGCCGAGGACCGGCGAATCCTACTGTTTTCCCAGTTCACCTCGATGCTGAGCTTGATCGAAGCCGAGCTGAAAAAACGCGGCATTGCCTACGCATTGCTGACCGGTCAGACCCGTGACCGGCGCACACCGGTGAAGGATTTCCAGAGCGGCAAGCTACAGATATTCCTGATCAGTTTGAAGGCCGGTGGCGTGGGTTTGAACCTGACCGAAGCCGACACGGTGATCCACTACGACCCGTGGTGGAACCCGGCCACGGAAAACCAGGCCACCGACCGCGCCTATCGCATCGGGCAGGAAAAACCGGTGTTCGTATACAAGATGATTGCCCGGGGCACGGTGGAGGAGAAAATCCAGCATCTGCAGAAGGAGAAATCCGACCTGGCGGCGGGTGTGCTGGATGGGCGCACTACGGGGGACTGGCAATTGGGCAATGAGGATATCGAGGCGCTCTTCGCACCACTGCCGAATAAGCAAGAAAAGCGCTGAACGTTAGATCGCCTTCGCGAGCAAGCCCGCTCCCACACTTGAATGTATTCACATATCAAAATGTAGGAGCTGGCTTGCCTGCGATGGACGCGACGCGGTATTCGATCAGTCGATCAGTTGCGCATCGCGCAAGGCCGTGAGGGCCACCAACCAGCGCGGATCCTGCTTGTAATCAGTCGACGCAATCGCCTGGCCGCGCATACGTGCAATCCGCTCCGACGGTGTGACCTTCATCCGCTGCGCCGCACTCAGCGCCAGCTCGGCAGCCGCGCGGTCATTGCAAACCAGCCCCATGTCACAACCCGCAGTCAGCGCCGCCTCGATTCGACTGGCCGCATCACCGACCACATGGGCGCCCGCCATGGACAGGTCATCACTGAAAATCACCCCATCGAACTGCAACTCACCGCGCAGGATGTCCTGCAACCAGCGGCGCGAAAAGCCGGCGGGCTGGGCGTCCACCTGCGGGTAGATCACGTGCGCGGGCATCACGGCGGCCAATTGCTTGCTCAAGCGTGCGAAAGGCACCAGGTCATTGGCGCGAATCTGTTCCAGGCTGCGTTCGTCATTGGGAATGGCGACGTGGGAATCGGCCTCAGCCCAACCGTGACCCGGGAAGTGTTTGCCGGTGGCGGCCATGCCAGCGCTGTTCATGCCACGAATAAAGGCGCCGGCGAGCAGGGCAGCGCGCTCGGGGTCGCCTTCGAAGGCGCGGGTGCCGACCACGGCGCTGCGTTGATAGTCGAGGTCCAGTACCGGAGCGAAACTCAGGTCGAGGCCCACGGCCAGTACTTCGGTGGCCATGATCCAGCCACACTGCTCAGCCAGGTATTCAGCGTTGGGGTTGTCCGCCAGCGCACGCATGGCCGGCAGGCGCACAAAGCCTTGGCGCAGGCGCTGTACGCGGCCACCTTCCTGGTCGACGGCCAATAGCAAATCAGGACGCACCGCTCGAATCGCCGCGCTCAACTCGCGAACCTGGCGCGGGTGCTCGATATTGCGCGCAAAAATGATCAGGCCGCCCACTTCCGGTTGGCGCAACAGATGACGGTCCTCGGCCGTCAGCCAGGTACCGGCAACGTCGACCATCAAAGAACCTTGCAGGGCAGCAGTCATAAACCTTCCTTAAATAACGCACACAACCCGTCGTGCTCACCAGGCACGGTAAGCACGACGGGTTACGAGTAAATAGCTGAAATCGGCATGGCGGCTAGCTTAGCGGATGCAAGCGGTCGCGCACACCCGGGGGCGGTCAAACCTTGGCGATTGGCGCGGTTTTGCTGCGGGGGCGCAACTGGGCGGCGGCCATAGATGGGTCGGTGACGCCGGTCTCGGCGCGCATGCCGGCTGCCAGGAACGGCACCATCAGGCGCATCACCTGCTCGATGGAGGTGTTTACACCGAAGTCGGTCTCGGCAATCGCCCGCAAAGCCTTGATCCCGGACATGCTGAATGCCGCAGCACCGAGCATGAAATGCACGCGCCAGAACAGTTCGATAGGTGGAATACGCGGGGCGGCTTCGTTGACCAGCAGCATATAGCGGCGGAATACCTTGCCGTACATGTCTTCCAGGTAGCGGCGCAGGTGGCCCTGGCTCTGGCTGAACGCCAGGCCCAGCAGGCGCATGAAGATCGACAGGTCGTTGCCGCTGCGCGGCTGCACGACCAACGCTTGCTCAACAAGGATTTCCAGCAGGTCTTCCAGGCTTGGCTTGTGATCGGCCTTGGCCTGGCGACGCTCCAGCTCACGGTCAAGGCTGGCGCAGAACGGCCCCAGGAAACGCGAGAATACTGCCTGGATCAGGGCTTTTTTCGAGCCGAAATGGTAGTTCACGGCGGCAAGGTTGACCCCAGCCTTACTGGTGATCAGCCGCAATGAAGTTTCAGCAAATCCTTTTTCCGCGAACAATTGCTCGGCAGCATCGAGAATGCGTTCAACGGTTTCCGACTGGGCCATGGCTACTCCGCCTGACAAACACTTGTTTGAAACATACGTTTCAGAGTGTGTCTTGTCAAGCCTGCGGGTTCGCTTTCTGGCTAGGCAGTCATCTGTTTCAGCGCTATTAAATCACATCCCTACCGCCCTGTAGGCAGCGCCCTCTCTACGCTGTAGGAAGGATGAAGAATGACCGTCCAGCGGAGTCGTTGAAAAGGATGATTGCCAAGCGCAGTTCACTGTATATAATCCCAGTCACTGTATAAAAAAACAGAGCGATCAACATGCTAAAACTGACGCCACGCCAAGCTGAGATTCTGGCTTTTATCAAGCGCTGCCTTGATGACAATGGTTACCCGCCGACCCGTGCGGAGATTGCCCTGGAACTGGGGTTCAAGTCCCCCAACGCCGCCGAAGAGCACCTCAAGGCCCTCGCTCGCAAGGGCGCAATCGAGATGACTCCAGGTGCCTCGCGGGGTATTCGCATCCCTGGCTTCGAGGCCAAGGCCGACGAATCGACACTGCCGATCATCGGCCGTGTTGCCGCCGGTGCGCCGATCCTGGCGCAGCAGCACGTCGAGGAATCCTGCAACATCAACCCGACCTTCTTCCATCCTCGCGCCGACTATCTATTGCGCGTGCACGGCATGAGCATGAAGGACGTGGGCATCTTCGACGGCGATCTGCTGGCCGTCCACACCACCCGTGAAGCTCGCAATGGCCAGATCGTCGTCGCCCGTATCGGCGATGAAGTCACCGTCAAACGCTTCAAACGTGAAGGCAGCAAGGTCTGGCTCCTGGCCGAGAACCCTGAGTTCGCCCCGATTGAAGTCAACCTGAAAGATCAGGACCTGGTGATCGAAGGCTTGAGTGTCGGCGTCATTCGCCGCTAAAGGAGGCATCATGCAGCTCGTGCACACCCCACAACACACCCAACTGTCGCTGTTCGAGGCCTTCATGGCCCAACCCCTTGCGCCCATCCTCAAGGAAACGGTCGAGGCCCCCTGGGGCAGCGAACCTGAGGCGTTCAGTGAATTGTCGTTGCGCGGTGCGGCTGAGAGCTGCCTGAACCTGCTGGCACCTATCCTGCGCGAATTGAGCGAAGACAAGGACGCACGCTGGCTGACCCTGATCGCCCCACCCGCCAGCCTGACCCAGGCCTGGCTACGGGAGGCTGGCCTCAACCGTGAGCGTATCCTGCTGCTGCAACCACGCGGCACGCAGAGCGCCCAGCAGTTGACCTGCGAAGCCTTGCGCCTGGGCCGTAGTCATACGGTGGTGAGTTGGTTGAATCCGTTGAATGCTGCGGCCAAGCAGCAATTGATCAGTGCCGCACGTACGGGCGATGCACAGAGCTTGAATATTCGCTTGGGATAATAAGCCCTGTGGATGGACTCGCTCGCCACAGAAACGCCTTCACCACCAGACTCAGTGAAGAACCCGCGGGCCGTCGTCTTTTTCAGGCTCGCCTTCCGCCAAGCGACCTGCCATCTGCACACCCACGCTCAACATGGCTTTAGCCACTTCCACGTGTTGGCCCTGCAGGAACACCTTGGCATCTTCGGAAAAATCCAGAATAACCAGAGAACCCTCGTCCTCCGCCCGGCGCAATTCGATTCGGCCGTCAGGCAGTTCAACAATTTCCAGAAAGGACGTTGGCATAAAAGTCTGTTCTCCACGAAAGGCCGGGATTATATCAGTCATCCACCCAGCCTCGCAGAGGATCTGGGCAGGTTTCTTTACCGCTTGATGAATGGTACCGGGCTAACTCGCTCCCACCCTCAGCACTCGTTCAACCCTTCACGAAAACGCAGTGCCATTTTTTTCAGCTCCTGGCGCCAACCTTCCAACTCTTCGCGGCTCAAGGGCTTGGGCTCATCTGCCTCCAACGCCACGGCGACGATCAACGGCTGGGTGACATCGCCCTTGGGCACGTGGGGAACACGCGGTGGCTGGAAAATGTCCGCATGGGCCTTGAGTAGCCGCGCCACCCAGCTGTCAGGGCTCTGGGCCATTTCCACAAGCTCGGTCAACTCAGGAATCGCCATGGAATCCAGCACTTCACGGTTCATGATCATTTCCGCCCGGGGCGCTCCGGCCTGGGGCAAGCGGTAGAACCCGGCGATTTCATGGCACAGCCCCAGCAAGGCGCCGTACAGATGGAACAAGGCTGCTTCGCGCCCTGCCTGCACCAGCGCGATGGCATTCATCTCCTTCCCTTCCTCGGCACGCCCAAGGGCTTCCAGAGATAAACCCGCGAAGTAAATTTTCTGGTTAGTACGGGTATAGAGTTCGTTGGCCATGACGGCAATCTCCACAACGAATAGGCGGGATGCTGGCTGAACAGTGTCACGGAACGGCCGGGCGTACCGCAAGTGCAAATGTGGGAGGGGGCTTGCTCCCGATGGCGGCGGGTCAGTTACAGATGTATCAACTGACCCACCGCCATCGGGAGCAAGCCCCCTCCCACATTGCATCTTCAGCGCATCCGATGGATCAAGCGCCCTGGCGCTTGTCCTCGACCTTCCACTTGCCGCCGTCGTAGAACGCTTTCCAGCCGGTAGGCTTGCCGTCCACTTCGGTCTGCACGTACTGCTCCTTGGTCTTGCGGCTGTAGCGGATCACGGCTGGGCGACCATCCGGGTCCTTCTTCGGCGCTTCACACAGGAAGTGGTACTTCGGATCAATTTCATCCTTGTGCGGCACGATCTCCAACACCAGTGGTGCACGGGTCTCGCGGTTTTTCGGGAACTGGCTGGCAGCCAGGAACAGGCCCGAAGCACCGTCACGCAGGATGTAGGTGTCGTTGACCTTCTCGCACTTGAGCTCAGGCATCTTCACCGGGTCCATCTTCGGCGGCGCCGCATCACCGCTTTTCAGCAGTTTGCGGGTGTTCTTGCAAGTCGGGTTGGTGCAGCCGAAGAACTTGCCGAAACGTCCGGTCTTGAGCTGCATCTCACTGCCGCACTTGTCGCATTCCAGGCTTGGGCCTTCATAGCCCTTGATGCGGTAAGTGCCCTCTTCGATCTCGTAGCCATTGCAATCCGGGTTGTTACCGCAGATGTGCAACTTGTGCTTCTCGTCCAGCAGGTAGGCGTCCATTGCCGTGCTGCAGATCGGGCAGCGGTGCTTGCCGCGCAGTACCAGCGACTCGGATTCACCCTCGTCATCGGCGGCGATCTCATCGCCCGGCACCAGATTGACGGTGGCCTTGCAGCGCTCTTTCGGCGGCAGGCTATAGCCCGAGCAACCGAGGAACACGCCAGTGGAGGCGGTACGAATTTGCATCGGACGGCCACAGGTCAGGCACGGGATGTCGGTCATCACCGGCTGGTTGGCACGCATGCCGCTCTCAGGGCTTTCAGCCACTTCGAGTTTTTTCTTGAAATCGCCGTAGAACTCGTCGAGCACGTTTTTCCAGTCGCGCTGACCCTGGGCCACGTCATCGAGATTCTCTTCCATGCCGGCAGTGAAGCCGTAGTCCATCAGGTTGGAGAAGCTCTCGGACAGACGTTCGGTGACGATGTCGCCCATCTTTTCCGAATAGAAACGACGGTTGTGCAGCGCCACGTAGCCACGGTCCTGGATGGTGGAGATGATCGCCGCATAGGTCGACGGACGACCGATACCGCGCTTCTCCATCTCTTTCACCAGGCTGGCTTCCGAATAACGCGCCGGCGGCTTGGTGAAGTGCTGGGACGGGTCGAGCTTGATCAGCTTCAACGTGTCGCCCTGGGCCATGTCCGGCAGTACGTCGTCATCGCCAGGCTTGGCGATTTGCGGCATGACGCGGGTGTAGCCGTCGAACTTGAGGATACGGCCCTTGGCACGCAGCTCGAAGTCACCAGCACCCACGCTGACGGTAGTGGACAGGTATTGCGCTGGCAGCATCTGGCAAGCCAGGAACTGGCGCCAGATCAGCTCGTAGAGGCGCTCAGCGTCGCGCTCCATGCCACTGAGCTGGCTCGGCTCGGTGTTGGCGTCGGAAGGACGAATCGCTTCGTGAGCCTCCTGTGCGCCTTCCTTGCTGCTGTAGACGTTCGGCTTCTCCGGCAGGTATTTCTTGCCGAACTCGCTTTCAATATAAGTACGCGCCATCGCGACCGCGTCCACCGAGAGGTTGGTGGAGTCGGTACGCATATAGGTGATATAGCCGGCTTCATACAGACGCTGGGCCATCATCATGGTCTTCTTCACCCCGAAGCCCAGGCGGTTGCTCGCGGCTTGTTGCAGGGTGGAGGTGATGAACGGCGCCGACGGCTTGCTGCTGGTCGGTTTGTCTTCGCGCTTGACGATGCTGTAACTGGAAGCCTTGAGCTTTTCCAGCGCGGCCATGGCCTGGGCTTCGTTCAGCGGCTTGAAGGCTTCGCCTTTCTCACGGGCCACTTCAAAGCGCACGTTGGCGCCCTTGGCGGTGCCGAGGTCAGCGTGGACCTCCCAGTATTCTTCGGGGTTGAACGCACGGATCTCGCGCTCACGCTCTACCACCAGCTTTACCGCAACCGACTGCACACGGCCGGCAGACAGGCCACGGGCGATCTTGGCCCACAGCAGTGGCGAGACCATGTAGCCCACGACGCGGTCGAGAAAACGACGGGCCTGCTGGGCGTTGACGCGGTCGATGTCCAGTTCACCCGGTTTGGAGAAGGCTTCCTGGATGGCTTTCTTGGTGATTTCGTTGAACACCACGCGCTTGTAGCGGCTGTCATCACCGCCGATGGCTTCGCGCAGGTGCCAGGCAATGGCTTCCCCTTCGCGGTCCAAGTCCGTCGCGAGATAGATGGTGTCAGCATCCTTGGCGAGCCGGCGCAGCTCTTCGATGACCTTTTCCTTGCCCGGAAGGATTTCGTACTTGGCCTTCCAGCCATGATCCGGATCCACACCCATGCGCGAGACCAGCTGCTTGCGCGCTTTCTCTTTAGGCGAGAGCACCGGACCTTCGCCCGCAGCCGCCTTGCCGCGCTTGGCAGGCTCCTTGCTGGCGCTAGCCGAACCGCTGGTGGGCAGGTCTCGGATATGGCCGATACTCGACTTCACCACGTACTCGTTGCCCAAGTACTTGTTGATGGTCTTGGCCTTAGCCGGGGATTCCACAATGACCAGCGATTTGCCCATGGATCGGAAAATTCCTGAATTCGAGAAGTGAAAGGCAGTTGGCGCCTGTCGCGGCAACGCTATATATAGTGGCAACAAGGTGAGGTCAAGCGCAGCATTCTGCGCGACCTGCCGTTATTGCCCTGAAAAAAGACTGGGTTCGGTCTTGACCAAAGCAAAGCGCGGGACCTGCTCGCCGTCAACTTCGACGGTCTCCACGAACATGCTCAAGGGGCGCACCCAAAAGCCGTATTCGCCATACAGCGCTTGGTAAAACACCACTTCTTCTTCGGTTTCGGAGTGCCGTGCCACGCTGAAAACGCGGTACTGCGGCCCCTTATAATGTTGGTAGAGCCCTGGTTCGACTTTCATGCTCTGGCCCTCTTGCAAAATTTGTTGAAAAAAAATATTAAAAAGTTCCAAAAAACAAAAACCGGGGCACTGGGCCCCGGCTTCCATCAACGCAACGCTTAAACGCGTTCGAAGACGGTAGAAATGCCTTGGCCGAGACCAATGCACATGGTTGCAACCCCAAGGTTGCCGCCATTTTGCTTCATCACGTTAAGCAAAGTGCCGGAGATACGTGCGCCGGAGCAACCGAATGGGTGGCCCAGGGCAATCGCACCGCCGTGCAGGTTAACCTTCTCATTCATCTTGTCGAGCACTTTCAAATCTTTCAGCACTGGCAGGGCCTGTGCGGCGAAAGCTTCGTTGAGCTCGAAGAAGTCGATATCGTTGATGGTCAGGCCTGCGCGCTTCAAGGCTTTTTGTGTGGCCGGTACTGGACCATAGCCCATGATCGCCGGGTCCACACCCGCTACGGCCATGGAACGGATCACCGCGAGAGGCTGGATGCCCAGGTCCTGGGCACGCTGGGCCGACATCACGATCATGCACGAAGCACCATCGGTGATCTGCGACGACGTACCGGCTGTCACGGTGCCGCCCTTTGGATTGAACGCCGGCTTCAAGGCCGCCAGGCTTTCCAGGGTGGTGTCCGGACGAATGGTTTCGTCGTAGTCGAACAGTTTCAGGAAACCGTTCTCGTCGTAGCCGTTCATCGGGATGATTTCATCCTTGAACTTGCCTTCCACGGTGGCCTTGTGCGCCAGTTGGTGGGAACGCAGGCCAAACGCATCCTGGGCCTCGCGGGTAATGCCGTGCATTTTGCCAAGCATTTCTGCGGTCAGGCCCATCATGCCCGAGGCTTTCGCTGCGTACAGCGACATGTGCGGGTTAGGGTCCACGCCGTGCATCATGCTGACGTGGCCCATGTGCTCCACGCCACCGACCACGAACACATCACCATTGCCGGTCATGATCGCCTGGGCAGCAGTGTGCAGCGCGCTCATCGATGAACCACACAGGCGGCTGACGGTCTGGCCGGCAGCGGTGTGCGGGATCTGGGTCATCAGCGAGGCCATGCGTGCGATGTTCCAGCCCTGCTCCAGGGTCTGGTTGACGCAGCCCCAGATCACGTCTTCGACTTCGTTCGGGTCAACCTTGACGTTGCGCTCCAGCAGCTTGCTGATCAGGTGCGCCGACATGTCTTCGGCACGGGTATTGCGGTGCATGCCGCCCTTGGAGCGGCCCATCGGAGTACGACCGAAGTCGACAATCACGACGTCTCTTGGATTCAAGCTCATAAATATTCTCGCTCTAGTCGTCTGGGCACTTAACCGAAGAAGCTCTGGCCATTCTTGGCCATTTCGCGCAGCTTCGCGGTCGGGTGGTACAGCGGGCCCAAATCAGCGTATTTGTCAGCCAGGGCAACGAACTCAGCCACACCGATCGAATCGATGTAACGCAGCGCACCACCACGGAATGGAGGGAAACCAATACCGTACACCAAGCCCATATCGGCCTCGGCGGCGGTCTCGACGATGCCGTCTTCCAGGCAACGCACAGTTTCCAGGCACAGGGCGATCATCATCCAGTTGATGATGTCCTCGTCGGACACCTCACGCTGTTCGTAGATGACCGGAGCCAGCACTTCGTGTACCGAAGGGTCGGCCACTTTCTTCTGCTTGCCCTTCTTGTCGGTCTCGTAGGCGTAGAAGCCCTTGCCGTTCTTCTGACCCAGGCGCTTGGCCTCGTACAGCGCGTCGATCGCCGAGCGGCGGTCGTCTTTCATGCGGTCCGGGAAGCCTTCAGCCATGACGTCGCGACCATGGTGGCCAGTGTCGATACCGACCACGTCCATCAGGTACGCCGGGCCCATTGGCCAGCCGAATTTTTCCATGACCTTGTCGATGCGTACGAAGTCCACACCCGCGCTGACCAGCTTGGCGAAACCGCCGAAGTACGGGAACAGCACGCGGTTGACCAGGAAGCCCGGGCAGTCGTTGACCACGATCGGGTTCTTGCCCATTTTCTTGGCGTAGGCAACGGTGGTGGCCACCGCCAGCTCGCTGGACTTCTCGCCACGGATCACTTCCACCAGCGGCATCATGTGCACCGGGTTGAAGAAGTGCATGCCGACGAAGTTTTCCGGACGCTTGAGGGCCTTGGCCAACAGCGAGATGGAAATGGTCGAGGTATTGGACGCCAGGATAGTGTCGTCTTTGACCTGGGCTTCAACTTCAGCCAATACCGCCTGCTTGACCTTCGGGTTCTCGACAACCGCTTCGACCACCAGGTCGACATGGCCGAAATCGCCGTAGGACAGCGTAGGACGAATGCCGTTAAGCACTTCAGCCATCTTCGCAGCGGTCATGCGACCTTTATCAACGCGGCCGACCAGCAACTTGGCGGCTTCCGCCAGGCCTTGCTCGATACCGTGCTCGTTGATGTCTTTCATCAGGATCGGCGTGCCTTTGGACGCCGACTGATAGGCGATACCGCCACCCATGATACCGGCGCCGAGTACGGCAGCCTGTTTCACGTCCTTGGCGATTTCGTCGTAGGCCTTGGCCTTTTTCTTCAGCTCCTGATCGTTCAGGAACAGGCCGATGAGGCTCTGGGCAGCTGAGGTTTTCGCCAGTTTGACGAAGCCGGCAGCTTCCACTTCCAGGGCCTTGTCGCGACCGAAGTTCGCGGCCTTCTGGATGGTCTTGATCGCTTCAACCGGCGCCGGGTAGTTCGGGCCGGCCTGGCCCGCCACGAAACCTTTGGCGGTTTCGAACGACATCATTTGCTCGATGGCGTTGAGCTTGAGTTTTTCCAGCTTCGGCTGACGCTTGGCCTTGTAGTCAAACTCGCCGCTGATGGCGCCCTTGATCAGGTTCAGCGCAGCTTCGGCCAGTTTCTCCGGAGCAACGACAGCGTCGACAGCACCGACTTTCAATGCGTCTTCGGCTTTGTTTTCCTTACCGGCGGCGATCCATTCGATGGCGTTGTCGGCACCGATCAGGCGCGGCAGACGCACGGTGCCGCCGAAGCCTGGGTAGATGCCCAGCTTGACTTCCGGCAGGCCGATCTTGGCGGTCGCGGACATGACGCGGAAATCTGCCGCCAGGCACATCTCCAGGCCGCCGCCCAAGGCGATGCCATTGATCGCGGCAACGGTCGGCACGTTGAGGTCTTCGAAATCGCTGAAGATCTTGTTGGCTTCGAGGTTGCCAGCCACCAGCTCGGCATCGGGCAGCTTGAAGTTGTCGACGAATTCGGTGATGTCAGCGCCGACGATAAACACGTCCTTGCCGCTGGAGACGATCACGCCCTTGACCGAAGCATCTGCTTTGATGGTGTCTACGGCCTGACGCAGTTCGTTCAGGGTTAGACGGTTGAACTTGTTGACGGACTCACCCTTGAGATCGAACTTCAGTTCGACGATGCCACTTTCAAGAGCCTTAACCGTGATGGCTTTACCTTCGTAAATCATCAACTGATCTCCACGATATGGAAGCTGAACAGTACACACTGGACGCTGGTCTCTGGTTTGACATTGACAGTTGCATCAATGCTCACGCCAGTCAGCCAGGCACACCCGCCAGTGCGATAGTCGGGGTTCTGTATGAGCCGTCTGACAGACAAACGCTCAATTCATACGCCCGTTTGATTTGGGTACGCCACCTTCATCCAATTCCAAGCAATTGTCAATCGCTCCAAAGGCTAGTAAAAACGCGACTTTCCAGTCATTTCAGAACCCCGCCCCCAAGGCGCGGCCTCGCCAATATTCAAATATTCACGAAATCAATAAGGCAAAAGATGTGGGAAACGGCTGTACAGAATGGGATATGCCGCTAGGCTTGCGACAAACCTTGGCGCGAGCGGATGAACATCCGCCGCGGGAACCACAGAATTACCGGCCTGCCTGGCCAACTCCAGCCCGATGATGATGTCGGGCTTTTTATTGCCCGTCAGGCCAAAGCCTTGAGCAGTGCATCAATATCCTTCAATACGCTCATCTCGCCCTTCTCGCCCCAATACAAAGCGATCATCTGCTTGTCGGCCTCGACCTTGTAGACGTTCGCCGGCAGCGTTGCAAAATGCGGCAACAACTTTTCATCCACACACACTTCGCGCCATTGATTGACCCAAACCCCCGGCTCCAGCTGCCAGTAACTCCAGATCGCCGGGGTGCTGCCACGCCGGGGGCGACAATATTGCGCGCATGGGCTCGGCGGCTCCTGCTTGAGCCAATGCGGCCATTCCTGGGGCGCCAACTGCATCGCCAGGCCGATGCGGCGTGCCTCCATGCGCAGGGCCATGCGCCCGCTCTGCTGGCGCGACGGGCGCAGCCATGCCAGGGGGCTTAAAACCACCGCAAGGATTGACACCACTATCAAGACCGTCATATGTGTACTCCCGAATTTCTAGATGAGCGGATTTGACCTGACGCAACCCCATCCGCTTGAAAGCCAGCCATACTGAACGTATTGCAGTCCCTTGGAGGAACGCCTCATGCCCTACAAACATATTCTGGTCGCTGTCGATCTGACCGAAGAGTGCGATCCGGTGATCAAGCGCGCACAGGAGTCTGCATTGGCCAATGGCGCCATACTGTCGCTGGTGCATATCGTCGAGCCCATGGCCATGGCCTTTGGCGGTGACGTGCCGATGGACCTTTCCCAGTTGCAGCAACAACAATTTGACCAGGCCAAGGAGCGCCTGGACCGTTTGATTCTCAAATACCCGCACCTGAAAAAGGAAGACTGCCACCTGACATACGGCCAACCGCGCCAGGAAATCCACCACTTGGCCAAGGAAAAGGCTTGCGACTTGATCGTAGTGGGTAGCCATGGTCGTCACGGCTTGGCGTTGTTGCTCGGTTCTACTGCCAATGATGTACTGCACGGCGCGCCGTGCGATGTACTGGCGGTAAAACTGGTGAAGAGTTCCTAAGAACATTTGAACCGTATTTCATATGAAAAACCCGGTGCTCATGAAAATGAGCACCGGGTTTTTTAATGCCCTGGAATCACTCAGGCATCCAACTCGGCCCAACGCTCAACCAACGCTTCCAACTCCTGGTTCAACGTCTCCAGCGAAGCGATGACCGCTGCGGTTTCCGCCGCCGGGCGCAGGTAGAAGCCCGCGTCGGCCATTTGCGCTTCTACCGCAGCAATCTGCTGTTCCTTGGCGTCGATATCACCCGGCAAAGCTTCCAGCTCACGCTGAAGCTTGTAGCTGAGTTTCTTCTTGGCCGCTGGTGCAGCTTCCTGAGCCGGTGCAACAGCTTCCACAGGAGCAACCACCGCCGAGGCCAAGTCAGCCTTGCCGGACTTGCTCTCGGTCACGCCCAGAAGACGCGGCGAGCCGCCCTGGCGCAGCCAGTCCTGGTAACCACCCACGTACTCGCGCACCTTGCCTTCACCTTCGAAGACCAGGGTGCTGGTGACCACGTTGTCGAGGAATGCCCGGTCGTGACTGACCATCAGCACAGTGCCGTTGAAGGTCAGCAAGACCTCTTCCAGCAGCTCCAGGGTTTCCACATCGAGATCGTTGGTCGGTTCATCGAGTACCAGCAGGTTGGCCGGCTTGCTGAACAGCTTGGCCAGCAGCAAACGCGCACGCTCACCACCGGACAAGGCCTTGACCGGCGTACGCGCACGTTGCGGGCTGAACAGGAAGTCGCCCAGGTAGCTGAGTACATGGCGGCTCTGGCCGTCGATGTCGATAAAGTCGCGGCCTTCGGCAACGTTGTCGATCACGGTTTTTTCCAGGTCCAACTGGTGGCGCAACTGGTCGAAGTAGGCAACGTCGATGCGCGTGCCCTCTTCCACGGTGCCACTGGTCGGTTGCAGACCGCTGAGCATCAGCTTGAGCAAGGTGGTCTTGCCGGTACCGTTGGCGCCCAGCAGGCCGATACGGTCGCCGCGCTGCAGGACCATGGAGAAGTCCTTGATCAGGAACGGGCCGTCCGGGTGATGGAAGCTGACGTTCTCCAGCACCATCACTTGCTTGCCTGACTTGTCGGCGGTATCCAGCTGGATGTTGGCCTTGCCGGTACGCTCGCGGCGTTCGCTGCGCTCGACGCGCAAGGCTTTCAAGGCACGCACACGGCCTTCGTTACGGGTGCGGCGCGCCTTGATGCCCTGGCGGATCCAGACTTCTTCCTGGGCCAGTTTCTTGTCGAACAGCGCGTTGGCGGTCTCTTCAGCAGACAGTGCGGCCTCTTTGTGCACCAGGAAGCTGGCATAGTCGCCGTTCCAGTCGATCAGGCCGCCACGGTCCAGTTCGAGAATGCGCGTGGCCAGACTCTGCAGGAAGGCACGGTCGTGCGTGATAAACAGCACGGCGCCCTGGAAATCCTTGATGGCTTCTTCGAGCCAGGCGATGGCGCCGATGTCCAGGTGGTTGGTTGGTTCGTCGAGCAGCAGCAGGTCCGGCTCGGACACCAGAGCCTGGGCCAGCAGCACGCGACGACGCCAGCCGCCGGACAATTCGGCGAGGGTCTTGTCGGCCGGCAGTTGCAGGCGGCTCAGGGTGCTGTCTACCAGTTGCTGCAAACGCCAGCCGTCACGGGCTTCGAGGTCTTGCTGGACGTGCATCAGCTTGTCCAGGTCTTCTTCGGTGACGCAGTTCTGCGCCAGGTGATGGTATTGCGCGAGCAACTCGCCAACACCGTCCAGGCCTTCGGCAACCACGTCGAACACTGTCCGTCCGTCGGCCACCGGCAATTCTTGCGGCAATTCGCCGATCTTGAGGCCAGGGGCACGCCAGACAGAGCCGTCATCGGGCTTCTGGTCGCCTTTTACCAGCTTCATCATGCTGGATTTGCCGGTGCCGTTGCGGCCGATGATGCACACCCGCTCACCACGGGCGATCTGCCAGGACACCTTGTCCAACAACGGCATGGCGCCGAAAGCAAGGGACACATCGCTGAATTTGAGCAGGGTCATACGCTTCTCCAAAAACTGGGCGCGCATTCTACCTGACTTGAGGGTGGGATGCGGTCGGCATTTTCTCTATCGACACGTTCCGTAGGACATTTCCGGCGAACTTGATCGAACCTGTCGGCAAAGCTTTCGCGGGCCGCTGGCAAAAGGCTAAGCTAGGGGCAATCAGTGTCGGCAGTGCCGGCGCTAGTCGTGATTTCTTTGCACGGACGTCTCATGCGCAGTCGCCTTTTCAACTTTTTATCTTGTCTGCTTCTTTCCGCCACTGCCGTTCAATCCGCCCAGGCAGTGGACCTCACCACCCAACGTCAGTATTACGACCAAGCCAAACGTGCCCTGGCCAAGGGTGACAGCGGCCCCTACATGCAATACAGCCAGGCCCTGGCCGACTACCCGCTCACGCCGTACCTGGCTTATGACGAGCTGACCGCACGCCTGAAAACCGCGAGCAACGAGGAAATCGAACAGTTCCTCGCCAAACACGGCGACCTGCCCCAAGCCAACTGGATGAAACTGCGTTGGCTGCGCTGGCTGGCCGAACGTGGCGATTGGCAGACGTTTGAAAAGTACTACGACGCCAAGCTCAATTTCGTCGAACTGGACTGCCTGCATGGCCAATACCAGCTCAGCCACAATCTGAAGGCTGAAGGCTACAAGACCGCCGAAACATTGTGGATGACCGGCAAATCCCAGCCGGCCGCCTGTGATGCCACTTTCGGCCAATGGGCCGCCGCCGGCCAGTTGACCGAACAGAAGATCTGGGACCGCGCCAAGCTCGCTGCCGAAGCGCGTAACTACGCGCTGGCCAACAGCCTGGTGAAAACCCTGCCAACCCTCGGCGCCCAAGGCCGCCTGATGGTGGACGTGGCGCAGAAGCCCGACATGCTCAGCGACCCGTCACGCTTCCTGCCGGCCACCGAGGCAATGTCCGACGCCGTGGGCCTGGGCCTGCGTCGCCTGGCGCGCCAGGACCCGGACAAGGCCATGGCCCTGCTCGACGGTTACGCCAGCAGCATGCACTTCTCCCGTGACGAAAAAGTGTCGATTGCCCGCGAGATCGGCCTGACCCTGGCCAAGCGCTTCGACCCGCGCGCGCTTGAAGTAATGACCAAGTACGACCCCGAGCTGCGCGACAACACCGTCTCCGAATGGCGCCTGCGCCTGCTGCTGCGCCTGGCGCGCTGGGAAGACGCCTACCAGTTGACCCGCAAGCTTCCACAAGACCTGGCCACCACCAACCGCTGGCGCTACTGGCAAGCGCGCAGCCTGGAACTGGCCGAGCCGAAAAACCCGCAAGCCCTGGTGCTGTACAAAAACGTGGCCAAGGAGCGGGATTTCTATGGATTCCTCGCTGCTGACCGCTCCAAAGCTCCCTATCAGTTGAATAACAAGCCGCTGGTGATGAGCCAGACGCTGGTCAACAAGGTCCGCAACACCCCTGGCGTGCGCCGTGCCCTGGAATTCTACGCCCGTGGCCAGATCGTGGACGGCCGTCGCGAGTGGTACCACGTCAGCCGGCACTTCAACCGTGACGAGATGGTCGCCCAAGCCAAGCTGGCCTACGACATGAAGTGGTACTTCCCGGCCATCCGCACCATCAGTCAGGCGCAGTACTGGGACGACCTGGACATCCGCTTCCCGATGGCCCACCGCGACACCCTGGTGCGCGAAGCCAAGGTACGTGGCCTGCACTCGAGTTGGGTGTTCGCCATCACGCGCCAGGAAAGTGCCTTCATGGACGACGCCCGTTCCGGCGTCGGCGCCAGCGGCCTGATGCAACTGATGCCCGGTACCGCCAAGGAAACTGCGCGCAAATTCAGCATCCCCCTGGCCTCCCCGGCCCAGGTGCTGGACCCGGACAAAAATATCCAGCTCGGCGCCGCCTACCTGAGCCAGGTACACAGCCAGTTCAACGGCAACCGCGTGCTCGCCTCCGCCGCCTACAACGCAGGCCCTGGCCGCGTGCGTCAATGGCTGCGCGGTGCAGACCACCTGAGTTTCGACGTCTGGGTGGAAAGCATCCCCTTCGACGAAACCCGCCAGTATGTGCAGAACGTGCTGTCTTATTCGGTGATCTACGGGCAGAAGCTCAATTCACCGCAACCGTTGGTGGATTGGCATGAGCGGTATTTTGATGATCAGTAAGAAGAGCAGCTTCGAGCGGTAAGTTTGAAGCTTCAAGAAATGCCCGCATTGAGAGGTGCGGGCATTTTTTATGCGCGGGATTTAGCGTTAAGCGTGCTCTTGCACCCCATCACTGAACTGCAACGCCGCCAACCGCGCATACAGCGGATTGCTCGCAATCAACTGCTGATGCGTCCCCACTGCCACCAGCTTGCCCTGGTCCATCACGGCAATGCGGTCAGCGTTCTTTACCGTGGCAAGACGATGGGCGATCACCAATGTGGTACGCCCTTGCATCAGTTGCGGCAGCGCTTGCTGGATTAAGTGTTCACTCTGGGCATCGAGGGCGCTGGTGGCTTCGTCCAGCAGCAGGATCGGTGCATCTACCAGCAAGGCCCGGGCGATGGCCAGGCGTTGGCGCTGGCCGCCGGACAGGCCCATGCCGCCGTCGCCGAGGTGGGTCTGGTAACCGTCTGGCATTTGCAGGATGAAGTCGTGGGCATGGGCGATGCGGGCGGCAGCTTCGACCTGGGCCATGGTGGCGGACGGGTTGCCATAGCGGATGTTTTCCTCAACGCTGCCGAAAAACAGCGCCGGGCTCTGGGACACCAACGCAAAGTGGCGGCGCAGGTCCAGGGGATCAAGCTCGGTCAACGGGCGGCCTTCGAGCAGGATACGGCCCTGCTGCGGGTCGTAAAAACGCAGCAACAGGTCGAAAATCGTCGATTTACCCGCACCGGACGGCCCTACCAGGGCCAGGGTTTCACCGGGGTTGATGGTCAGGTTCAAGCCATCGATGGCGTAGCTATCCGGTCGCGAAGGGTAGGAAAAGCGCAGGTCTTGCAGCTCCATGCGGCCACTGACCCGCTCTGGCAAGCGTTCGCTGCCATTGGCCGGCGCCTTGATATCGTTGCTCGACTGCAACAGTTCACCGATGCGCTCAGCCGCACCGGCGGCACGCTGCAATTCGCCGAGCACTTCGCTCAGGGTGCCAACGGCGCTGCCGACAATCAGGCTGTAGAACACAAACGCCGCCAGCTCGCCGCCAGAAATGCTCCCGCTGATCACGTCCATGCCGCCTACCCACAGCATCACACCCACGGCGCCGAGCACCAGCATGATCACCAGAGTGATCAGCCAGGAGCGCTGCAAGATGCGTTTACGTGCGGTGGTGAAGGCGTCTTCCACGGTCACCGCGAAACGCTGCTCGTCCTGCACCTGGTGGTTATAGGCCTGCACGGTCTTGATCTGGCCCAAAGTCTCGGCGACATAGCTGCCGACGTCAGCGATACGATCCTGGCTCAGACGCGACAGGCTGCGCACCCGGCGCCCGAAGATCAGGATCGGCGCCAGCACCAGTGGCAGCGCCACCACGACGATGCTGGTGAGTTTGGGGTTGGTGATGAACAGCAGCACGATACCGCCGATGACCATCAGGGCATTGCGCAGGAACAATGACAGCGAGGAGCCGATCACCGATTGCAGCAGGGTGGTGTCGGTGGTCAGTCGCGATTGGATTTCCGAACTGCGGTTGTTTTCGTAGAAGCCGGGGTGCAGGTAGATCAGGTGGTTGAACACTTGCCGACGAATATCCGCCACCACCCGTTCGCCAATCCACGACACCAGGTAAAACCGCGTGAAGGTGCCCACGGCCAGGCCCAGCACCAGCACCATGAACAGGCCGATGGATTGGTTGAGCAGGTGCGGCGATTGGGTCATGAAGCCCTGGTCCACCAGCAGGCGGATACCCTGCCCCATGGACAAGGTAATACCAGCGGTGACGATCAGCGCCAACAGGGCACCCAGCGCCTGCCAGCGATAGGGCGCAATAAAGCGGCTGGCCAGGCGAATCGCACGGCGTTGACGGATCGAGAACATGGAAGGCACCACCAATGAGGAGTCTGTACTGCAACATTGGGGGAACTTGCCCGAATAACAATGAGTCAGGTTAATTATGCCCGCCGATGCAGGCCTCTAGAGGCTATCGGTCTAAGACGCATCTGGAAATATGTACCGGTTTCTGGTGGACTGGGTGTTCGAACCGATGATCGTGCAGGGAGCTGTAACAGCGCGGTCACGCGGGGGATTTAAAGTAGGTACACAACCTGATGAGGAGACAGGCCATGACCTTGCAAGACAGCAGCAATGCCAAAATTGAAGTGATCCGCCAGCCGCAGCAGTTGCCTTGCTCGTACATCGATGCCAAGGGCCGCGAAGTGCAGATTACCGAAGAGATGATCCAGCAAGCGTGCAGCGAGCTGGAACAGCGACTGGTCAAACCTGCCCAGCAAGGCTGATACGCCCGCGCTCTTTCAAACCCGGCCCAGGTGGCCGGGTTTTTTTATCGGTGTTTACAGGGCTTCAGCGCCCAGGGCCGAAACGATAGCGGACAACGCCGCCGACTCACCATCGATCCGCACCTTCAAGCCGTCAATCTCACGCCGCTGCGGGTAGTGCTTGCGCAGCAGGTCGAATGCCTTGCGCTGCTCTTGCACGGTTCCCACCAAGCTGCGACGGAAATCCGCATCATCCCGGCGCGGGTCGTAGACACTGCGGCACAGGGTCGCCAGCGCCCAGGCTGGATCAGTGGCAGCGTTCAGGTGCACTTCGGCCAGCCACGGCGCTGGCAGCAAGTCACTCAGTTGGGTGCTCGGCTCCTGGCCCAGGTGCGCGCAAAACGCCTGGTAGATCTGCGCCGTGCCGCGCTGTTTGCCATCGAGGCTGTAGCCGGCGATGTGCGGCGTGGCCAGCACACACAGGTCAGCCAGGTCGACATCCACCTCGGGCTCACCTTCCCACACATCCAACACGGCTTGCAGGTCTTCACGCGCCAGCAACACCTCGCGCAGGGCGGCGTTGTCCACCACCGCGCCACGGCTGGCGTTGATCAGCCATGTACCGGGCTTGAGCTGTTCCAGGCGCTGGCGATCCAACAAGTGCCAGGTAGAGCCATTGCCGGACTTGGTCAGCGGCGTGTGCAAGCTGATCACGTCGCACTGCTCGATGATCTGCTGCAGGCTGACGTAGTCGCCGTCTTCGGCGATCTGGCGCGGCGGGTCGCAGACCAGCACGTTCCAGCCCAGGCCCTTGAGCACCTTGACCAGCCGCCCGCCGACTTCACCGGCACCGACGACGCCATAGGTGCGCTGCCCAAGCTCGACACCTTCGATTTCGGCCAGGGTCTGCAAGCTGCCAAGCACGTAGTCCACCACCCCACGCGCATTGCAGCCGGGCGCGCTGGACCACTGGATACCGGCCTGCTTGAAGTAGTCGAGGTCCAGGTGGTCGGTGCCGATGGTGCAGGTGCCAACAAAGCGCACGTTACTGCCCTCGAGCAGGGCACGGTTGACGTTGGTCACCGAACGCACCAGCAGCACGTCGGCCTGCTCGACGGTGGCGCGGTCGATGGACCGGCCGGGCACGCGGTGTATCTGGCCAAACCCTTCGAAGAATGCATCGAGCAGCGGGATATTTTCGTCGGCAACAATCAGCATGGCAGGCTCCTTTGGCGGTTCAGCAGTGTACAGGCTTGTGGGGATCCAATGTGGGAGGGGGCTGCCTGCGCGGTCGCATTACAAATCAGCAACACAGGTTTTTTCCTGACCGGTGCGTCAAAGCGTAGAATCCGCCGTCCTTGCGACTGCCTTTTGATTGGACACCTGTACGTGAACACTGCCACCGCTACCCTAACCCGCCCCGCCCGCATCAGCCGGGAAGTGCGCGGCCTGCTGACACTGGCCTTGCCGATCATGATCGGCCAACTGGCAACCACGGCGATGAGCTTTGTCGATGCGGTGATGGCCGGGCGTGTCAGCCCGCAGGACCTGGCGGCGGTCGGCCTGGGTAACTCGATCTGGATTCCGGTGTACCTGTTGATGACCGGCACCTTACTGGCCACCACGCCGAAAGTTGCCGAGCGTTATGGCGCAGGCAAACTGACCGAGATCGGGCCGTTGGTGCGCCAATCGTTGTGGTTGGCCGTGGTGGTCGGCCTCTGCGGCGCGCTGCTGCTGCTGTGCGCCGAACCGATTCTGCATGCGATGAAGGTCGAGCCCGACCTGATCGAACCGTCCATGGGCTACCTGCATGGCATCGCTGCGGGCATGCCAGCGATTGCGCTGTATTACGTGCTGCGCTGTTTCAGTGACGGCCTGGGCCGCACGCGGCCGAGCATGGTCATGGGCCTTTGCGGCCTGGCGCTGAATATTCCGTTGAACTACATCTTCATCTACGGCCACCTCGGCCTGCCGGCCATGGGCGGTGTGGGTTGCGGCTGGGCCACGGCGATTGCAATGTGGGTAATGATGCTCGGCCTGGCCGGCTGGACGCGCTGGGGCCCGGCTTACCAGAGCAGCGAGTTGTTCAAGCGTTTCGACTGGCCAAAATGGACGGTGATCAAGCGCATATTGGGCATCGGCCTGCCGATTGGTGTGGCGATCTTCGCCGAGTCGAGCATTTTCGCGGTGATTGCCCTGTTGCTGGGTAGCCTGGGCGCTACCGTGGTTTCCGGCCATCAGATCGCGCTCAACGTCAGTTCCTTGGTGTTCATGATCCCCTACTCCCTGAGCATGGCCGTCACCGTGCGCGTAGGCCAAGCCCTGGGCCGTGGCGAACCCCGTGAAGCGCGCTTCGCTGCCGGGGTCGGCATGGGCACCGCATTGGCCTATGCATGCCTGTCTTGCAGCCTGATGCTGCTGTTTCGTGAGCAGATCGCAGCGATCTATACGCCGGACCCCGTAGTGATCCACCTGGCATCGATGCTGATTGTGTTCTCGGCGCTGTTCCAGTTCTCCGACTCGATCCAGGTCACCGCCGCCGGCGCACTGCGCGGCTACCAGGACACCCGGGTGACCATGGTGCTGACCTTGTTTGCGTATTGGGGCGTGGGGTTGCCGGTGGGTTACGCCCTGGGCCTGACCAACTGGCTTGGCGAGCCCAGCGGCCCGAGCGGCTTGTGGCAAGGGCTGATCGTCGGCTTGAGCTGTGCGGCGGGGATGTTGCTGGTGCGCCTGGCGCGCAGTGCACGCCGACGCATTCGCGCAGACAAGGCGCAGGGTTAATCGAGCTTCTTGCGGATCCAGTACAGGTAGGTACCGGCCTGCTCCTGCTGGTCCACCAGTTCGTGGTCAAGGAACACGCAGAACTTGGGGATGTCACGGCGGGTCGACGGGTCGGTGGCGATCACCTTGAGCAGGCCGCCCGCCCGCAGGTCACGGATGTGCTGGTGCAGCATCATCACCGGTTCCGGACAGTTGAGGCCGGTGGCGTCGAGGGTGCCGTCTACGGGCAAATCAACTCTCATACTTCACTCCTGAAACTGGCTCCGCTCAAAAATGTGGGAGCGGGCTTGCTCGCGAAGACGCGGGCACATTCACCATAAATTTCGACTGTTATACCGCTTTCGCGAGCAAGCCCGCTCCCACATTCGGTCTCATCGGCCTTTAGATTTCTTCACATCCACCAGCCGACGCAAGTGGCAGGTCACTTCTTCACGGTCGTGGTACAGCTGCTTGCAGCCGATTTCCACGCGAATGCCGCGCTCCTTGAAACCGTCCTCGATCCGCTCCAGCAGGCGCTTCACCTCGGCGTAACGCTGTTTCATCGGCAGCTTCAGGTTGACCACCGCCTCGCGGCAATGCCCCTCGCCGATCCAGGTTTCCAGCAACGCCGCGTTGCGCGCGGGCTTCTCGACGATGTCGCAGACCATCCAGTCCACCGGTTGCTTGGGCACGAAGGTGAAGCCGTCGGCCATCAAGTGCTGCACCAGGCCGGTGTCCATCAGGCTTTCAGCCATAGGGCCGTTGTCGATGGCGGTCACCAGCATGCCACGGTTGACCAGTTGCCAGGTCCAGCCGCCCGGCGCAGCACCGAGGTCGACGCCAGTCATGTCGCCGTGCAGGCGCTCGTCCCACTGGTCACGGGGGATGAAGTGATGCCAGGCCTCTTCCAGCTTCAGGGTCGAGCGGCTGGGCGCGTCACGCGGGAACTTCAGGCGCGGGATGCCCATCGGCCACATTGCCGAGTTGTTCGACTCGGCCAGGCCCATGAACACTTCGCGGCCGCTCTTGAAGGTCAGCAGCAGGCGCGGCTTGCTCGGGTCGTCCACCAGCTTGCCAGCGTTGAGCAACGCTTTGCGCAGGTGCACTTCGAATTTCTTGCAGAAATTCGACAGTTCCTTGCCGTCGTTGGTGTCGACCATCTCCAACCACAGGCTGCCGCACACCGGGAATTCGCGCAGGTGGGCGAGGATCACGCTGATGCGGTCGGTTTCCGGCAGGTCGATAAATACCCCGCGCGCCCACTGCCTTGGGAAGATCAGCTCGGCAAAGCGCTGGCCGTGCATCAGGCGCTGGGCGCCGTCTTCTTCGGTGCAGACAAATTCGGCGCAGGCGCTGCCGGTCTTGGCTTTGGCGTAGCCGGAAACGTTCAGGCGCGCGGCGTGTTCCGCGATCTCGGAACAGACTTCGCCTTCAAAACCCGGGCGGCAGTGCATAAAAAGGGTGTTCATCAACTCTCCTGGTGAATCAACTGACCTTGCGCTATCGCAATGCCTGTCATGAAAACGCGCGCATGATAGCCGAGTTCGGAACCTTGGGCTCGGCGATAGAGTCCAGTTATTAGCTTGCTATTGAAAACAGCGCTAACGTGATAGCTCTGTTCGTCCCGTCAGGTCCGTAGCCGTGCGGACCATAAGGAGTCATGTAATGTCATCCCTTGATAGCCTGAGAACCCTTAAAACCCTGGAAATAGACAGTAAGACCTACCACTACTTCAGCTTGCCCGAAGCCGCCAAGAGCCTGGGCGACCTGGATAAGTTGCCGATGTCCCTCAAGGTGCTGCTGGAAAACCTGCTGCGCTGGGAAGATGACAAGACCGTCACCGGCACCGACCTCAAGGCCATCGCCGCCTGGCTCAAAGAGCGCCAGTCTGACCGCGAGATCCAGTATCGCCCCGCCCGCGTGCTGATGCAGGACTTTACCGGGGTGCCCGCCGTGGTCGACCTGGCCGCCATGCGCGCCGCCATGGCCAAGGCCGGCGGTGACCCGCAGCGCATCAACCCGCTGTCGCCGGTGGACCTGGTGATCGACCACTCGGTGATGGTCGACAAGTTCGGCACCACCAGCGCCTTTGAGCAGAACGTCGACATCGAGATGCAGCGCAACGGCGAACGTTACGCCTTCCTGCGCTGGGGCCAGAGCGCCTTCGACAACTTCAGCGTGGTACCGCCGGGCACCGGCATCTGCCATCAGGTCAACCTCGAATACCTGGGCCGCACGGTGTGGACCAAGGATGAAGACGGCCGCACCTACGCCTTCCCCGACACCCTGGTCGGCACCGACTCCCACACCACCATGATCAACGGCCTCGGCGTACTCGGCTGGGGCGTGGGCGGGATCGAAGCCGAAGCGGCAATGCTCGGCCAACCGGTGTCGATGCTGATCCCGGAAGTGATCGGCTTCAAGCTCACCGGCAAACTCAAGGAAGGCATCACCGCCACCGACCTGGTGCTGACCGTCACGCAAATGCTGCGCAAGAAAGGCGTGGTGGGTAAATTCGTCGAGTTCTATGGCGACGGCCTCGCCGATCTGCCACTGGCCGACCGCGCCACCATCGCCAACATGGCCCCGGAGTACGGCGCCACCTGCGGTTTTTTCCCGGTAGATGAGGTGACCCTGGACTACCTGCGCCTGTCCGGCCGCCCGGCGGAAACGGTCAAACTGGTGGAGGCCTACACCAAGGCCCAGGGCCTGTGGCGCAACGCCGGCCAGGAGCCTGTGTTCACCGACACCCTGGCCCTGGACATGGGCAGCGTCGAAGCCAGCCTCGCCGGGCCCAAACGCCCGCAAGACCGTGTATCCCTGCCGAATGTCGGCCAAGCGTTCAGTGACTTCCTCGACCTGCAATTCAAACCCACCAGCAAGGAAGAGGGACGCCTGGAAAGCGAAGGCGGTGGCGGTGTCGCCGTGGGCAATGCCGATCTGGTCGGTGAAACGGACTATGAGTACGACGGCCAAACCTACCGCCTGAAAAACGGCGCCGTGGTGATCGCCGCGATTACTTCCTGCACCAATACCTCCAACCCCAGCGTGATGATGGCTGCCGGGCTGGTGGCGAAAAAAGCCGTAGAAAAAGGCCTGACCCGCAAGCCGTGGGTGAAAACCTCCCTGGCTCCAGGCTCCAAGGTGGTCACCGACTATTACAAAGCCGCGGGCCTCACCCAGTACCTGGACAAGCTCGGCTTCGACCTGGTGGGCTATGGCTGCACCACCTGTATCGGTAACTCCGGGCCGTTGCCCGAACCTATCGAAAAAGCCATCCAGAAGGCCGACCTCGCCGTGGCCTCGGTGCTGTCGGGTAACCGCAACTTCGAAGGCCGCGTGCACCCACTGGTGAAAACCAACTGGCTGGCTTCGCCGCCCCTGGTCGTCGCTTACGCGTTGGCCGGCACCGTGCGCATCGACATCAGCAGCGAGCCGCTGGGCAACGACCAGCACGGCAAGCCGGTGTACCTGAAGGACATCTGGCCCAGCAGCCAGGAAATCGCCGACGCGGTGGCGCAGGTCAGCACCAGCATGTTCCACAAGGAATACGCCGAGGTGTTTGCCGGTGACGAGCAGTGGCAGGCGATCGAAGTGCCGCAGGCCGCGACTTACGTGTGGCAGAAGGACTCCACCTATATTCAACACCCACCGTTCTTCGACGACATTTCCGGCCCACTGCCGGTGATCAAGGACGTCAACGGCGCCAACGTGCTGGCCCTGCTGGGGGATTCGGTAACCACCGACCACATCTCCCCTGCCGGCAATATCAAGACCGACAGCCCGGCCGGGCGCTACCTGCGCGAGCAGGGCGTAGAGCCGCGTGACTTTAACTCCTACGGCTCGCGCCGGGGCAACCATGAAGTGATGATGCGCGGCACCTTCGCCAATATCCGTATCCGCAATGAAATGCTCGGCGGCGAGGAAGGCGGCAACACGCTGTATATCCCCACCGGCGAGAAGATGGCGATCTACGATGCATCGATGAAGTATCAGGCTTCAGGCACGCCGCTAGTGGTAGTCGCCGGCCAGGAATACGGCACCGGCTCCAGCCGCGACTGGGCGGCCAAGGGCACCAACCTGCTGGGGGTCAAGGCGGTGATCGCCGAGAGTTTCGAGCGTATCCACCGCTCCAACCTGGTGGGCATGGGCGTGTTGCCGCTGCAGTTCAAGCTGGACCAGAACCGCAAGACGCTCAAGCTCACCGGTAAGGAGAAGATCGATATCCTCGGGCTGACCGATGCCGAGATCGAACCGCGGATGAACCTGACGCTGGTGATTACCCGCGAAGATGGCAGCAGCGAGAAGGTTGAGGTGCTGTGCCGGATTGATACTTTGAATGAAGTGGAATACTTCAAGGCGGGCGGGATTCTGCACTACGTGCTGCGCCAACTGATCGCGTCATAAGCAACACTGCAAAACCAATGTGGGAGGGGGCTTGCTCCCGATGGCGGTGGATCAGGTAAAGATGTTCAACCTGACACACCGCCATCGGGAGCAAGCCCCCTCCCACAGTTTTGACCGCATTTCAAATCAGCCGAACAACCACTTCCACAGCAGTACCAAGACGACTACCGCCAGCACCGGCCGCGCAATGCGGTAAGCCTTGGGATGCTTGCGCTTCCACTGCTTGACCTTGCCACTGAACTTGTCGCTGAAGGTCTTGCTCCAGGCATACGCCTGGTTGATGCCGCCCACGCGTTCGTCGTCAAGGTTCTGCGGCGCAGTAGCGCGCCCCAGTTGCTTGCTGACCCAGCGGTTGATACGGGTCATCACGCGGTTGCTCAACGGGCGCTCGATGTCGCAGAACAGGATCACACGGGTGTGCTCGGTTTCGTTCTTCACCCAATGCACGTAGGTTTCGTCGAACATCACGTCTTCACCGTCGCGCCAGGCGTAGACCTGGCCGTCGACGAAGATACGGCAGTCGTCGGAGTTCGGCGTAGACAGCCCCAGGTGATAACGCAGGGAACCGGCAAACGGATCGCGGTGCGGGTTGAGGTGGCTGCCGCCCGGCAACAGCGCGAACATCGCGCCCTTGACGTTAGGGATGCTGCTCACCAGGGCCACGGTCTTGGGGCACAGGGCCTCGGCCGATGGCAGCGGCTTGTCGTACCACTTGAGGTAGAAGCGCTTCCAGCCCTTCTTGAAGAACGAACCGAAGCCGGCGTCGTTGTTCTTTTCGGCAGCGCGGATGTAACCCTCGTCGAACAGGTGCATGGCCTCTTCGCGGATCACTTCCCAGTTGTCCTTGAGCACGTCCAGTTCCGGGAACTTGCTGCGGTCCAGGTACGGCTTGGACGGTACCGCGGAGAACAGGTACATCAAGGCGTTATACGGGGCGAACAGCGCCGAATGGTTGACGAACTGGCGCAGCATCGGCAAACGGGCCTTGCCACGCAGGTGCACATACAGGGTGCTGCCGATAAACAGCAGCAACACCGACAGTTTGGCGGCCAAAGAAAAGGTCATGCAGCAACTCCTGGAAATAAGCGCCTGGCCAGCAAACTTCCGTCGACGGGAAACCAGACGTAACAGCCGGCCATGATAAACACTTGGAGCATTATGCAGAAGGCCTACGCCGTCCGGCTGACCTACATCAAGTCTTGAGGCGAGGAAGCTTGCTCTCTCGCCACAGAACGTCAGGCCTGGTTTTCCTGGTCGGTGAACAGGTCACTGAACAACATACTCGACAGGTAACGCTCACCGGAATCCGGCAGGATCACCACGATGGTCTTGCCCTGCATTTCCGGCTTTTCGGCCAGACGCACCGCCACGGCCATGGCGGCCCCGCAGGAGATACCGCACAAAATGCCCTCTTCCTGCATCAGCCGCAGGGCCATGGCCTTGGATTCTTCGTCGGTCGCCAGCTCCACGCGGTCAACCATCGACAAGTCGAGGTTCTTCGGCACAAAACCGGCGCCGATGCCCTGGATCTTGTGCGGGCTGGGCTTGATCTCTTCACCGGCCAACGCCTGGGTGATCACCGGGGACACCATCGGCTCGACGGCCACCGACAGGATCGGCTTGCCCGCCGTGTTCTTGATATAACGCGAAACACCAGTGATCGTGCCGCCGGTGCCCACGCCCGCTACTAGCACGTCCACAGCGCCATCGGTGTCGTTCCAGATTTCCGGGCCGGTGGTTTTCTCGTGGATCGCAGGGTTTGCCGGGTTATCAAACTGGGCCGGCATAAAGTAAGTGGCCGGGTCGCTGGCGGCGATTTCACCGGCCTTGTCGATGGCGCCCTTCATGCCCTTGGCCGGCTCGGTCAGCACCATCTCGGCGCCGAGGGCCTTGAGCACTTTACGGCGCTCGAGGCTCATGGACGCCGGCATGGTCAATAGCAATTTATAGCCACGGGCAGCGGCGACAAACGCCAGGCCGATCCCGGTATTGCCGGAAGTAGGCTCGACGATTGTCATGCCCGGCTTGAGCTTACCGCTGCTTTCCGCATCCCAGATCATGCTCGCACCAATACGGCACTTCACCGAATAGCTGGGGTTACGCCCTTCGATCTTGGCCAGGATAGTCACGCCACGCGGTGCGATGCGATTGATCTGAACCAGGGGCGTGTTACCGATGGAATGCGCGTTGTCTGCGAAAATACGGCTCATGACGGATCCTATTTCGAGGCTTTTGGAAAGGCCCCAAGGGTATGCCTCGTACTCCTAGGCGTCCAGACAGTGGAACGTTGCGTTCATCAGAACAGTCAATTTCCTACAAGCAAGGAGGACTGCCCCATGAAACGTCGTTACAGTTGGCCGTTATGGACCATCGCCGGGCTGGTGGTGCTGCTGGTTGCCCTGGATCTGGCCCTGCCCTACCTGGTGCGTAACTACCTCAATGACAAGCTCGCCGACATGGGCGACTACCGTGGCCAAGTCACGGACGTGGACCTGGCCCTGTGGCGCGGCGCCTATAAGATCAATGGCCTGCAGATCGTCAAGGTGGACGGCAAAGTGCCGGTACCGTTCGTCAAGGCGCCGCTGATCGACCTGTCGGTAAGCTGGCACTCGCTGTGGTACGACCATGCGGTGGTGGCCGAGGTGCAATTCATCCAGCCCGAACTGAACTTCGTCGACGGCGGCGCCAACAAACAGGCCTCCCAGACTGGTAAGGGCACCGACTGGCGGGCCCAGTTGAGCAAGCTGCTGCCGATCACCCTGAACGAAGTACGTATCCAGGACGGCAAGATCGCGTTCCACAACTTCAGCTCCAAGCCGCCGGTCAATATCAAGGCGACCTCCGTCAACGCCAGCCTCTACAACCTGACCAACGTGGTCGATGTCAAAGGCAAGCGCGACGCCAGCTTTGAAGGCAAAGCCCTGCTGCAGGGGCAGGCACCGCTGGAGGCCACCGCGACCTTTGATCCGCTGAGCAATTTCGAGGACTTCGAATTCCGCTTCCGTGCCAAAGACTTGCAGCTCAAACGCATGAATGATTTCGCCTCTGCCTATGGCAAGTTCGACTTCAAGGCCGGCACCGGCGATGTGGTGATCGAAGCCCAGGCTGAAAAAGGCCAATTGCGCGGTTACATCAAACCGCTGCTGCGTGACGTGGAAGTCTTCGACTGGCAGCAGGACGTTGAAAATAAAGATAAAAATATCTTCCGCTCGATCTGGGAAGCGGTGGTCGGTGCCAGCGAGACCGTGCTGAAAAACCAGAACAAAAACCAGTTTGCGACCCGCGTGGAACTCAGTGGCAGTGTGCATCAGCAAGATATCAGCGCGTTCTCCGCGTTTTTGGCGATTCTGCGCAATGGCTTCATCCAGGCCTTTAATGCAAGGTACGAACAACCCAAGCCCAGCGCAGATTAAAAAATGTGGGAGGGGGCTTGCTCCCACATGTACTGCACTGGTCAACGGGAAGTGACCGGCCATTCAGAGACTGAATAACCCGTCTGCGTTCACAGTCGCCGGGGCTGCGCGGTATAGTCCGGACATTGATGAATTCGAGGAATGACCGATGAAGTTCGAAGGCACCCAGGCCTATGTGGCTACCGATGACCTGAAACTGGCCGTCAACGCCGCCATCACCCTGGAGCGGCCGCTGCTGGTCAAGGGCGAACCGGGCACCGGCAAGACCATGCTCGCCGAGCAACTGGCCGAATCCTTCGGCGCCCGGCTGATCACCTGGCACATCAAGTCCACCACCAAGGCGCATCAGGGCCTGTACGAGTACGATGCGGTCAGCCGCTTGCGCGACTCGCAGCTGGGTGTGGACAAGGTCCACGATGTGCGCAACTACCTGAAAAAGGGCAAGCTCTGGGAAGCCTTCGAGTCCGAAGAGCGGGTCATCCTGCTGATCGATGAAATCGACAAGGCCGACATCGAGTTCCCCAACGACCTGTTGCAAGAGCTCGACAAGATGGAGTTCTACGTCTACGAAATCGACGAGACCATCAAGGCCAAGAAACGCCCGATCATCATCATTACCTCCAACAACGAAAAAGAGCTGCCGGACGCGTTCCTGCGTCGCTGCTTCTTCCACTACATCGCCTTCCCCGACCGCCCTACCCTGCAAAAAATCGTGGATGTGCACTACCCGGACATCAAGAAGGACCTGGTCAGCGAAGCGCTGGATGTATTCTTCGACGTGCGCAAAGTGCCGGGCCTGAAGAAAAAGCCTTCCACCTCCGAGCTCGTCGACTGGCTCAAGCTGCTGATGGCCGACAATATCGGCGAAGCGGTGTTGCGCGAACGCGACCCGACCAAGGCCATCCCACCGTTGGCCGGGGCCTTGGTGAAGAACGAGCAAGACGTGCAACTGCTGGAACGTCTGGCATTCATGAGCCGTCGCGGTAATCGATAATGTTGCTCAACCTGTTCAATGAAATGCGTGCAGCCAAGGTGCCGGTGTCGGTGCGCGAACTGCTCGACCTGATCAATGCGTTGAAACAGCGCGTGACCTTCGCCGACATGGACGAGTTCTACTACTTGGCCAGGGCGATTCTGGTCAAGGACGAGCGGCATTTCGACAAGTTCGACCGCGCCTTCGGTGCCTATTTCAACGGCCTGGAAAAGCTCGACGACCACTTGCAGGCGCTGATCCCCGAAGACTGGTTGCGCAAGGAATTCGAACGCTCCCTGAGCGATGAAGAACGTGCGCAGATCCAATCCCTCGGCGGCCTCGACAAGTTGATCGAGGAATTCAAGAAACGCCTGGAAGAACAGAAAGAACGTCATGCCGGCGGCAACAAGTGGATCGGCACCGGTGGCACCAGCCCGTTTGGTTCCGGCGGCTACAACCCGGAAGGCATCCGTGTGGGTGATGCCGGTAAGCGCCAGGGCAAGGCAGTGAAAGTCTGGGACCAACGCGAGTACAAGAACCTCGACGACCAAGTGGAACTGGGCACGCGCAATATCAAGATCGCTCTGCGTCGCCTGCGCAAGTTCGCGCGCCAGGGTGCGGCCGAAGAGCTGGATATCGACGGCACCATCGACCACACCGCCCGCGATGCCGGGTTGCTGAATATCCAGATGCGCCCCGAGCGCCGCAACACCATCAAGTTGTTGTTGCTGTTCGATATCGGCGGCTCGATGGACGCCCATGTGAAGATCTGCGAAGAGCTGTTCTCAGCGTGCAAGACCGAGTTCAAGCACCTGGAGTATTTCTACTTCCATAACTTCGTGTACGAGTCGGTGTGGAAGAACAACCAGCGTCGCACCTCGGAACGCACCTCCACCCAGGACCTGCTGCACAAATACGGCGCCGACTACAAAGTGATTTTTATCGGCGATGCGGCCATGGCACCCTACGAAATCACCCAGGCCGGCGGCAGCGTCGAGCATTGGAACGAAGAGCCTGGCTATGTGTGGATGCAGCGCTTCATGGCCAAGTACAAGAAGCTGATCTGGATTAACCCGTATCCCAAGGACACTTGGGGGTATACGGCGTCGACGGGGATTGTGCGCGAGCTGGTAGAGGATCAGATGTATCCGCTGACGTTGCGCGGGTTGGAAGAAGGCATGCGCTTTCTCTCGAAATAGGCGGTGTCCTGGCCGGCCTCATCGCAGGCAAGCCAGCTCCCACATTTTGACTGCATTTCAAAGTTGGAATGCACTCCTCTGTGGAAGCGGGCTTGCCTGCGATGCTTTTTAGCGATCGGCAAACCGCTGCAAAAGCTTGATGTGCTGCCGATGCGCCGTCTCTTGCACTACCGGCGCCAATCTGACTTTCTCCCCCGGCAAACACTGCGCCAGGCGCGCCAGCGCCAACGGCGTCAACGCACCCAAACGTGGATAACCACCGATGGTCTGCCGGTCATTGAGCAACACAATCGGCTGCCCGTCCGGCGGCACCTGGATTGCGCCCAACGGAATGCCTTCCGAAATCAACGACGGCCCCTGGTACTGCAACGGCGTGCCCAGTAAGCGCATGCCCATGCGATCAGCGCGACTGTCCAGAGCCCACTCGGTGTTGAAGGCGTCGAATAAACTCTGCCCGCTGAACTGGCCGATCTGCGCACCGATGATCACGTCCAGCGGTGCAGCAGATTGCAAATCCGGGTCAGCCAGCACTTTCATCGCGCCGCCCGTGCCGGAATAGGCCAACCGCTCGCCTTCAGCCAATGCCTTGCCGAAACCGTCTACGCCGCCCAACTCTTCACGCACCACCGTGGCACAACTGCCGAGCACCGCCGGCGCGTCAAACCCGCCAGGCGCGGCCAGATAAGCCCGTGCACCACTGAACGGTTGGGTAAAGCGCAGGCGCTGGCCCTTTTGCAGGATAAAACTGCGCCCGGGGCTGATGGCGCGCTCATCGATATACGCACCCAGGTCCGCACCGGCCAAGGCCAACAGGCAATAGTCCTCGGCCAGCACAGTAAAGCCGCCCAGGGTGATTTCCACTACCGGCGCATCCAGGGCATTGCCCAGCAGCCAGTTGGCCCAGGACATCGACACCCAATCCAACGCGCCGCCCTGGGTCACGCCGAGGTGGCGCACGCCAAAACGCCCGGCGTCCTGCAACAGGCACAGCGGCGTGCTGGCCTCGATGGTCAAGCGGCTCATGCCTGCGCCTCCAACGGCGTGTCATCACCATCCAGGTTGATAAATTCGGCGTGGCCAACCGGCTCGAAGCGCACCGTATCGCCGGGCTGCATCAGGCTGTAGCCGTCGCGCTCACGGTCGAACAGTTTGGCTGGGGTGCGGCCGATCAGGTTCCAGCCGCCCGGGGACACCACCGGGTAAGCAGCGGTTTGCCGTTCGGCAATGCCGACGCTGCCGGCCGCCACGCGTTTGCGCGGCGTGTTGAGGCGCGGCGTGGCGAGGGCTTCGTCCACCAGCCCCATAAAGGCAAAGCCCGGAGCAAAGCCCAGAGCAAACACCTGGTATGGGTGGGCGCTGTGGCGACGGATCACTTCCTCCACAGCCAGCCCGCTACGCTGGGACAGCAAGGCCAATTCCGGGCCGACACTCAGGTCGTACCACACCGGCAGCACATGGCACTGGCCACTGCCCTGGGCCTGGGGCTGCAGGTCAGTTAGGGCGTGATCGATCAATTCCCGGGCCTGGGCCGGGGTCAACGCAGTGAGATCGTAATGCACCATCAAGGTGGTATAGGACGGCACCATGTCCACTAACGCTGCGCCGAACCCGCTGCGCAGGCGCTGGGTGGCGGCGAGCATCCACGGCATGTTGGCTTCGGCAATCACGTCAAACAGGCGCACCATCAGGCAGTCGATGGCCACCACTTCGATCCGTGGCTTCATGCTGTCTTCAGCGCTTGGCGAATACGCTGCACCGCGGCGACCGAACTGGCATTGTCGCCATGCACGCATAAGGTATTGGCCTGCAACACCAGCGCGCTGCCGTCACTGGCGACCAGCGGCTCGCCACGGGAAATGGTCAGTGCCTGCTGGACGATAGTCTCGCAGTCGTGGTGCACCGCACCCGGCAACTGGCGGGAAACCAGATGGCCCTTGGTGTCATAGGCACGGTCGGCGAAGGCTTCGAACCACAGGGTCACGCCATATTCGTCGCCCAATGCCTGGGCCGCGCTGTTGTCGCGGGTGGCCAGCAGCATCAGTGGCAGGTCGCCATAGGCCGCCACGGCCTGGACCACCGCACGCAACTGCGCGGGGTTGGCCATCATGTCGTTGTACATCGCACCGTGGGGCTTCACGTACCTGACGCGACCGCCCTGAGCACGACAGATGCCTTCCAGCGCGCCGATCTGGTAGTGCAACAGGTCCTGGATTTCCTGCGGCGTGTAGTGCATGGAACGCCGACCGAAGCCCTGCAGATCCTGGTAGGCCGGGTGGGCGCCCACTTGCACGCCATGTTTGAACGCCAGGCTGACGGTCTTGCGCATGATACTGGGGTCGCCGGCATGGAAGCCGCAGGCCACGTTGGCGCAATCAATGAACGGCATGACTTCGGCGTCCAGACCCATGGTCCAGTTACCAAAGCTTTCGCCGATGTCACAGTTCAAAAGCAGGCGGCTCACGGTGGTCGCTCCTGTAGGCTTTGTTTTTTTGTAGTGTGGGATTTATTACACAGAACTCGCAACTTGTCCTGGCACCCCTACGACGCTTATCGTGGAACAGCTCGATTTTTGGCGTTTGCCCGGTGCGACGTCCAACTAATAAAAACCGATCCATGCATAAGAAAAAGTTGATCCCATGAATTTGAAGTTCCTCGAAACCTTCGTCTGGGTGGCCAAGCTCAAGAGCTTTCGCCTGACCGCCGAGAAGCTGTTCACCACCCAGGCCTCGATCTCCAGCCGCATCGCGGTGCTGGAAAGCGAGTTGGGGGTGAAGCTGTTCCTGCGTGACTCCCGTGGCGTAAGCCTGACCCCGGAAGGCTTGAAGGTGCTCGATTATGCCGAACAGATGATGGTGACCATGCAGGGCTTGAAGCAGTCCCTGGAGACCACCAGCAGCAAGGTCGGGCGCATTCGGATCGGCGCGATGGACACGGTGATCCATACATGGCTAAGCCCGCTGGTCGCCGAATTGATGGACCATTTCCCTCTGGTGGAAATCGAGTTGGTCGCCGATACCGCGCTGAACCTCAGCGATCAACTGCAAAAAGGCTTCCTCGACCTGATCCTGCAAACCGACCTGCTGCGCCTGGAAACCGTACGCAGCCTGGAACTGGCCAGCCACCCCATGGCCTGGATCGTCGCCAGCCAATCGATCTATAACCGCGACTACGCCTCCCTCGCTGAGCTGGCCCAGGAGCGCATCATCACCTACTCGAAAAACTCCCACCCCCATCAGGACGTGATCAGCCTGATGCAGGCCAACGGCGTGGCCGCGCCACGGATGAACTGTGTGAACTCGGTGTCGGCGATCACCCGGTTGCTGCGCGACGGCTTCGGCATTGGCGCGCTGCCGCCGGTGCTGGTCAGCGAAGAACTGGCGCGGGGAGAGTTGGTGATGCTGCCAATGGCGCAGCGCCTGCCGAACTTGCAAGTGGTGGTGTCGTGGCGCGTGGGGGTGGAGTTGGTGGAGGAGATTGTCGGGTTGTGCCAGAAGGTGGTGGCCAGGTATGCCGAGGAAGTCGGCGAAGAACGGATGCTGCTGAGCCTTTGAAGAAACACAATCCAAATGTGGGAGGGGCGGTGCGACGATTCGACTTGCTCCCGATAGCGGTGGGTCAGCTAAAAATAGGCTGGCTGACACCCTGCTATCGGGAGCAAGCCCCCTCCCACATTTGACCGAGTTGGGCGTTAGAGACCTTTAAGGTCGCGCTCTTCAATCGGCCGGCTCTGGCGCAAGCGTCTGCCGCCCAACACCACCCAGTCGATCAGGCGGAACAGGCATTCGATGCCGAACGACAGCAGCATCGCCCCGCCCAGGCCCCAGCCCATGGCCTCCGGTGTAAGCAAGATCTGGTAGCTGTAGCCATTCCAGGTCTCCAGGCGGATATCCGGGTCGGCGGCCACCGCCACTTGCAGGACGCGGATGTACCAAGGGCCTTGCATGGCCTGGAATTGCTTGTCCAATGCCACCTGGCGGTCAAGCATTGCGCCCAGGCTGCTGGCGTCGCTCTGGAATACCGGATCGTCACTGGCGCGGTAGTGGGCGACCAGCGCCTGCAAGTCACCGTTGAAGAACTGCTGCGCCGTGGATTCAAAGCCGCGCAGGCCTGTCTGGGCCTCGATCAGGTGGGCCTCGACGCGCTTGGCGTAGTCGTTGACAAACCCCGGCACTTGCACGCCGACCAACAAGCCAATGGCAAACAGCACCAACCGCAGATAGCTAAGCAACATGGTCGATATCCTTACTCGGTAACGCCCTGGCTGACGCATTCACCGCGTCGCCACAGGCTCCATTGGCCCGGTTCGTAGCGGGTCCAGTTTTCGTTGTCGGTCAAGGGCTCGGTGGCGATCACCGTCACCACATCATTGGGGGTGGTTTCGGCCTGGAAATCGACGATCACGTCGACATCTTTCAAGCGCGCCGGGCCAAAGGGTGCACGCCGGGTAATCTGCGCCAGTTTGGTCGAGCAGTAGCAGAACAGCCAGTCACCGTCGCTGAGCAGGCAGTTGAACACACCTTTGCTGCGGTATTCGGCGCAGGCGGCGATCAGGTCCGGCAGCACTTGCTCGATATCCACCGGCTCGGGGAAGGCTTCACGCACACGGTTGAGCAGGTCGCAGAAGGCCGCTTCGCTGTCGGTATCACCCACAGGGCGGTAGAACGTGGCGCGTGGGTTGAAGTCCGCCAGTTGGCCGTTGTGGGCAAAACACCAGTTACGGCCCCACAGCTCGCGCACGAACGGATGGGTATTGGCCAGGCTCACCTTGCCGACGTTAGCCTGGCGGATATGGCCGATTACCACTTCACTCTTGATGGGATAACGCTGTACCAGCAACGCGACTTCCGACTCGCTGCTCGCGGCCGGGTCCTGGAACAGGCGCAGGCCACGGCCTTCGTAGAAGGCGATGCCCCAACCGTCGCGGTGTGGGCCGGTGCGCCCGCCGCGCTGCATCAGCCCGGTAAAGCTGAACACGATATCGGTGGGGACGTTGGCACTCATGCCCAATAATTCACACATGCCAGGGCTCTCGCTGCAGGGCGGACAACGTTAAAGGCGCGGTTCGACCCGCATACCGCCGACAGGCGCAGGGCGACGGAACGGCTCATCATCGTCCGGCTCGGCGGCCAAGGCAGCATCCGCAGCGGCCTTGCGCTCACGGCGGGCATTGGCGGCACGCTCGATGGGCCAGCGGATCAGCACAAACACGATGTACAGGGCAAACACGATCATGGTGTACATGAACAGATCGGAAATCGCCCGCCAGGCGTTGTTGCCGACCTTGAGCACCAGGTCCAGGGCGGTAATCGCCACGGCCGGCGCAAATTGGGTCTTGACCGGGTCGACGATGGTCGGGCTCAGCAACAGCACTGCCATCAGCAATTGCAGCGGCTCGCGCAGCCAGCGCCAGATCCATCGGGTCATGCGCCACCACACCAACAGGCAGCCCAAAGCGGCGAAGGCGTAAAGGCCCCAAGCGGTCAGATAGTCGTTCTCGGTCATGGTGTCCATGGCAAGGTAGGCAAACAGGCGGCTATGATAACGGCTTTTGCGTGTCGCGGCTGCAATGCCTGCCACCTTCCGCCAGACAGAGAGTGATCCATGACGTCATCGACCGCCCCGATTGCCCGCAAGGCCCCAGGCCAAGACCCGTACGCCTGGCTGCAAGCGCGGGACACCCCTGAGGTGCTCGACTACCTCAAGGCCGAAAACGCCTGGCAGGAAGCCCAATTGGCCGATCAGCAGGCGCTGCGCGAGACCCTGTTCGAAGAGATCAAGGGCCGCATCCTCGAAACCGATCTGTCCCTGCCCTCCCCTTGGGGCCCGTACCTGTACTACACGCGCACCACCGCCGGTGACGAATACGCACGCCACTACCGCTGCCGACGCTCGGCCGATGACAGTAACCAGGTGGACGACAGCAGCGAAGAACTGCTGCTGGACCCGAACGTATTGGCCAATGGCGGCTTTTTCTCTCTGGGTGCGTTCAGCATCAGCCCCGACCATCAGCGCCTGGCCTACAGCCTCGACACCAGCGGCGAAGAGATCTACACCCTGTTCGTGAAGGAATTGGCCAACGGCAAGGTCAGCGAACTGGCATTCGAGAACTGCGACGGCAGCATGACCTGGGCCAATGACAGCCTGACCCTGTTCTTCGGTGAGCTGGACGACACCCATCGCCCGCACAAGCTGTATCGCTATCGCCTGGATGGCACGGCGGCGCAGGAAGTGTTCCACGAGCCCGACGGCCGTTTCTTCCTGCATTGCTACCGCTCAAGCTCCGAGCGCCAACTGCTGCTGGCCCTGGGCAGCAAGACCACCAGCGAAATCTGGGCGCTGGACGCCGAGCAGCCGCACCTGGCCTTTACCTGCCTGGCGGCGCGGGTCGAAGACCATGAATACGATGTCGACCATGGCAAGCGTAATGGCGAGTGGACCTGGTTTATTCGCAGCAACCGCGATGGGATCAACTACGCGCTGTACGTCGCCACCGACACCGGCACGACGCCCACCGAAGCCGACTGGCAGAACCTGATCCCCCACAGCGACGAGGTCATGCTCGACGGCGTAAGCCTCAATTCCAGCGCCATGACGTTGAGCCTGCGCATCGGCGGCCTGCCGGTCATCGAGGTGCACCCCGAGAACGTGCCAGCCTATCGCGTGGAATTGCCTGACGCTGCCTACAGCCTCTACGTACAAAACAGCCTGGAGTTTCCCAGCGACAAGATCCGCCTGCGCTATGAAGCCTTGAACCGCCCGGCCCAGGTACGTCAGCTCGAACTGGCGAGCGGCGCCCAAGTCGTGCTCAAGGAAACCCCGGTACTCGGCACATTCAACGCCGATGACTACGTCAGCCAACGCCTGTGGGCCACCTCCGCCGATGGCACCCAGGTGCCCATCAGCCTGGTGGTCAAGCGTAACCAGCTCGGCCAGCCGACGCCGCTGTACCTGTATGGCTACGGTGCCTACGGCCAGAGCCTCGACCCGTGGTTCTCCCACGCACGCTTGAGCTTGCTGGACCGTGGGGTAGCGTTTGCCATCGCCCATGTGCGCGGCGGCGGTGAGTTGGGCGAAGCCTGGTACCGCAACGGCAAGCAGGAACACAAGCAGAACACCTTCAGCGACTTTATCGCCTGCGCCGAACACCTGATCGCCCAAGGCCTGACCACCTCCAAGCAACTGGCGATCAGCGGCGGCAGTGCCGGCGGCCTGTTGATCGGCGCCGTGCTCAACCAGCGCCCGGAATTGTTCCAGGCGGCGATTGCCGAAGTGCCGTTCGTCGATGTGCTCAACACCATGCTCGACCCGGAACTGCCCCTGACCATCACCGAGTACGACGAATGGGGCAACCCCGAGGAGCCCGAGGTGTATGCGCGCATCAAGGCCTACGCGCCGTACGAAAACGTCAGCGCCCAGGCCTACCCGGCCATGCTGGTGATTGCCGGCTACAACGACAGCCGCGTGCAGTACTGGGAAGCAGCCAAGTGGGTGGCGAAGCTGCGTGACACCTCAACCTCCGATAACCTGCTGCTGCTCAAGACTGAGCTGGGTGCCGGCCATGGCGGCATGAGCGGTCGTTACCAGGGATTACGTGACGTAGCGCTCGAATACGCGTTTGTGTTCAAGGCGCTCGCCTTGCTCTAACCCACTGCGCACGGGCAGTTGCTGAATCGACTGTATTAACCGCCGGGTGTCTTCGGCTTGCTGTCGTTCTGCTGCAGGCCAGGGACTGTCTGGTCCTTGGGCGGTGCCGGCAACACGATGGGCGCCAACGGCGGTGAGCCGTTTGTCTTCGGCGTGGTTGGCGGGCTGACTTGGGGGTACAACGTCGGGGTCGGAGTGCCCGGCGCGCCGGGAGTGGGTGCTGGCGCGACCGGTACGGTTTGCAACTCCTGAGCCTGCGCCGTACCCAATGCGAGCGCGCTCAACACAATGACCGTTAGAATGCTGCACTTCATCGATGGCTCCATGGCCTGACCGGAATGTCGTAAGGCTACTCCCAACCGCGCAAGAATGCCCTTCCCAATGAGATTTCCATGAAACGTTTCGTTCTGCTGGACACCACTCCGATCCCCGACAACGGCGGTGCCTTGTGCCTGTTCGAGTACGGCGAAGATTTCGTCATCAAGATCCAGGGCGGTGACGGCGGCCAGTTGATGAACACACGCATGCACGGCTCCGAAGACGCCCTGGCGGAAATTCCCTGCCGCAAGGTGGCAGGTCGCCCGGGTTCACGCGTACTGATCGGCGGCTTGGGCATGGGTTTTACCTTGGCCGCGGCGCTCAAGCATCTGGGCAAAAGCGCCGAAGTGGTGGTGGCGGAATTGGTACCCGGCGTTGTGGAATGGAACCGTGGGCCGCTGGGAGAAAAGTCCGGACGCCCGCTGCTGGACCCGCGCACGGTGATCCGCCAGGAAGACGTGGCCAAGGTACTGCAGGCCGAGCCACAGGGCTTCGACGCGATCATGCTCGACGTCGACAACGGCCCCGAGGGTCTTACGCAAAAGGCCAACAGCTGGCTGTACTCCGCCGGTGGCCTGGCAGCCTGCGCCAAGGCCCTGCGGCCCAAGGGCGTATTGGCCGTGTGGTCTGCCAGTGCCGATAAACTGTTCAGCGACAAACTGCGCAAGGCCGGCTTCAAGGCCGAGGAAGTCCAAGTGTTTGCCCATGGCAACAAGGGCACTCGGCATACCATCTGGATTGCCGAGAAGGTCAAGAGCTGAGTCACGCCAGGCCAGGCGCCGCAGGTCAAATGTGGGAGGGGGCTTGCTCCCTCCCACATTTGGTACTGCTTCAGTCTCTGGATTTGCGGTAATCGATCACGTACGGCACTTTTTTATCGAGGGTCTTTTCCAGCTCATTACGATCCAGCTGAGTCATACCGCCCAGTTGCCGGGCAGTGAAACCGCTATCGCCAACCTGTGACCCCGGCGCCAGGCCGACCATACGCTTGGCCACGGCCTCGATGGCATCCTTATAGCCCCCCTTCTTGTTCAGGTTGAAAGCACCCAGGTCGATCTGCGTGCGCAGCCAGTTTCCCCAATAGAACTCCAGGAATTCCGGTGCAATCGCACCCTCGGTCGGCTTGCCATAGGCGGCCTTGCGGGTGAAATACACCAGGCTGCGGAAGGTATCGTCCTGCAGGCTCTTGAAGCCCAGGTGCGCCGGCAGTTGCTCCGGTGGCAGGGTCTGGCCCTGGTTGTCCTTGAGCCAGACTTTGCGGGCGGCCTCCATGCGCTGCCAGAAGGTGGCGAGGTTCGGGCTGCTGCTGAAATCGTCGGTGACCTTGACCCACATTTTCAAGCGCGGGCCGGCGCCGGGTGTTTCCCACAGGGTGGTGAAACTGTGATGACCATCGGTCAGGTAAAGCTGGCCGCCGGGGCCGACCACCACGGTCTTCATCTCCTCGGGATAAGTGCCGACCGGGTGCTTGCAGGTGAAGCTGGCAGGCCGCAGCAGCTCGGCGTTCTTGGGCACCTGGTCGGCCTCACCCTGGCCGTTGGTTTCGCAGTATTCGTCGAAAGCCTTGGCGGACTTATCGGCGAACAGCCCCAGGCTGTAGTAGATCTGGTCGAAGCCCACCACGGCCTGGGTAGGGTGCAATTGTTCCAGGGCAACCTCGATCACCTGCCCAGGTTGTGGCGTCGAAAACGCCTGGGCCTGCGCGGTGACAACACAGAGCACAAGCCCGATAGTCCATGAATGCAGACGCATGTATTTAAAATCCTTATCAGTCAGTGCAGCAATCCTAGCGGTCATTTACCGCGCAAGCGGCTAGAATCCACCTTATCCGTGAACCACCAAATAGCCAGGAGCCATGATGAGCTCGACCAACCCGCCCTCCCACACCGCCAAGCTCGACCGTATCCTCGCCGATGCCCAGCGCGACCGGGAAATGGGCTACCGCGACAAAGCCTTGAAGATGTACCCCCACGTGTGCGGCCGCTGCGCCCGTGAGTTCGCCGGCAAGCGCCTGAGCGAACTGACCGTACACCACCGCAACCACAATCATGATGACAACCCCCAGGACGGCTCCAACTGGGAGTTGCTGTGCCTGTATTGCCATGACAACGAACACTCGCGCTACACCGACCAGCAGTACTTCGGCGAAGGCTCCACCAGCAGCCCGAGCATTGCCAAGGCTACGCACAACCCGTTTGCGGCGTTGGCGGGGTTGATGAAGAAAGACAGCTGAATTACGCAGCTTCAAGTTTCAAGCAGCAAGCTACAAGAAAAAGCCATACCGCTTTTACTTGCAGCTTGAAGCTTGCCGCTATACTGCTGCCTTTTTAAAGGCACTCCCGTGGGCAATAAACGCTACAGCTGCATCGGTCTGTATAACCCCAAATCCCCCGAAAACGTCGGCTCCGTGATGCGTGCTGCCGGCTGCTACGGCGTGGCCTCGGTGTTCTACACCGGCGTGCGTTACGAGCGCGCCCGGGATTTCATTACCGACACCAAGAAGGTCCACCACGACATTCCGCTGATCGGTATCGACGACCTGAAAAAGATCCTGCCCCTGGGCTGCATCCCGGTTGCCGTGGAATTGGTGGAAGGCGCCCGGCCCCTGCCGGAATACACCCACCCCGACCGCGCGCTGTATATCTTCGGCCCCGAAGACGGCTCCCTGGACAAAGAGATCCGCGACTGGTGCGAAGACGTGGTGTACATCCCCACCACCGGCTGCATGAACCTGGCGGCCACCGTCAACGTGGTGCTCTACGACCGCCTGGCCAAGGGCAACAACACCCGTTCGGGCCCCAAGTACTGATTTTCCGGGAACATCCGGCACCTGCGCGCAGTCAGCTAGTAACACTTGCCCTTGTTGGAGACAGATCATGAGCGACAGCAAAACCTTGCGACCTATCATCGAAGCGACGCCCTTGAAGACTCAACCGACCCAAAACGTGCACGGCTGGGAACGCATCGGTTCCGTGGCCGGTGGTGTGATGATGGTCGGCAAAGGCCTGCGCCGCGGCGGAATTTTCGGCTTGATCCAGGTGGCGATTGGCGGCGTGGCACTGGCCCGTGGCTTTACCGGGCACAGCTCGCTCAAGGACAAGCTGGAACAAGGCCGCCAGGAAATGAACAGCGTGCGCACGAAGATCGAGCGAGCTGGGGAAGAGTTGAAGAACTTGAAGACCAAGGCCGAGATCGCGGCTGAAAAGGCTGTAAAACCCAACGCCTGACCTAAGTCTTGGACATGTTGGAGATTCAAATGTGGGAGGGGGCTTGCCCCCGATAGCAGAGTGTCAGCAGCATACTTTTTGCTGACCCACCGCCATCGGGGGCAAGCCCCCTCCCACATTTTGAACTGCACATGGCTTGGGATCACCGCAGTAGTTTGCTGTCCAGAACAACTGAAGACTCCCCGATCACACTCTCGGCCAACTGCACGAACTCCTTGGTACTAATGCTGTTCGCCCGCATCACCGCCTGCGCCAGATCATCCAGGGAACGCTTGTTGTGGGTCTTCACGCGGATCTCACGGTCCAGGTCCTGCAACACCAGCACCGCCCGCGCCATGCCCGCAGCACCGATTTGCTCGCCCCTGAGGGTGGTGACCGCCTTGCTCTCCTTGGCCAGCCGTGCCTGGATCGCCGCATAGCGCTCATCGGTGAGGCCACCGGCACGCCGCACCAGTTCAATCGCGTAATACTCCCCCAAACCCTCGCTGATCCAGTCACTGCTGTCGTGGTCGTTAAAGCGCCCGATAGCCTGCACCACTTCGCGGAGCAACGGGCTGCTGCCATTTTCGCTGACCAGTGGCGTGCGGCTGTTGATGTAGATCGAATCGCGCGATGAATAGACGCCGCGGCGCATCGGGTCACCGGCACCGACGATCAACAATTTGGCGGGGTGGCGCGGGAACGCGGCTTCCACTTGGGGCCAGACGAATGTCAGCAGGGTCAGCACATCCATGCGACGCATGCCCTGCCCCTTGGGCGAGGCCACGGTGACTTCGGTTTCACCCAGGCGCAGGCGGCGGCTGCCCAGGTTTCCGGCAAGCATCCAGCCGGTGGGCCGGTCGAACAGGCGGGATACGTTGTCGATACGGAATTTATGCTTGCCAATGCGTGGCCAGGCCGTCTCGACGCTCTTCCAGCCGGTGGGCAGCTCAAACATCAGGCGCGAGACCAATTCAATGCCATCTTGCTGGTCAAGGCGCGCAGCCGGCACCAGGTCTTCACCGCGCAGTAACGCCCAGCCAGGGGTGATACGCGCATCATAAACGCCAGGCTTGCGTGCATGGGACAAGCGCACCCGGTAGGTCAGGCTGGCTTTGTCGGCGCTGGGATGCCACAGGCCACGGCTGCCCGTGACCTGCCATTGGCCGTCGGCCTTGAAGTCGCTGTAGTCACCGTCGCGGCCCAGGTCGAAGTCCAGGCTGCGCACCGCCGAGCCTTGGGACAGGCTGACGCGCACCTCGGCCTGGTCGCTCTGAGGGAGCAGCTTGACGTGATAATCCAGGTCGACTTTTTTCGCGCACCAGCCCGGCCCGCTCAGCGCCAGTACTATCAGGCCCGCTGCCAACTTGGCTGCCACCTTCATACACACTCCTTTGTTCAGCCTGCGCGGAAGATCAGGTAATCCTCCCAGTCGTCCTCGGGCACGCTGCCTTCGCTGAGCATGCGCCCGGACTGGGAAATGCGTTCGTGGTGTACTGCGTCACGGTCGCCGCAGACCAGGTGGTGCCAGAGCGGCAAATCCTTGCGCTCGCTGACCAGGCGGTAGCCGCAGGTCGGTGGCAGCCATTTGAATTGATCGGCCTGGCCCGGGGTGAGCTGGATACAGTCCGGCACCGAGGCCCGGCGGTTGGGGTAGTCGGTGCACTGGCAGGTTTTCAGGTCGAGCAGTTTGCAAGCGATGCGCGTGTAATAGACGCTGTTGTCGTCCTCATCCTCAAGCTTTTGCAGGCAGCACAGGCCACAGCCGTCGCACAACGACTCCCACTCCTCCTGGTCGAGGTGCTCAAGGGTTTTGCGTATCCAGAAAGGTTCGACTTTGGCGGCCATGGCTCTACATCAGTATCGGAAGGTGAAAAGGCCGCCAGTCTAGTGCCCAAGCCCGTTACGGCCAAGCGCTTACGACTGACGGTGTTGCAAGGCTTGTCAGGCTGGGGGGCGGCGCAGTAGCTTTGAGTCCCGGTTTCTTCATCAGGATCTGCCCATGAGCGATAACCCACGCGTTGCCGATTACCCGATCCACACTCAGTTCACCGAGCGCTGGTCGCCCCGCGCTTTTACCGGCGAAAGCATCCCGCAAGAGACCCTGCTGAGTTTCTTCGAGGCCGCACGCTGGGCGCCCTCGGCCTACAATTCGCAGCCGTGGCGGTTTCTCTATGCACGCCGGGACACGCCGGATTGGGAGCGCTTCCTGGGCTTGCTGAATGAATTCAACCGCGGCTGGGCGCAACACGCGTCGGCCTTGGTGATCATCGCCTCGAAAACCGACTTCACGGCGCCAGGCGCCACGGAAGAAACTCCGGCACTGTGGCATACCTTCGACACCGGTTCTGCCTGGGGCCACCTGGCGTTGCAAGCCAGCCTCAGCGGCTGGCACACCCACGGCATGGCCGGGTTTGACCAGGAGCTGACCCGCAAGGAGCTGAAGATTCCACAGGGTTATGCGCTGCATGCGGCTGTGGCCGTGGGCAAGCTGGGCGACAAGTCGAGCTTGCCGGAATATCTGCAAGGCCGTGAAGCGCCGAGCCCACGCCGGCCGTTGAGTGAGCTGGTGTCCGAAGGTGACTTCAGCCTGTAAGCCCTGCGCAAATCCAATGTGGGAGGGGGCTTGCCCCCTCCCACATTTTAGATTTATGCATGGCCCAGGATCAGTACCCGCGCTCGAAATCCACTTCACCGCGCAACGCTTGCTTGGCCTGATACGCCCGCACGTTCTGCACAAACAACGCCACCATCATCGATGGCGAAGTCGGCGCCGAGCTGTGGCCGGTCAACAGCAAACCCCAGGCCGTCCAGAACGGGTGGCGCTGCGGCAGCGGCTCCTGGCGGCACACGTCGATCACCGCACCTGCCAGGTGCCCTTCTTTCAGGGCTTCGACCAGATCGGCGTCCACCACCGCCACGCCGCGCCCGACGTTGATAAACAACGCGGTCGGCTTGAATTGCTTGAACAGCGCAGCGTCGTACAGGTCGTGGGTGTCCGGCGTGTTGGGCAACAGGTTGATCACGTAATCCACCTCGCCCACCAAACGGCCCAACTGGTCGAGTTCGGCCACTTCGAGAAACGGCGCTTGTTCCCGGGCTACGCGGGCGATGCCGTACAGCGTGACGCCAAACGGCACGAGGAAGTCGGCCACGCTCTGGCCAATATCGCCGGTGCCGACGATCAGCACTTTGCGCCCCGCCAGGCTCTGGCCCATGCGGTTGTCCCACTTGCGCTCGACCTGGCTGACCAACCGCGCCAGCACTTCACGCTCGTGGCCAAGCATGTAGGTGAGGACGAACTCGGCCATGACTTGACCAAAAATGCCGACGGCGCGGGTCAGGCGGTAATCGCGGGGCAAGCCATCGGCCAGCAGCGGCGTGATGCCGGCCCAGGTCGATTGCAGCCATTGCGGGTGATGGCCCTGGCGCAACAGGGTCGCCAACAGATCGGGCTGGCCCAGCCATACCGGGCAATCGGCGGCCAGGCGCGAGAGTTCGGCCGAATCGCCGCTGGTCAGTACTTCAAGGTCTGGGGCCGCTTCCTTGAGCAATTGGGCGTAGAGCGGGTGATCCTGTTCAGCAATCAGAACACGCATGGTTCAAACCTTTGAAAAAACAGTGCAGACGGCCGCCCGCATCCTTACGGCCACCGTCCTCTAATACGATTCCATTCAAGCCTGTGCCCTGATGCGGGCACTGATCGATCACATCGGGTCGTTGCGGCGCAGCAGCTCTTCGGGCAAGTGCTCGATGTACTCATCCTCGGCCGGCGGCATTTGCAGGTGGTAGCCCTGCTTGTCGAGGTTTTCCAGCACTACCGCGATGTCTTCGCGCGACAGTTTGCGCTCCGGCGTCAGCACCATGTCGAACGCGTGATGCGCCTTGCCGAAGGCCTCCATCAAGGGTTCAGGCACGCGCTCCAGGGCGTCGCTTTTGAGCACGTAGAGGTACATGCCGTCTTTTTTCTTGCTGCGATAGATCGAGCAAATACGTTTCAAGGCTGTTCTCCGGCATTGGCCAGGCTGTCGAGCAGCGCCTGGCCCATCAACTCGCGGCGCCAGCCACGCAGCGAGTCTGGCAATTGGTAAGGCCCATCGGGGTAGCCGCTTTTGACCAGGGCTTCGAGGGTTTTCTTGCGCAGCATCAGTTCCGGCGCCATGTCCAGGCGCTCGGCGAACGTCTGGCCCAGGGCGCGCAGTTGCTTGATCAGCGCGGCGGCATCTACCGGCAAGGGTTCGGCAACAGCGGGAGGCCATTGGTCCATCGGCACGCTGCCGGTACGCTTGATCAGGTCCAGCAGGAACTGCCCATCCTGGCGCACGGTACGCGGGTGCATGTCTTCGATCTTGCCCAGGGCCGCCAGGTTATCCGGCTGGGATTTGGCCAACGGCCACAACGAATGTTCGCGAATGATGCGATTGCGCGGCAGGTCACGGGCACGAGCCTGCTGCTCGCGCCAGGCGCACAGCTCGCGCAGCACGGCGAGTTGGGCACGGGACAGTTTCCATGCGAGCTTGGCGTCGCGGTACACCTCGTAGGGGTCGACTTCGCGTCGCAGGTTGGCAACAAGCTCCGCACCGTCTTCAAGCACCCAGGCGTATTTGTCGTCTGACAATTGCGGGCGAAGCCGGGTGTAAACCTCAGCCAGGTGCACCGCGTCTTCGGCGGCATAGCTTATTTGCGTCTCGGAGAGTGGCCGCTGTAGCCAGTCCGAGCGGGTTTCGCCCTTGGGCAACTCGATATCCAGCACGGCTTGCACCAGGCGCGAGTAACCCATGGAGAAACCGAGGTTGAGGTAAGCCGCGGCCAATTGGGTGTCGAACAATGGCACCGGCAGGCTGCCGGTCAGGCGCAACAGTACTTCCAGGTCTTCGCTGCAGGCGTGCACTACCTTGATCACTGCCGGGTTTTCCAGCAAGGCGGCCAAGGGTTGCCAATTGTCGATGGTCAGGGGGTCGATCAGGTAAGCGCGTACGCCATCACCAATCTGGATCAGCCCGGCAATAGGATAAAAGGTGTCGACCCGCATGAATTCGGTGTCGAGGGCGACGAATGGCAACTGCTGCCATTCGGCGCAATGCTGGCCGAGGCTATCGTTGTCGCAGATCCAGTGAATATCGATGGCCACACGGCTCTCCCTTGAAGAATGGCGCGCAGTATATATCGCGAAAGGGACTTGCGAGCATCCGCAGTGCACATACCATCATGAAAAGCCTGACAGGAGATGAGGAATATTCCGACGAATGGAATTTATCCTCTCTTACGCAGAACGTAGACACACCACAGCGAGGAGCCCGGCAGGAACTCCTGGTAATTCAGGATTTTGAAACCCGCTTGACGAAACTCGTCCTCTACCGGTGTACCTGCATTCACGGAAACGATCACCGTGTCGCGGCTGACGCGATGAAACTCGCGCAACAACATTAATCGCACATCGCTGCCGGGCACATGACGAAACAATTCCAGGCAGAAAATGCAGTCCACCGCATTCGCCGAAAGGCCAATGGAAAACGCCGAGCCCTGGAACGTTTTGACACGCTTGAGCAGCGTTCCCGGATGATGAGTGCGAGCGTGGTCGAGCATGGCCTGGGAATTGTCCGAGGCCAGGATCACCCGGTTGACGTGCTCGGCCAACACCGGCCAGAACCGCCCCGAACCACACGCCAGGTCAAGGATGAGCCCTGGCTCCCCTGCCACCTTCAGTGCATGACGCACCAGCCGCGCATCCCGCCACGCGGCCAGGCGCTGCAACAGCCTGGGCGGACGCGGATCACCGCAGACCCTGGCATGCTCACGGTCACAGCGCTCAGTGAATTCGATCTCGATGGAGGATGGGGGTTGTGGCGACATCACGGGCTCATGTGAGTAAAACGGTAGTGAACGACCTTGATCAGCAGCTTAACCAGTGCAACGTGAAAAAAAGGTCGAAAGCCCCACCACCGTAAAATCGGTCACGCCTGATGCAGGTACCAACGCCAATCCTGCTCGCCGACCTCGCCCATGAACTGGCGGTATTCCTCGCGTTTGACCGCCAGGTACACGCCGAGGAATTCACTGCCGAACGCATCCCGTGCCCAGCTTGAGCCTTCAAGTGCGCGCAGGGTGGTCAGCCAGTCGGTAGGCAGCAACTCCTTGGCCTGGGCGTAGCCGTTGCCTTCCACCGGGGCGCCGGGGTCGCGTTTTTCGCGGATGCCTCGATGGATGCCGGCAAGGATTGCGGCAGCCGCCAGGTAGGGGTTGGCGTCGGCGCCGCAGATACGATGCTCGATATGCCGGGAGTTGGCCGGGCCACCTGGCACGCGCAGGCTGACGGTGCGGTTGTCGACGCCCCAGGTGGCGGCCAGGGGCGCGTAGCTGTTGGCCTGGAAACGCCGATAGGAGTTGGCGTTGGGGCAAAACATCAGCAATGAATCAAGTAAGGTGCTGAGCATACCGCCCACTGCCTGGCGCAACAGCGGCGTGCCGTCGCCAGCCTCGCTGGCGAACAGATTATTGCCTTGGGCATCGGCCAGGCTGACGTGCATATGCATGCCGGTGCCGGCCAGGTCGTCGAACGGCTTGGCCATGAAACAGGCAGTCATCCCATGCTTGTGGGCCACGCCCTTGACCAGCCGTTTATAGCGCACGGCTTCGTCCATCGCCTGCAAGGCGTCAGTGCGATGTTCGAGGGTGATTTCCACCTGGCCCGGGGCGTATTCGGAGATGGCCGTGCGCGCCGGGATCCCTTGCAGCTTGCAGGCGCTATAGAGGTCGGCGAGAAACGGCTCGATCTGCTCCAGTTCGCGCAGGCCGTAGACCTGGGTCGAGCGTGGGCGATTGCCGTCCGCATCCCGCGCCGGTTGTGGGCGGCCGTTGCTGTCGGGTTTCTGGTCGAGCAGGTAGAACTCAAGTTCCGCCGCCATCACCGGGTAATAACCGTCGGCCTTGAGCCCATCGATGACCTTGGCCAGCAAATGCCGGGGGTCGGCTACAGTGGCGGGTAAACCTTCGGTGGGGTGCATGCTGACTTGCACCGCAGCGGTTGGGATCAAGCGCCAGGGCATGCGCTGCAAGCTGCCGCTGATCGGGTAGGCACGGCAGTCGATATCGCCTACTTCCCACACCAGCCCGGAGTTTTCTACGTCATCACCATTGATACTCAGGCCGAGGATGGTGCTGGGCAGTGGCCGACCACTTTCGTATACCGCCAGCAGCTCGTCGCGGTGCAGCAACTTGCCGCGCGGTACGCCGTTGTTATCGAGAATAAACAGCTCGAACATGTCGATATCGGGGTTCTGCTCAAGGAACATCTGGGCTTCGTGCAGGCTGGCAAAAATACTCATGGGGATTTCTCATACGTTTGGGTCAGGCAGATGCGCGCAGACGCGCCATCCATGGAATAGATCAACGTAGGAGAGAGGTATCTGGCGGGCGTGCGTGTCGGCAATGGAACAAGGCCCAGAACGCAAGCGCTGACGGCAATGTCGCGGTGTGGGTATCGGGGTAACCGTGCATGCGCGAATCACAGTGATAGAGACATCTGAGCGTCACACGCCTGGATACGCGATTAAATCCAGGCTTGACGGAGTTTGGTTACCGTTCGGCTAAACATTCAGCGCCTTGCCACACTGCCCGGCGCTGGAAATAATGAACGCCCCCGACCGTGCCCCAAGGACTCGACCGCATGAAAGCTCCTCTGGCCCTCTGTGTACTGGCAAGCCTGGCAAGCATCGCCCAGGCCGACACGACCCCATCACGCCTTGACGATGTGATCCAGCGCGGCACCCTCACCGTTTGCACCACCGGCGACTACAAGCCCTACACCTCCCTGCGCGCAGACGGCCGCTATGAAGGCATCGACATCGCCATGGCCGAGTCGCTGGCAAAGAGCCTCAACGCCAAGGTCAACTGGGTACCCACCACCTGGAAAACCCTGATGCCGGACTTCCTCGCCCAACGCTGTGATATCGCCGTGGGCGGTATTTCCGTGTCTTTGGAGCGGCAGAAAAAAGCCTTCTTCAGCCAATCCCTCGGGGTCGACGGCAAGATCCCGCTGGTGCGCTGCGCCGATGTGCAGCGCTACCAGACGGTCGAACAGATCAACCAGCCCCAGGTGCGGGTGATCGAGCCGGCAGGCGGTACCAATGAAGTGTTTGCACGCGCCCATCTGGCCCAGGCGCAGATTCGCCTGCATGACAATGTGACGATTTTCGACGAGTTACTGGCGGGTAAGGCCGATGTGATGATCACCGACGCCAGCGAGGCGCGCTACCAGCAGAAGCTCAAGCCGGGGTTGTGTGCGGTTAATCCGGAGCAGCCGATGCAGTACAGTGAAAAAGCCTTTCTGTTGCCTCGCGATGATGTGGCCTGGAAGAGTTATGTGGATCAGTGGTTGCACTTGAGTGTGGCGACCGGTGGGTATGCGGGGATTGTCAGCCAGTGGCTGGCGGCGCCATGAACGAGGCCGGGCCGGATGATAATCGGGTAGATACCTAAGCCTTGATCAGCTCAACAAACGCCGCACACGCCGCACTTCGATAAGCGCCCTTACGACTCAACAATGCCGCAGTACGCTGCGGCAGCGGTGGGTCGATAGCCACGGCGTGCAGGCCCGCCTGGGCCTGGGCCAGTGCTCGCGGCAGGATCGTTGCCAATGGCGTGCTGCGTACGATCTCGATAATCGCGCTGATGGAATTGGCCTCCATCGCGATGCGCGGTTTCACCCCTTGCTGACGGCAGTAATCATCGATGTAGCGGCGGGTGGCGAAGCCCGTGTTCAGCAGCACCAGCGGTTGCTCGAGCCAGTCCAGGCGATTCAATTCGGGATGTGCTGCACCTACGACCACACTCAGTTCTTCGACAAACAACGCCTCACACTCGATATCCGGCCCGTGTTCGCCGGTAAACCCGATGCCAATATCCAGCAGGTCTTCGCCCAGCGCCGCTTCGATACGGTCCTGGGTCAACTCCTCGACGCTGAGGGTGATGCCCGGGTACAGCGCATTGAACCGTGCCAGCAGTGGGCCGATCAGGTAGGCGGTAAAGGTCGGCGTCATGGCCAGGCGCAAATGCCCGCGGCTGAGGTCTTGCACATCGTGCATGGCGCGGGTGCCGGCCTGTAGGTCCTGCAAGGCCAGCCGGGCAAAACGCACGTAGGCTTGCCCCGCATCGGTCAGGCTGATGCTGCGCCCGGAACGGTCGAGCAGTGGCGCGCCCAGGGTTTCTTCAAGTTGCTTGATCTGTTGCGACAAGGTCGGCTGCGACACATGCAGCGCTTCGGCGGCACGGGTGAAATTGCGATGTTCGGCAACGGCCAGCAAATAACGGATATGACGCAACAGCATCGACAACGCTCCAACTATAGGCATGACTTATAGAAAGCATAATAAACCGGTCTTGGACGCTATAGCCGAAAACTTCCATCCTTGCCCCATCAGCGACGCAAGGAGAACCACCATGCAGCATCTCATCGACGGCTTTCGCAAATTTCAAAATGAAGCCTTTACCCAACGCAGCGACCTGTTCAAACACCTGGCAACCACGCAAAACCCCGGCACCTTGTTCGTGTCCTGCTCCGACAGCCGCGTAGTCCCGGAGCTTTTGACCCAGCAGGAACCCGGCGATCTGTTCGTCATTCGCAATGCCGGCAACATCGTGCCGTCCTACGGCCCAGAGCCGGGCGGCGTGTCGGCTACGGTTGAATATGCAGTGGCAGTACTCGGCGTCAGCGACATTGTGATCTGCGGGCATTCGGACTGCGGTGCAATGACCGCGATTTCCACCTGCAAATGCCTGGACCACTTGCCGGCCGTTGCCAACTGGTTGCGCCATGCCGAGTCGGCCAAGGTGATCAACGCTTCGCGCCAGCACGTCTCGGACGCTGCACGCCTGGATGCATTGGTGCGCGAAAACGTGGTCGCCCAACTGGCCAATCTCAAGACCCACCCCAGCGTCGCCCTGGCCATGGAACAAGGCCGGATGAACCTGCACGGCTGGGTATACGACATCGAAACCGGCGGCATCGACGCGTTGGACGGGCGCACTGGGCGCTTCGTCTCCCTGCTCGACCATCCGGCCACCTGCGCCCACGCCGCCTGAACCTGACTTAAACCAAGAGGACATCACCATGTTGCAATCCCAATTCGCCCAAACCCCACGCCTGGCCCTGGCCGACACCGTTATCGACCTCAAGGCGCGCAAGAACCTGTCGTGGCAGGACCTCACCGACGGCACCGGGCTGAGCCTGGCTTTCGTCACCGCTGCCCTGCTCGGCCAGCACCCGCTACCCAAGGACGCGGCCGACATCGTGTGCGACAAACTCGGCCTCGACCAGGACGCCAGCCGCCTGCTGCAAAGCGTGCCGCTGCGCGGTAGCTTCCCAAGCGGTGTACCGACCGACCCGACCCTGTACCGTTTCTACGAAATGCTGCAGGTCTACGGTTCTACCCTCAAGGCCCTGGTGCATGAGCAATTCGGCGACGGCATCATCAGTGCCATCAATTTCAAGCTGGACATCAAGAAAGTCGAAGACCCGGACGGCGGCTCCCGTGCAGTCATCACCCTGGACGGCAAGTACCTGCCGACTAAACCCTTCTGATTGCGCGATGACCGTCTACGCTCTTGTCACATCAACAAGATCGAGGGACGGGTACATGAACACACTGCTCCGACTCACCTGGCTGCTGCTGTTGTTATGGGGCAGCCAGGTGCATGCCCAAAGCGCTCAGGAAGCAGACGCGCAAGCCGCCAAGGCCCTGCTGGAAAAGGCCTTGGCGTACTACCACAAGCAAGGCGACAAGGCCCTTGCGGCCTTCAGTCGCCAGGGTGAATTCATCGACCAGGACCGCTACGTGTTCGTGGTCGATACCCAGGGCGTGCTGCTCGCCAGTGGCGGCCCCTCCTCCGCGCTGATCGGTCGCGATGTGTCCGAGGTGCTCGGGCCAGACCTGCAAGCCTCGTTCAAACAAGCGCTCAGCGTGCCCGAAGGCCAGGGTATCCAGCAGGCCGACTATCGCTGGCAGAACTGGAATGACGGCAAGGTCGAGCACAAGCATGTGTTTTATCAGCGAGTGGGCCAACGCATCCTGGCGGTGGGTTATTACCTGCCACGGGCCACGCCGGAACAGGCCCGGGCTCTGCGCAACAAGGCGGTGGACGCGCTGATGAAGGATGAAACCGCCACGCTGAAAGCGATCAACGCCTTGCAGGGCGGTTTCCTGCAGGATGACCTTTATGTGTTTGTGGTCGACCTGGATACCCATCGCTATGTGGCCCACGGCACCAACCTGCGATTGGTCAACACCGACTTCGGCAAGATCAAGGACCCGGACGGCAAACCGGTGGGCGAGCCGATCCTCAAGCTGATGGCCGAGCAGGACCAGGGCGAATACAAATACCGCTGGAAAAACCCGGTGACTGGCAAGGTCGAGAACAAACACGCGTACCTGCGCAAGGCCGGCCATTTCATGGTGGCGGTGGGTTACTACAGCCCATGATCTAAATTGGAATGCAATCAAACTGTGGGAGGGGGCTTGCCCCCTTCCACATTTCGATCTCCTACATTTGGTTTATCAGGGTGCCAGTTAACGCGCCTTGTCTTCACGACCGCGCAACACTCGGTTCGGCATCGCTATCGCCGCCGCCAACCCAAGCAGCGACACCGCCGCACTCACCATCAGCAAATGCCGGAATGTCACCGCCAACTCGCCGCGCAAGGCATCCTGCGCCGGGCCGGGCGCGGCGTTGAGGCCGTCGAGCAGCACGTTGCCGGAACTGCCTTCGCCCACCAGCGCGCCGCTGCCCAAGTGCACAAAACTGGCATCCTGCAACAGTGCCAGCAACAGCGCCGACATACACGCCACCCCCACGGCCCCGCCCAGGGAGCGGAACAGGTTGGTGGTGCTGGTGGCGACGCCGATGTCCCGTTGCTCCACCGAATTCTGCGTGCCTACCAACGAGGTCGGGAACTGCATACCGGCGGCAATCCCGCACAACAGCATGAACACAGCGGTGATCCCCACCGCCTGGGGCGCGCTGTAGGCCATGCCGAGAATCGCCAGCGGGCTCAATAACGCGCCACTGAGGATCATCGGTTTATAGCGGCCGGTCACCGAGGTCATGCGCCCGGCAAAATAAGCCCCCATCGGCAAACCCATCGCCAGCGGCAGCAGGTGCAGGGCGGCGCTTTCGGCGCCGGAGCCGGTCACGGTCTGGTAACGCAGGGGCATCAGCACGGTCAGGGAAATCGCCTGGAAGCTGGTGACGAAAATCGTGCACCAGCACAACACCGCGCTGCGGTTGGCAAACAGGTGCATGGGCAGCAACGGTTCGCGGGCACGGCGTTCGTGCCATACAAACACGCTCAACGCCAGCAACGCGCAAGCGAGGAACCCCAACACTTCAGTGTCACGCCAATGATGGCCCTGGCCGATTTCCGTGACGCCCAGCAGCAAGGCAGTCAGGCCGATGATCATCAGCACGGTGCCCAGGTAATCAATGATCGGCTTGCGCTGCGGCACCGGCAGCCCCACCAGGGTGCGATGGGCCAGGTACCAGGCGCCAGCGCCCAGCGGCAGGTTGATCAGGAACACCCAGCGCCACGACAGGTACTCGGTCATATAGCCGCCCAGCACGGGCCCGGCCACGCTGGCTACCGCGTACATGCTGCTGAAGTAACCCTGGTAACGCCCACGCTCACGGGGTGGGATGATGTCGCCGATGATCGCCTGGCTGACCGAGATCATCCCGCCAGCACCGATGCCCTGGAGAATCCGTGCCAGCACCAATTGCTCCATGCTCTGCGCCATGCCACAGAACAGCGACGCCAGGGTGAACGCGCCCATGCCGATCAGCATCATTGGCCGTCGCCCATACAGGTCGCCGAGCTTGCCATAGATCGGCACGGCCACCGTCATCGCCACCATGTAGCCGGAGATCACCCAGGCCAACAGGTTGACGTCATGGAACTGCGCGGAAATGGCCGGCATGGACACGGCGACAATGGTCTGGTCCAGGGCCCCCAGGAAGATCGCCATCATCAGCGCGGCAAGGATACTGCGCACGGCGGGAACGGTTGGAGCAGGCTGATTGAGGTGAGTCACGGCGGAACCTTCGAGCAGGGCCAGCAGGCAAAGATCGCCTGCGGGAATGCTCGATACGATAGCAGGCTATTCGATAGGCTCGTATGGAAGCCCGACGTAATTTTCTGCGATGGTTATGCGCCCGGCGTCCGAGTGAATGAAATAGTCCAGCTCGCTCTCGGCAATGCGCTGGCTGAAGCCGTCCGCCTGGGGGAACTGGTGCAGCATCGAAGTCATCCACCAGGAAAACCGCTCGGCTTTCCACACCCGCCGCAGACAGATCGCCGAGTATTTTTCCAGTAGGTCCAGGCGCCCTTCTCGATACACCTTGAGCAAGATCCGGAACAACGTGCTTACATCGCTGGCCGCCAGGTTCAGGCCCTTGGCGCCGGTGGGCGGGACAATGTGCGCGGCGTCCCCTAGCAGGAACAGGCGCCCGTGCTGCATCGGCTCCACCACGAAGCTGCGCAGCGGCGCGATGCTTTTCTCAAGCGACGGGCCGGTCACCAGCTGTTCGGCCAATGCGCTGGGCAGTCGCGTTTTCAGCTCATCCCAAAAACGTGCATCCGACCATTGCTCCACGACCTCGTCCTGCGGCACTTGCAGGTAATAGCGGCTGCGCGTCGGTGAGCGCATGCTGCACAGCGCAAAGCCTCGCGGGTGCTTGGCGTACACCAGCTCGGCATGTACCGGCGGCGTGTCAGCGAGCACTCCCAGCCAACCAAAGGGATAAACCCGTTCGAACACCTTCAACGCCTCGGCCGGAATCGATTGGCGGGCTACGCCATGGAAGCCATCGCAACCGGCGATATAGTCGCACTCCAGGCGACAGGCTTGACCTTCATGCTCGAACGTCAGCCAGGGCTGCTCACCGTTGAGGTCGTGGGGCTGTACATCGGACGCTTCGTACAGGGTGCAAGCGCCAGCGGCTGCGCGGGCCGCCATCAGGTCGCGGGTCACTTCGGTCTGGCCGTAAATCATCACCGACCGGCCACCGGTCAGGGTCTTGAGGTCGATAGGGATGAGCTGCTCATTGAGCGCAATTTCAAAACCGTCATGCACCAGCCCTTCAGCATCCATGCGTTGGCTGACCCCAGCCTCGCGCAGCAGGTCGACCATGCCCTGCTCCAGCACGCCAGCTCGGATGCGGCCTTGCACGTAATCAGCGCTCTGGCGCTCTAGAATAAGGGTTTGGATGCCAGCGTTGTGCAACAACTGGCCGAGCAGCAATCCGGATGGACCGGCGCCGATAATGGCGACTTGGGTTCTCAGGGTTTTCATTATTTTTATGGCCTTCATGCTTCACCCGAACGGATAGAGTGAAAGAGTTGTCATTCGTCTTGTGGCTGACATTTTTCACTTGAGCGAGCAGCATAAGAAGGTGAAAACTGCGTCAAAGCCTGCGCTTTTCGCCAATCGGGGCGATTACCGAACCACTATCCTGAGTATCGGATTGAAACCATGACCAAAACCGCGATTCCGGTCTTCAAGCTTTACGGGGAAAGCCAGCAGTGGCCGACTCCCGATTTGTTGCACTGCGAAACCATTTCCCGACGCAGTCGGGAATACCAGTGGGAAATCCAGCCCCACCGGCACGCGGATCTGTGCCAGTTACTGTATGTACACAAAGGCCAGGCACAGCTGGAGATCGAAGGCCAGCGCACCACGCTCAACGAGTCGAGCCTGCAAGTGCTGCCCCCGCTCTGCGTGCATGGCTTTCGTTTTTCCGAAGATGTGCAAGGTTACGTGGTGACCCTATCGGCGCCGCTGGTCAGCCACTTGCAGGCGCAACTGGGCGATACCATCGATGGCCTGCAAACCCTGGGCAGTTACCCGGCGGGCAAGGACAGCGATTACTTGAACAACCTGTTCGCCCGCTTGCAGGACGAATACGCCGACGAGCAACCAGCCCGGGACATGATGTTGCACGCCCTGGTCAGCGTGCTGCTGGTGTGGGTCAGCCGCCAGGCGATCCAACGCCGTCATCCACGGGCGCCGCGTGGTCGTGAGTATTTTCGGCGCTTCACCCAATTGGTCGAACAGCATTACCGCGAGCACCCAAAGATTGAAGACTTGGCCCACAAGCTGGGCATCTCGGTCTCACATTTGAACGGGACATGTCGGGAATTGGGCGGGCAGCCTGCGTTGCAGATCATGCATGACCGCCAGTTGCTGGAAGCCAAGCGCCTGCTGACCTACACCAGCATGACCATCAATGAGATGTCCGAGGTGCTGGGTTTTTCCGATCCGACCAATTTCTCGCGGCTGTTTCGCCGTCGAGTCGGGTTTTCACCCAAGGCTTTTCGCGAGCAACTTAAAGCCGATCAGCCTACCTGAGCGCGCTGAAACTGCCGGTGCGCGGAACGCATTGGCCTTGATGGCAGCTGAAGGCGAAAGCCGCCGGCTGCATGCGGGTTTGCTCAACGCGGTAAGCGGCAGTCCCGTACAGCGCCGTAGCCAATGCGCAGAGGGTAAAAATCGTCAGGTACTTTCTGGTTTTGATGCTCATGGCACAGACCTCTGAACGGATCTACAGGGTGCTGTTTAAAGCATAGGTCAGTCAGGGCGAGTTGCCATTATTGGGCGCCATTCAACAGATTTATGTCGGCCTAGAGACCGACATCCCACACAGGCTCCTCGGGAAACCGCAGCACCAGAAAATCCAACAGGCTGCGCAGCGCCGAGGGCATGTGTTTGCGCGAGGCGTACACCGCGTAGATGTTCATCTGCCGCGGCTCGGCGTCGGGCAGCAAACGCACCAGTTCACCGCTGCGGATCAAGTCACCGGCCTGGTAACTGGGCAACATGGCCACGCCTGCCCCGGCCAATGTCAGGCGCAACAAGGTGCTGGCCTCGTTGGCGGTGATATTGCCGTGTATCGGCACCGACACGTGTTCGCCGTGCTCTTCGAAATGCCACAGGCTTTTGCCGAAGTAAGAGTGGGTCAGGCAGTTATGCCGGGCCAGGTCTTCGACTTTTCGCGGGGCCGGGTGCTCTGCCAGATAGGCCGGGGTTGCGCACACTACCGAACGGCAGACCGTCAGGCGCCGGGCGATCAGGTTCGGGTCCAGGTCATTGCTGGTGCGAATGGCCAGGTCAATACGTTCATCCACCAGGTTGACGGTACGGTCGAGCATTTGCAGATCAACCGTCACCAAGGGGTAGCGTTTGACGTACTCAGCGATAACCCCGGCCAACTGCGACTGACCGAACGAGGTGCTGACACTCAGCCGCAGTTGCCCGCGTGGCGCCTCATCCGGTTCGCTGACGGCGGCCTGCATATCGCAGCACAGCTCCAGCAATTGCCGGCAGCGCGGCAGGGTTTCACCTCCTGCCGCGGTGAGGCTGAGCTTGCGCGTGGTGCGGTGCAGCAGGCGTGCACCAACCCAGTCCTCCAGCTCGGCCAGATAGCGCGAAACCACCGGTCGCGACAGGTCGAGGTGGTCGGCAGCAGCGGACTGGCTGCCCAGGTCCACCACGGTGACAAACACGCGCATTGCTTGAAGACGATCCATGATTTGCCCGATTTCAGAAACAAACTATGTCCAAGCATCGCATTTTTTGTTGTGTTTTATGCAACTAAGCTCTGTTCACCCCTTACCCATGGCAGGAGCTGCCCGATGTTCTCGACCCTCAAACGCTTGACCCTGGCCACTGCTGCCCTGGCCTTCGCCGCCCACGCCGCAGCGGCAGAGCTGAAACTTGACGTCTACAACCCAGGCGAAGCCGCAATCTTCCCGGTCAGCTCGGTGCTGGTGAGCGGCGCGAAAGACGCGATCCTGGTGGATGCGCAATTCGGCAAAGGCCAAGCCGAACAACTGGTACAGAAAATCCGCGCCAGCGGCAAGCACCTGACCACCATCTACATCAGCCATGGCGACCCGGACTACTACTTCGGCCTCGACACCCTGACCGCCGCATTCCCCGATGCCAAGGTACTGGCCCCGCAACCGGTGGTCGACCATATCAACGCCACCGTCGCCGGCAAGCTGGAATTCTGGGGCCCGAAAATGGGTGCCGACAAGCCCGCCAAGACCATCGTGCCGCAGGTACTGCAAGGCCATAGCCTGACCCTTGAAGGGCAACAACTTGAAGTAGTGGGGCTGGACGGCCCGCAGCCGGATCGCAGCTTCGTGTGGATCCCCTCCATCAAGGCCGTGGTCGGTGGTGTGGTTGTTGCAGAAAACATCCACCTGTGGATGGCGGATACCCAGGGCGCGCAATCCCATAAAGACTGGTTGGCGACCCTTAAGCGTATTGAAGAGCTGAAGCCGAGCACCGTGATTCCGGGCCACTACCTGGGCACGCCTTCGCTGGCCTCGGTGAAATTCACCGCTGACTACATCAAGGCGTTCGACATCGAGACCGCCAAGGCCAAGGATTCCGCCGCCCTGATCGCGGCCATGAAAAAGCGTTACCCCACCCTCGCCGACGAGAGCTCGCTGGAACTGAGCGCCAAAGTTGCCAAGGGCGAAATGAAGTGGTGATTGGTTTTAAACCCTAACCCTGTTGGAGAACGTCATGAGCAAGATCGCAATCATTGGTGCCACCGGGCGTGCCGGTAGCCAACTGCTGGAAGAAGCGCTGCGCCGTGGGCACACCGTCACCGCCATCGCCCGCAATACCGACAAGCTAGGCGTACGCCCGGGCGTCACGCCCAAGCAAGTCGACGCACTGGATGCCGATGCCCTGCAACAAGCCATCAGCGGCAGCGACGTGGTGATCAGCGCTGCGCACTTCGCCACCTTGCCAGCCAGCGCCGTGATCGGGCCGGTGAAACAGGCCGGCGTGAAACGCTTGCTGGTGGTGGGTGGTGCAGGTTCGCTGCTGCTACCGGACGGCAGCCGGGTGATCGACAGCCCGGGCTTCCCGGCGGAATACAAGGCCGAGGCCAGTGCGGGGGCTGAATTCCTGGAAACCCTGCGTCAGGAAAAGCAATTGGATTGGACGTTCCTGTCACCCTCTGCCCTGTTCGATGGAACCGAGCGCACCGGTAAATTCCGCCTGGGCCAGGATGATCTGCTGGTGAACGGTGATGGCAAAAGCTCGATCAGTTTTGCCGACTTTGCCATCGCGTTGATTGATGAAGTGGAGACCCCGAAGCATTCACGTAAGCGCTTCACCGTCGGTTACTGATACAACGCGGTTCAAAAATTGTGGGAGGGGGTTTGCCCCCTCCCACATTCGTGCCTGGCTGACCAGCCAATCCATCAGGGCCAACAACCCAGCAGAAGGCACCGTCCCCGGCGGATACACCAGGTAATACCCCATCCCCGTCGGCACCCGCAGCTCAAACGGCGTTGCCAGCCGCCCTGCCTTCAGATCCTCGCCAATCAACGCACGATCACCGATCGCCACGCCGGAGCCTTGTGACGCCACCGTCATCGCCAGGTCCAGTGTTTCGAAATGATGCCCCTGGCTGAGATTAGTCAGGTGCGTATCCGCCGCCTTCAACCACAGCGCCCAATCCCGTTCATCCCGCGTGGGATGCAACAGCACCTGTTGCTGCAGATCAGCCGGCGTGTGCAAGCCCTCCAGCAGCGCCGGCGCACACACCGGGGTCAGTTGTTCATCGAACAGATGCCGGGCCTCGGCGGCCTGCTCAGCGATGGGCGCATAGATCACCGCCGCGTCGAATGGCTCGCGGCGAAAGTCCACGGTATAGGCCACGGTGGTGGTGAGTTCCACTGGCACATCCGGGCGCTCCTTTTGCCATTGCAGCAAGCGCGGCAGCAGCCAGCGTATGACGCAGGTGGACGCCTTGAGTTGCACGACCCCACGGCGGCTGCCGATCTGCTCTACGGCCTCGCCGATCAAGCCGAACACCCGCTGCACCCGCAGTGCCCACTCGCGACCTTCCTGGGTCAGGCTCAAGCCCCGCGCCTGGCGCAGGAACAAGGCATAGCCCAAATGGTTTTCCAACCCGGCGATCTGGCGGCTCACCGCGCCCTGGGTGATGTGCAGCTGCTCGGCGGCACGCGTGAAGTTGCAGCACTGGGCGGTGACCCAAAAGGTATGCAACGCGGGCAACGGCGGAAGGCGTTTCATCGGGGCGCAGCCATGATGTGGGGACATGGCTAGTATGACTTTTTATCGATTGTTGCCGCTACCGGCCTGCCGCTCCAATAGCGCCTCAACCCCATAACAAGAGCGACATATATGGCGACCTGCGGCGAAGTATTGGTCAACCTTCTGGAAAGCTATGGCGTGGACCACGTGTTCGGCATCCCCGGCGTACACACCGTGGAGTTGTACCGCGGTTTGGCGCGTTCCAGTATCCGTCACGTTACCCCACGCCACGAACAGGGCGCCGGCTTTATGGCCGACGGTTATGCGCGCACCAGCGGCAAGCCCGGCGTGTGCTTCATCATCACCGGGCCCGGCATGACCAACATCGCCACGGCCATGGGCCAGGCCTATGCCGACTCGATCCCGATGCTGGTGATTTCCAGCGTGCAGTCGCGCAGCCAGTTGGGTGGCGGGCGCGGCAAGTTGCATGAGTTGCCCAACCAGAGCGCACTGGTGGCAGGCGTGGCGGCGTTCTCCCATACCTTGATGTCGGCGGCGGAGTTGCCCGGCGTGCTGGCGCGGGCATTTGCGCTGTTCCAGGCGGGCCGGCCGCGCCCGGTGCACATCGAGATCCCGTTGGATGTGTTGGTGGAAAACGCCGATGCGCTGCTGGGCAGTGAGCCGGTCAGCGTGGCCCGCGCCGGTGCGGCACCGGCGGCGGTCAAGCAGATGAGCCGCTTGCTCGGCGCCGCCAAGCGCCCACTGATCCTGGCCGGTGGCGGTGCCATCGATGCCGCGCCCGAATTGACCCGCCTGGCCGAAGCCCTCGGTGCACCCATGGCCCTGACCATCAATGCCAAAGGCCTGCTACCTGCAGCACACCCACTGTTGATCGGCTCGACCCAAACCCTGGTGGCCACCCGCGCCCTGATCGCCGAGGCCGATGTGGTGCTGGCCATCGGTACGGAACTGGCGGAAACCGACTACGACGTGACCTTCGCCGGCGGCTTCAAGATTCCCGGCGCGCTGCTGCGTGTCGATATCGACCCGGACCAGACCGTACGCAACTACCCGCCCCAGGTAGCGCTGGTGGCCGACGCACACATCGCCGCCGAGGCCTTGCTCACCGAACTCAACCGCGAGCCGCTGGCGCCGCGCAATACCGAGTGGGGCGCAGCTCGCGTCGCCCGTTTGTGGGCCGAACTGGAGCCCACCTGGGATACCGCCACCCGCATACAAACGCGGTTGCTCAACACCGTCCTGGATGAACTGCCCGGCGCCGTGCTGGTGGGCGACTCCACCCAGCCGGTGTACAGCGCAAACCTGGCCCTGAACCTCGACCACCCACGCCGCTGGTTCAACTCATCCACCGGCTACGGCACCCTGGGTTATGCCCTGCCCGCGGCCATCGGCGCCTGGCTCGGGCGCGGTGACGGGCAACCCGTGGTGTGCCTGATCGGCGATGGCGGGCTGCAATTTACCCTGCCGGAACTGGCCAGCGCGGTGCAAGCGCGTACACCGGTGATTGTGCTGTTGTGGAATAACCAGGGCTATGAAGAGATCAAGAAATACATGCTCAACCGCGCCATCGAACCCGTAGGCGTGGACATCTACACCCCGGATTTTATCGGCATAGCCAAGGCGATGGGTTGTGCGGCAGAAAGCATCAATGGCATCGAATCTCTGCGCGCGGCATTGCGTACCGCCGCTGATCGCCAGGGGCCGACGCTGATTGAAATCGACCAAGGGCTGTGGGAGACGGTATGCCCGGCATCTGCAATTTTTAAATAACCCCTGCGACTTTCTGATTTGCTCCGTGCGCCCATGCATGGCCTGATCCGCCCTTGTTCACTCAAGGCAGACCCATGGAAAACGTTCAGGCAAAACCCACCACCGCTGTCTGGCTGATGATCAGCGTGGTGCTGGTCGCCCTAAACCTGCGGCCGTCGATGGCGGCCGTGGGGCCGTTGTTGTCGTCGATTCGTGCGGATGTGCCGTTGAGTTTCAGCAGCGCCGCCTTGCTGACCATGTTGCCGGTCATGGCCATGGGCCTGGCGATGTTCTTTGGCATGGGCCTGGCCAAGCGTTGGGGCGAACATCGCAGCATTGTGCTGTCGCTGTTGGTCATCGGCGTGGCGACCTTGTCGCGGCTGTTCCTGGATTCGGCGCTGGAGCTGATCGTCAGCGCCATTGCCGCGGGTATCGGTATTGCGCTGATCCAGGCGCTGATGCCGGCGCTGATCAAGTCACGGTTCAGCGCTAACGTTTCGCTGTTCATGGGCCTGTATGTCACCGCCATCATGGGCGGCGCCGCGCTGGCTGCGTCGTTCTCACCCTTGGTGCAAGTGCAAACCGGCAGTTGGCGCATCGGCCTGGCAATCTGGGCGGCGCTGGCGCTGCTGGCCCTGATGTTTTGGTATGCGCAGCGGGCGGTCTTGCCGCCATTGCCCCAAGCCGGTTCAAGCGCGCAGGAATCATTCTTCGGCAATCGCCGCGCCTGGTTGCTGGCGATCTTTTTCGGTCTCGGCACCGCGTCCTACACCTGTGTGTTGGCCTGGCTGGCGCCGTACTACGTCGAGCAGGGCTGGAGCGAACAGAGTGCAGGCTTGCTGCTGGGCTTTTTGACTGCCATGGAAGTGGTCTCCGGGCTGGTCACCCCGGCGATTGCCAACCGCCGCCAGGACAAACGCGGTGTGGTCGCGGTGCTGCTGGTGCTGATCATCCTGGGGTTCTGCGGCCTTATTCTCAGCCCGCAACACTGGAGCCTGCTATGGCCGTGCCTGCTCGGCCTGGGTATTGGCGGCCTGTTTCCGATGAGCCTGATCCTGTCCCTCGACCACCTCGATAACCCGCGCCGCGCGGGTGGCCTGACTGCGTTTGTGCAAGGCATCGGTTACCTGATCGCCGGCCTCTCGCCACTGATCGCCGGCATGATCCGCGACCAACTGGGCAGCTTTGAATGGGCCTGGTGGTCATTGACGGCGGTGATCGTGCTGATGCTGCTGATCGTCCTACGCTTTGATCCGAAGCATTACGCGCAACATATCCGCTGACGTCGTGTTGTAAACATTTTTTGTCCCACACGAAACATTGAATGGTCCTACAGAGCTTTCTATTGGCACGAGCGTTCCGTTAACATTTTGCCCAGTCTTGTACTGAATTCGGTACAAAGGGTTTACGGACGAAACCGATGCTAAACAGTAACTTGCTCAGAAAGCTCGATATGCAGGATCTGATGGTGTTCATCGCCGTCTACGACCAGAGCAGCGTTACCGATGTGTCAGAGACGCTGTTCGTCAGCCAGTCCACCGTGAGCTACAGCCTGAAGAAGCTGCGCACCAGCTTTGAGGATGAGCTGTTTATCAACACGCGGGCTGGCATGCGTCCGACGTACAAGGCCACCACCATGTACGGGCATGTGCAGAAGATCCTGGAAAGCATCAACCTGTGTCACGCCGGTGGCCAGACCTTCGACCCGACCCAGCAGGCCGTGACCTTCAATGTGTGCGCCCCGGAATACTTCGAACAACTGATCCTGCCGCGCCTGCTGAAGCACTTCGACCACGCCGACCTGCCGGTGATCGTCAATGTACAAAAGCTGGAAACCGACATCCCCGCCGACGACCTGCGTGAAGGTCGCCTCGACTTGGTGATCTGCTTCGGCCCGCACTTTCACCGCGCCCATAAAGACTTCAAGACACAGATGCTGCTCGAAGACGACCTGGTCTGCGTGTTTGACCAACGCTCGGCCCCCCGGGAACCGGCATTCAGCCTGCAGTCCTTCGTCGAGCGTCGCCACGTATTTCCCACGCCGTGGAGCTCCGACACCAACATGATCGACGGCTGGCTCGCACGCCAGGCCCGCAAGCGCCAGGTGATCGCGCGGGCCAACAGCTACAGCGCGGCATTGAAGATGATTGCCGGCACCGACTTCATCGTCACCCTGCCCCGCCGTGTGCAGAAGTTGCTGGCGCCGACACCGGTGTTCGGTGTGTGCGAGGCCCCCAACGGTCTGCCGGGATTCACTCTGGATATGCAGTGGAACGAAACCAGTGGGCAGGACAGCGCCAATACCTGGTTTCGCGAGCAAGTGGTGAGAGTGTGCGCAGATCAGGGCTTGCTGTAGGAACCGAGCTTATATGCAAGCCACCAGCACGGGGTTCAGGCGCAACACAGCATTGTCGGCCTCATTATCAAATGGCCAGTGATGCGCGGCGCTTAGTGACAGTCTGCGACGCGTCATCCCGAGCAACTTGATAATCGGCATGACAGCCAGCTATCACCTTGACCATCCATGCCAGAAACTTTTTTACGGCTCCTGAACGTTCACGCCCTGGAACGCATACGGCTGAAAACTGCGCGCCAGGAATCTTGATGTCCGGTCTATAAGGAATCAGCAATCCATTGGCAACGTAGTCTGCCGCCAGGACCGTGCTCGCCAGCGTCAAACCATGCCCGGCAATAGCGGCCTGGAGTGCAAAATGTTCATCGTTGTACTCACGCAAGACAGCTTTTGCGAGCCAACCTTCATGATTCGCAGCTGCGCACCAAGCGGCCCAACTAATTGAAGCGGGCGATGACGTAGCCCAACGTATATTTATAAGTTTCAGCGAAGTTTCAACTTCTTCTTCCTTCCAGTGAGCGTGGGAGAACACGCCAAACTGCTCGCGCATCAGCGCTTGACTGTACAAGTCTGGAAAATCGCGAAATCCACAACGAATAGCCAAGTCCACAGATGAGTCACGGAATAAATCGACCACTTCATTACTGGTTTCAATACTTACATGAATGTCAGGATGTTCACTATAAAACTTAGCCAGCCGAGGGATCAGCCATAACGAGGCGAACGCCGGCGTGGTTGAAACTCGGAGTGTATTGGTGTCGGCCGGGGGCTTCAGCGTCGACATACTACTGCTTATATCCAAAAAAGAAAGATGCACCTTTGAATATAATCTCTCACCGTTATCGGTGAGTTTGACACCGTGGGGAGTTCGCACAAAAAGCATACTACCCAGCAAGTTTTCGAGTGTTTTTATTTGTTGTGATACCGCCGCCGGGGTAACAAACAACTCTGCGGAAGCTGCTTTAAACCCACCCAGTCGTGCGGCGGATTCAAACGCTCGAATGGCTGTCAACGGCAATTTTGCGAACATTAAGTCATCCCCCTTCCATGGTGAAAAAAACTAAGCCAGGCTTACTTTATCTGATTTGCCTCGGCTTTCATAGAAGGGAATTCTAGGCTACGCCACCCAGCCTGTAAGAGCAGACATGGCGACTGCGGATCGTCGAGTACTTGTGACAACGCTTGCGGGTTGGCGGAGTTCCTTATTCTAAATAAATGACACTGGCCTATTTACGGCCTATCCCTGTCTGCGCATTTCAGCACTCATGGATTAGGTCTTTTTGCGCCTTTTTTAGAGCCAATGGTGCCGCTATGGAAAAAAGCATACCCATAATTGACGTCGGTAGTTTGACGCAGGGAACAGATATATCACCGCACCTAGTTAAGGCGATCGACACTGCGTGCAGGGAAGTCGGATTCTTCACAGTCGTTAATCACGGCGTAGATAACACACTTATTTCGACAGTGTTCTCTCAGATTGAGTCTTTTTTTGACCTGCCTGTTCAAACCAAGGAAAAAATCGAAATCCATAAATCTGCGTATATGCGTGGCTACTTCAGCGAAGGCGCAGACAAGTCGGATGGTATATTAGGCGATGTCAAAGAGGGATTTGACATGGCCACGGACTTGCCACTTGACGACGAGTTTGTAAAAGCGAAATTGCCTTTTTACGGCCCCAATGTATGGCCAGAGGAATTGCCCGGCTTCAAGCTGGCAATGACGGAATATCACTCGCAGATGCTCGCGTTTGGAAAAAAGCTGCTTAACGTATTTGCCCTTGCGCTGAATATGCCTATCGATTACTTCGACGATAAATTCAAGAAACCGATGGCTCAACTACGGGTTCTACGCTACCCCTCCACTCAATATACGCATGGCGAGCCAATGGGCGCTGGAGAACATACAGACTTCGGCTGGATAACCATGATCTCGGAAAATGATACAGGCGGATTGGAGGTGCAAAGTGCGGATGGCGCCTGGATCAAAGTCAAGCCCATTCCAAATGCCTTTGTGGTCAATGTCGGTGATTTAATGTCCCGCTGGACGAATGACCGCTACAAGGCAACCTTGCACAGGGTGATAAATACCTCTGGTAAATTGCGCCACTCGGCGGCGTTTTTCATGGATCCAGACTACACCGCCAAGGTGGAATGCCTGCCAAGTTGTTGCGCAGACGACAGTCCTGCGAAATATGGCGCGATTGTGGCCGGAGAGTACATGGACCAGCGCTTCCTGGAAACGACTACGTTTCGCGAACTTGAACCCAGTTAGTAGGAGCATTGAACGTGCTAGGTAAAGAATACACATTCTATCTATCAGCGATCGTAGCGATACTCGGGACTGTGGGCTATCACATGCTCATGAAGAAAATACCGTCTACGATCAACCCCTTGGTTTCAATTGTCAGTATTTATGTGGCGATTGTTATTCTGTCTACGTTGATGTTGCCGTTCTTTTTGGGTAGCGGGACTTTGCTGGCCGGGCTGAAGCAAATGACATGGCTTCAGGGAGGCATCGCATTTTGCATCTTAATGATGGAAATCGGTTTCTTGATGATGTACCGCAGCGGATGGGACCTCAGTACAGGCAATATCGTTACCGGCGCGATTATCAATATTGCCCTTGGTTTCATTGGCGTATTTCTTCTTAAAGAAGGACTGTCCTATTTGAACATTGCTGGGGTGTTGTGCTGCATCGTCGGCGTGATACTGATCGGCTACAAATCAGATAGCGGGGATCAACACCTGGCCCCGGATACTAACGCAGCAGTCTCGGTTGCCTCTCCATCGATGGCGCCAGACGCAGCAGTGAAAGATCAGTAGCCACCAGAATAAGTGCAACACTTTCGCTTTATGTTGCGCGCGTACATACCCGAGCCTCGCCGTCATTTCCACGTGCGCAACTAAGTGATTACGCCTGCTTGAGGCATGATCGATTGTTCAATGCTAGCCCCCACACCAGCTAAAAAGCTTGAGAGGCGTTAATGTCTTTACTTTATGCTGAACACTATCTGCGCGCTATCAAAGACGTTAACGCGAAAAACCTACTTATTTCAATAGCTAAAGAGCGAAGGTTACTGCCCTCTGTGATGGTGCTGGGTGCGATAGTGGTATTGACTGCCTCCGGTATATTCCTGGCATGCATTGAGCAAATTGTTGCGGTTCTAGGCGCTGTTCTCCTCATTGCCCTTGCAAAAATCTGGTCGTGGTACCTGAGCCACGATTGTGCACATAATGCTGTATTCAAATCGAAGAAAAGCAACTCTATAGTTGGAGAGTGTTTGTCTTTCCTCAACGGTCTCTCCTTTTTCTCGTTTGATGCCTATAGAAAAGACCATGTCCGCCATCATGCCGAAAAAATCGATATTGGCGGGTTCGATAGCGTCAGTTTTTCTATCGCTTACCCAAGACTATTTAGGGTGATCGCCTTTGCGGAACACATATACATTCCAGCCTTCTACTACCTGATCAAGATAATCAATATCTACCATGTGATATTCAGTGGAAGCAGGCGCGAGGCAACCAGGGGTGTAGGCAGCCTTTGCATTTATGCTGTCGCATACGTCACGTTTGCCCGGTCTTCGCTGATGCTTGTGCTGGTATGGCAAGCCTCCTCCTTCATCAGAATACACGTAGTACGTTTCGTCGACTGTTTCCAGCATTCTTTTCAGCAGGTGTATGTGGATGGGGAAAAGCTTACCCATGGAAAACTCTATGAAATCCAGAATACATTCTCGGTACCCGTGGCTAGAAAGTTCACCTTTCTCAATCTGATTATTTTGAATTTTGGTTACCATACGGCGCACCACTGCTTTCCAACCTGCCCTTGGTACATGTTGCCAAAACTGGAAAGTGCAATAATCGAACAACTCAGACTCTACGGGGTATCTGACGCGAGAGAAGAAAGTATCACCTTCTTCAATTTTCTGGATGCCTATCATCGTGGGCGGTTATCAAGAGTCGTCAGCACCGATGAAGGACAGCCATATGATGCTGACGGTAAGTTTAGTACCCATCAGTTTACCGGTGCATACACGGACAAACTCTTAGGCTAAGTGGCACGCTCGTTTCGCCCGCATCAACAGGATAACTGACAGTGAGCCGAGAGTCCCTCCTCGGAACTGTTTAGCAATGGTCTCAGAGATGACCAACTTCAGCACCTGGCGCCAGTCATTTAACTATAACTCCAGCCATGAAAAATCAATTAGATCTTTAGAAGGAGCGTGTGTGGACGATTCATGTGGAGCTTCCAATAGCTTCTGGCTCACAGCCGTTGAAAAAGAGAGTGTTCGGGACGCGCTTATAGACATTTGCTACGAACCGACGGGAGGGCGAGACTATATCCATCTGATTCGCATGACAGCCTATCAGAAGTTCCCCCAGCGCCTTCTGAAGAAGCTGGAATCGCTCAAAGATAACGATGCATCTTACTGTGTATTTGAGAACCTTCCTGTTGATGACGCCTTTGGCAGTCCGCAAGGCGACGCCGACAGCTTAAACTTCAAAAGTGGTTATCTCTCTGAAAACGTATTGGTCGCCCTGGGCAGTTTGATAGCGGAACCCTACTCTATCAAACACGAGGGGCCGAAACTGGTCAATGATTTAGTGCCGCATCCGGAGGCAGTAGGCGAGTATACCGGCAATGGTTCGGATCTGGAGTTGGACCTGCATACTGAAAACGCCTTTCAGGCTCATGACTCACGTGGCGACACGTCGCCACTGGCGCTTTTGCTTCTCGGCGTGCGAGGTGATCCTTGCGGTGTCGGCCCGAAAACCTGGGTTGCCGATGCAAGGGAAGCACTTCAAGTTCTAGAACAAGTGGATATTGAACTGCTGTATGGCAAACATTTTATTATTCGTCAGCCCTACCGCTGGAGGAACAGTTCCACTAGAACTAAAGAGACTCATGTATACCCTATTCTGAGCGGACCGCTGACTCATCCTCGGGTCACTGCCGCATTTTACCCGGACATGGTTATTGCCGCTGATGACGAAGCGCAGAATAGCCTGTTGAGGTTTTACGACGCGCTTAAAAGTGTGGCGCGCCCATTGGATATTCAACCTGGCAAATTGGTGTACATCAATAACCGTTTCATGCTCCATTCGCGTGACAGTTTTACCCCCACTTTCGATCCAGAGGGGCACGCGTACCGTTGGGTCCAGCGTTTATTCATAACTAATAACTTGTGGAATTTTCGATCGTTCAATACCGCTGGCGGGCGAATCTTCGAACCCGTTACTCGGTGATATAACAGGTCAATAAAATGTCGAACCTTAAGTCATATACATCCATCATTCATAATATAGGCACTTTCCTGACGGGGGATCTCGCAGCACCACTCGTTGATGCAGACACACTGGTCAGTGTTGACGGAATGATCACGTACGTCGGTCAGGCTGTCGAAGTGGACTTTTCAACTGCAGATCTGGTGATTGACGCGAAACAGAGCACTGTCATGCCGGGCTTGATCGACAACCACACTCACCCGACCCTGGGTGAATACAGCCCACGCTCCGGCAACCACAATTGGATCTGGCACTCATTGCAGGGCGGCGTAACGACCATGATTTCTGCCGGGGAGGTGCACGTTCCAGGGCTACCGACCGACAGGGTCGGCACTATCGCAATGGCAATTGCTGCCCAACGCTCTTTCTCCAATGCGCGCCCTTGCGGGGTAAAAATGGAAGCAGGTGCACCACTGCTCAATGACGAGTTTTCGGATCAGGACTTTGCCGAAATGGTTGCCCAAGGCATCAACCAACTGGGAGAGGTCGGGATAGGCCCTGTCAAGTCAGTCAGTCGTGCAGCTGAATTGGTCAAGATGGCTCGCAAGCATGGCATGACGTCCATTACCCACACGGGTGGTCCTTCGATTTCTACCTCGCAGAGAATGGGTGCAGAAGAGATCCTTGAAATTGCGCCCGACATCATTGGCCATATCAATGGCGGTTATACCGCACTGGCACCAAGCCAGATCAGGTGCCTGTGTGAAGGCTGCCTGGGCGCCTTGGAAATCGTGCATAACGGGAACGAGTTCGCGGCAGTGACCACACTGAATTACGCACGAGAAATGAACCAACTTGATCGCATAGTCATTGGAACAGATTCTCCAGCCGGGTGCGGCGTTCCTGCGCTGGGCATGCTCAGAGCAATTGCCTTGCTCAGTAGTTTCGGCGACGTCCCCCCGGAAAAGGCCGTCTGCTTTGCCACGGGTAACACTGCAAAGGTACGCAAGTTGAACCGCGGGGTTCTAAAGGTCGGAAGAGAAGCCGACATTCTGATCGCGTGTGGGCCGCTCGGTGGAGCAGAGCCCAGCGTACTGGGCAGTTTCAGCAGTGGTGACCTTCCAAGTATCACCTCGGTCCTGATTGATGGACGCCTGGTAGTAAGACAATCCAAGAACTCACCACCGCCCTCTGTCACACCTGAAATAACGCTGCGTAACTAAATAGAAGCGTCCCGAGAGGGACGCCGCCTCGAGAATCCCATATATGCATAGAATCCTGCCCGAAATCACGCGCAGAGGGCCTACCGTACTCGCCTGCGGTTGCGCGATTGGATTGGCTATCCCCTATCTGGCAGATTTGGCGAGACCGTTGCTCCCCGTCATGGTCTTCATATTCGTTCTAGGCACGCTCCTGCGCATCAACAACGCTGAAGTCATCACTGCGGCAAAAAACTTGAAAATATCCCTGATATTTCCAGTCTTGATGGTGGTTGCTTGCCCTTATCTTTTCGGAATGCTTTCGCTTTACCTCAGCGGTAATCAGGAACTGTCCCTTGCGATAGCTATCGCTGTTGCCGCCCCGCCGGCCAGCGGAAATGCAGCAGTCGCGAGAATGCTTGGGCTTGACCCTTCGATGTCACTGGTGACTGCGCTCTGCTCAATGGCAATTATCCCTATCACCGCTCCCCTGATACTCCACCTATTCGCAGACGGCCTTTCACTCTCTTTAAACCCTATTGATCTGGCGATCAGACTGGTCGTGCTGATAGGAGGCGCCGAAGGGGCCGCGATATTGATACGCCGCTTTTCGCAAACGTTCGTCGCCACACACGGCTTGGCTATCGACGGTATTGTCGTGATCGCTCTTTTCCTCTTTGCAGTAGGAACGATGGCGGGCATGCAGCAGGTTATTCTGGAGACCCCTTCGTTGGCCATTTCAATGATCGCCATCGCCTACGGCATAAACGTTTGCCTGCAACTGCTCATGGGCTGTTTATATCCCGGGTCACTGATGTCGAAGTTCACCATGGCACTCAACGGCGGCAATAGAAATGTTGGCCTATTGTGGTCTGCTCTTGGGGTCAGTCTCTCCCCTACCATGGCGTTGTATTTCGCATGCTGCCAGCTGCCTATCCACACCATGCCGAAGATACTGCAGTTTGTTTTACCTAGAATTGAAAGTTGTTTGAACAAACTGGTTCTAAGCAAAAATCGAATCTGAGTTATTACCGTCTGGAACTGCATAAAATGATACTCACACCCGACCATATCAGGCAGATCGCCGAACGCTCTTCGTCGGAGTCTACTGCCTGCGCGTGTATTCGAGGCTTGTCGCAGGGGTGGGAGACCTTGCCCAAGGTACTCGAGGCGAGCAACCTTTTGCGCTTCATAGGCGAAATCACGATCGATAAAGATCAAGACCCCAGCCTTGATGAATACCATCCGGACGGTACCCATTTCTGGTCTGAAGACGCCCCTGTCTGCCTTGAATTCTTTCCCTATAATATTTCAAGCATTTGGGGCTGTAAGCGATGCTCGCGAGCATTCCTGAGATTTACGGAAGCAGGTGCATATCATTCCGAGCAACGCATCCGTATTTTGCGTACGCCCCTCATTAGCAACCCCGCTCAAGAAACGCATTTGCAGAATTAGCGGTTTTTAAGCAGGCCTGCAGGGAAAGCTTCAGGCTTTGTTCACCAGCCCTCGATCACTCATGAAAGCCTCCAACCGCGACCGCATCCAGCGTTCCGCCGGGTCGGTGTCGACGTGGCTGAGCCAGACCATCGACAAGTCCAGGGTCGGGGTTTCGAACGGAAACGGCTCGCAGAACAGGTTCCCGCTGGCAGCCATGGCCTGGGCGGTGTAGTCCGGCAGGCTGGCGATCATGTCGGTGCCGGCAAGCAGCGCCGGCAACGAGCTGTACTGCGGCACCGACAGCACCACATGGCGTTTGCGACCCACCTCCGCCAGCCACTCATCGGCAAACCCGGCCACGTTGGCAGTATGGGACACCAGCACATGGGGCCGTGCGCAATATTCGTCGAGGGTCAGCGGCGTGTCCGATGCATCTGCGCGCAGCAGGCAGGGGCGGATATGTCGCAACAGCTTGCGCTTGGCATTCGCCGGCAGGCCGCGGGTCTGGGTGATGCCGACGGTGATATCGCCGGAAGCCAGCAGGTCGGGGATGCGCCAGTAATCCACATGCTGCACCACGAACACCACCTGCGGCGCTTCCTGGCGCAAGGCCCGCAGCAACGGCGGCAGCAAGCCGAACTCTACGTCATCGGACAAGCCGATGCGGAAGGTCATGGTGCTGATGGACGGATCAAAATCGTGGGTCAGGCTCAGGGCCGAAGACAGGGAGTCCAAGGCCGGCGACAGATGTTGGATAATTTCCTCGGCGCGAGCCGTGGGCTCCATGCGATGGCCGACGCGAATGAACAGCGGGTCGTTGAACAATGTGCGCAGGCGGTTGAGGGCCGAGCTGATGGTCGGCTGACCGAGAAACAGCTTCTCCGCCACCCGCGTCACATTGCGCTCGAGCATCAGTGCTTCGAAGACCACCATCAGATTGATGTCGGCCTTGCGTAATTCATTGCGATTCATCTGCACCTGCCCCTTTCCCCAAGACAAGCGGCAGTTTAGAAAGGCCGCAGGGCTGCGTCTATGTGCGCACTGTTCATCCAGCGGCTTTGGGACTATAAATCAGCTCTTGAAGGTTACAGGTACACCATTGTGCTGGTCATTTTCGCCCTTAGCCTGCTGCTCAGCGGGGTTTTGTTCTGGGCCATCAAATACATCGTCCACCCTACCGCCAGGACATTGTTGCGGGTTTTTGTCGGTCTATGCCTGGCGGCGGTAGTGGCTTACCTGGTACTGGCTTCCGGGTTTCCGACCTCGTTGCTAGTGTGATGGGTCTCCAGGTCTCTGGCGCAGGCGTTTGCCCAGCTTTTTCGGATAGGCTCCCACAATTTGACCGCGTTTGTCCTGATACTCAGGGTTTCAGCGGGCGTTCCTGATCCCGTTCTGAAAGCTCTGTCCCATCATCAGGATGCTTCCAGGTTTGCGGTTTTTCATCCTCACGTTGTTGCCGGGTCTGTTCATGCTCCGACTCGTCGTGCTGCTTCTGCTCGTTCCCCATAGCCACCTCCCATCCGTAAGAATTGGACACAGCCTCAAGCATAGATCAAGGCAGGGCTTTTGAAAGATGCACCGATTGATAGCCAATGCGCATCAATCTATCCAAATTTTTCACTTATCATTTCTAAATGTGTCAGCCACTATCCCAAGTCTTAAGCGAAACAAGCACTTTAAAAAGAACGCTGGAGACACAAAACCATGACTAGCCCTTCCCGGCCCGACTCTGCCCGCTCGAAAATCGGTGCGGTTTTCCGCGTCACTTCGGGCAACTTCCTCGAACAGTTCGACTTCTTCCTGTTCGGTTTCTATGCCACCTACATCGCTGCTGCATTCTTCCCGGCCGCTAATGAGTTTGCGTCATTAATGATGACCTTCGCCGTGTTCGGTGCCGGCTTCCTGATGCGGCCATTGGGCGCAATCATTTTGGGTGCCTACATCGATGATGTCGGTCGCCGCAAAGGCTTGATCGTGACCTTGTCGATCATGGCCAGCGGTACGCTGCTGATCGTGCTGGTACCGGGTTATCACACTATCGGCCTGTGGGCGCCGTTGCTGGTGCTGCTGGGTCGCTTGCTGCAAGGCTTCTCGGCCGGTGCGGAACTGGGCGGTGTGTCGGTTTACCTGTCCGAAATGGCCACTCCGGGCCGCAAGGGGTTCTACACCAGTTGGCAGTCGGGCAGCCAACAGATCTCCATCGTGGTCGCCGCTGCCCTCGGCTATGGCCTGAACGTGTGGATGGAGCCCGCGGTGGTAGCCGACTGGGGCTGGCGTATTCCCTTCGCCGTCGGGTGCGTGATCATTCCGTTTATCTTCGTGCTGCGTCGCAACCTGCAGGAAACCGAAGAGTTCGCCAACCGTAAACATCGCCCGACTATGCGCGAAGTGCTGGCGACGCTGGTGAAAAACTGGACCGTGGTGATCGGCGGCATGCTGATGGTGGCCATGACGACCACAGCGTTCTATTTGATCACTGTATACGCCCCGACCTTCGGCAAGACCGTACTGCAACTGAGCACGTCCGATGCTCTGCTGGTGACCTTGCTGGTGGCCGTTTCGAACTTTGTCTGGCTGCCGATCGGTGGCACCCTGAGCGACCGTTTTGGCCGCAAACCGGTGTTGATCGCCATGACGGTGCTGACCGTTCTGACCGCTTATCCAGCGTTGTCCTACGTGGTGAACGCGCCGAGCTTCGGCCATATGCTGGAAACCCTGCTGTGGTTCTCCTTCCTCTACGGCATGTACAACGGCGCGATGATCCCGGCACTCACCGAAATCATGCCGGTAGAAGTGCGCGTGGCGGGTTTCTCCCTGGCCTATAGCCTGGCGACGGCGATCTTCGGTGGCTTCACCCCGGCGATCTCCACTTGGTTTATTCACATTACCGAAGACAAGGCTTCGCCGGCCTACTGGATGATGTTTGCCGCGCTGTGCGCCCTGTGCTCGACCCTGGCGCTGTATCGCCGCGCCAACACCCGTGGCCAGGTGATGCAGGAGGCGGCGTGATGAAGCCATTGCTCAAGACGTTGACGGCACTGACCCTCGGCGCCCTGGCGCTGGCGGCCCAGGCCGAAGAGCTCAAGGTAATGACCTCTGGAGGTTTCACCGCCGCGTATAAGTTGCTCGGCCCGCAATATGCCCAGCAAAGCGGCGACACCCTCGACACGATCCTGGGGCCGTCGATGGGCAAGGCGCTGGAAGCGATTCCCAACCGCCTGGCCCGTGGTGAACAGGCGGATGTGGTGATCATGGTCGGTTATGCCCTGGAGGAGTTGATCAAGCAGGGCAAGGTCGACCCCGCATCGCGGGTCGAGCTGGCGGATTCACGAATCGGCCTGGTGGTGAAGGACGGTGCGGCCAAACCTGCGATCGGTACTGATGCCGAACTCAAGGCAGTGCTGAGCAAGGCCAAATCCGTGGCGTACTCGGACAGCGCCAGCGGTGTTTATGTCGAGAAAGAGCTGTTCAAAAAACTCGGCATGCCGGCCAAAGGCACCATGATCGAACGCATCCCGGTGGCCGAACAGGTCGCCAAGGGGGAATACGAAGTCGGCTTGCAGCAGGTGGCAGAATTGCTGCCGGTGAAGGGCGTGACGTATGTCGGCAAGATCCCGGAAGATGTGCAGTCTGTTACGCGCTTTGCGGCAGGCGTTCCGGTAAACGCCAAACACCCGCAAGAGGCCAAGGCGCTATTGCAGTTCATGGCCTCGCCCCAGGCCCAACCCGTGGTGCAATCCACCGGCCTGGACTCGGTATCACGCTGACCGAAACGGCATTTCCCGCACCAAACGCTCCAACTCCAGCGCTGCCGGTGGCAACGTCCGCCCGCGGCGCTTGATCAAGCCCACATTGCGCATCACTTGCGGCTCCACCAAGGGCACACTCATCAGGATCGGGTGATCGCCCGCCGGCATCGCAATTGACGGTACCATCGCCACACCTAAACCCGCCTCCACCAGCCCGATCATCGTGGTCACGTGATGGGTCTCGCAGATACTCGGCTTTTTCACCCGAACGCCCCGCAACGCCTGGTCGAGCAGGAAACGGTTACCCGAGGTTTTGTCCACAGTGATGTAGTCGTGCTCATAAGCCTCGGCCCAGCTCACACTCTCGCGCTCGGCCAACGGATGATCACGACGGCAAGCCAGCACATAACGCTCCTGCAACAACAATTCAAACTCGACCTCGTCCGCCAGGCTGCCGCTGAAACTCACGCCAAAATCCGCCTCGCCACTCTCCACCGCATTGCACACTTCACCGGCGCTGGCATCCAGCACCCGCAGGCGAATCTTCGGGTACAGCTTGTGGAATTCGGAAATCACGTGGGGCATGAAGTAGTACGCAGTGGACGGCACACAGGCGATGGTGACGTTGCCCATGCGCGTGGACGCGACGTTACTGATGCCCATCAAGGCGATATCGAGGTCGTCGAGCATACGTTCCACCTGGGGCAGGAACGCGCGGCCGACCATGGTCAGGCTGACACGCCGCGTGGTGCGCTCGAATAGCTTTACGTCGAGGGCGGATTCGAGTTTTTCGATACGCCGGCTGAGGGCCGGTTGCGAGATTCGGATTGCCTCGGCGGCGCCACGGAAGCTGCCCTTGTCTACCACGGCGCGGAAGGCCTGGAGGTCGTTGAGGTCGAAGTTGATGATCACGGGAGGCGGGCCAGAGTGGTCGGGATGGTGGGCATTATCGTATGGGTGGAGACGGGGCGCCATGCATGCCGGCCAAGACGCAAAAGCGTCACATCGATAGCACTGATGATTACTATCGAAACGGTCGCCTGCGTGATGGCCAGTGCGGGTTAATATAATCGCCTGCCATTTCTCCCGCGCCTGTCTTCAGGCGACATCCCCCTTGGAACCCAACACCATGCCAAGTGCCAGCCAGGCCCCGCGCGGCCACCCCGAACATAGTCAACAGAGTGTCAAACAGCAGTGGTTGGCGATTCTTTCGGTCGCCGTAGGCGCTTTCGCCCTGGTGACCAGTGAGTTTCTACCGGTGGGCGTACTCAACGACGTCGCCAGCGACCTCGGCATCAGTGCCGGCCATGCCGGCCTGATGGTGACCCTGCCCGGCATCATGGCCGCCCTCGCCGCGCCGCTGCTGTCGGTCGGCATTGGCGCCATGGACCGTCGCTACCTGCTGATCGGCCTGACGCTGATCATGATCATCGCCAACTCGGTCGTGGCCTTCGCCACCGACTTCAGCCTGCTGCTGTTTGGCCGCGTATTATTGGGCATCAGTATCGGCGGTTTCTGGGCGACGGCCATTGCCCTCAGCGGGCGCCTGGCGCCCAAGGGCGTGGGCGTAGCGAAGGCCACCTCGATCATCATGATGGGCGTGACCCTGGCCACCGTGCTGGGCGTGCCCGTAGGCACCTGGCTCAGCGGCTTGATGGGCTGGCGCATGACCTTCCTGGTCACTGCGCTGGTGGGCGTGCCGGTGCTCCTGGCGCAAGTCTTCCTGCTGCCCCGCCTTGACCCGGAAAAGGCCATTCAGATCCGTGACCTGCCGGCGTTGTTTATCAACTCACAAGCGCGAGTTGGCTTGATCGCGGTACTGCTGATCGGCCTGGCGCACTTTGCCGCGTACACCTATGTCGCGCCGTTTTTCAAATACAGCGCTGGCTTCGACGGGCCAACCATTGGTTCGCTTTTGCTACTCTTCGGCGTAGCGGGAGTATTCGGTAATATCTTTGCCGGTTTCGCCGCCAACCGCAGCGTGCGCCACACTCTGCTGCTGGTTGCACTGATGATCGGCACCAGCACCGCGCTGTTCCCCTACTTTGCCACCGGCATGACCGGCGCCTCGATGCTGATCGCACTCTGGGGCTTCGCCTTCGGCGCCTTCCCGGCCTGCGCCAGTATCTGGATGTTTGTCGTCGCGCCCAAGGATGTCGAACGCGGCATGCCACTGTTCGTCGCGTTGTTCCAGGTAATTATCGCATTGGGTTCGTTCTTCGGCGGCCGGATCGTCGACCAGATGGGCAGCGCGGTGCTGTTGAGCCTGGCTACGGCGCTGGTGGGGTGTGGATTTGTGACGGTACTGGTGCTGGGCCGTAATGTGAGTAATAGCTTGGTGGCGCAGCCGGGCTGAATCCAAAACTACAGAAACGAAAAAGCCCCGTAGCTTGTTCAGCTACGGGGCTTTTTCTATGTGAAAATTTTACTCATTTGAAGCGGCCGTGGGCGTCTTCGGCCGAGAACCTCGAGCGGATACATCAATGAACCCAGGCTTGAAAAAAAGTAGTTACAACTCATCGGATGCAGGTTGGCCTGCGCAGATTTAGCATTGCCGACTACTAAGCCAATGGCGTACATTAGCTATGATTTTCATCGAGACTTCGGGCTTCACCCGTCGCGTCAAAGAGCTTATCGACGACGATGCTTATCTCGCGTTTCAGAGCATGCTGATCGTGAACCCTTCAGCCGGTGATGTCATCGAAGGTACAGGCGGCGTTCGTAAGATACGGATTGCCGCCAGAGGCCACGGCAAACGTGGCGGAGCACGAGTGATCTACTACCACTTCGTCTCGGCATCACAGATTGTTTTGTTGATGATCTACCCCAAAAATGAACAGCAAGACCTTTCCGCTGACGAGCGTAAATCGTTGAAAGCTGCGATCGAGCACTGGAGATAGCTATGAGCAAGTTTTTTGATGAGCTGATGGAAAGCGTTCAGGAGATGAACGAAGTCCTGCGCGGGGAACGTGAACCTTCCCGCGAATTCCATGTTGATGCGATGCAGGTTAAAGAAATTCGTAAAGCAACAGGGCTGACCCAGGCCAAATTCGCAGCCTTGATTGACGTTCAACTCGGCACGCTACGCAATTGGGAACAGGGCCGTCGCGATCCAACAGGGCCAGCAAAGGCATTGTTGAAGGCCATTCATAACGACCCGGTGCATGTTCTGAACGCTTTGGCCACTTAAGCCATGCGAAGCGTACGGTTATGCATGACCTGCAACCTCTGCGCAATTACACAAACCGTCATTTTCTCTGACACCTTATCGACTAAAAAGCCTGCTGAGCATTAAGTTCAGCAGGCTTTTTCAGTTTCAGATGCAGGTGATTACTTGACTGGTTTATCCGCCGGGAAATTATGCCCCAGCACCGCGTCCACCAGCACCTGTGCATTCTCGATCAATTGCGCCAGGCCCATGATCACGGGTGAGTGCGTGCTGTCGGGATCTTCGGCGCACTGGTGGCGGTTTGGAGTGCGGATGAGAGGATTTCGGAGGCGTTGGCCAGGGCTTCTTCGGTGCCGACGTCGGCGCCTACGTGGAAGATTTCGCGCGGAGGAAACTCGGAATCTGAATCGAGGTTGCTCATGTTCAATGTGTAGCTCCTGTATGCAATGGGAGCTGTCACATCCTGCTGTCAAACAGGAACAGGTGGCAGCTATGCGCGGGTTGACAGACCGGTATACAGGACCCGGCGCACCCGAAGATGCCCCACGCACAGCCGCCATAAAACAACATCACAGCGCAAGAAGCCTGTAATCGTATGGAGGTCGTACACCTGTAAATCAGTCTGTCAAAACCGGTCGCCATGAGGGCGACGGCGGATGGTTAGCGCCCTGCCTCACCCAGCGCAACCCTGGATGGAAACTGAAGAGCCTGGATAACGGCAAGCGAGTTTTTTTGAAATGCTTAGTAATGAGAATTCGCAGAATGAGGCGTGTGTAGCCAATCCTCTGAACTAGCCTCGATAGGGTCGCCATCGTGGCGACATCTTTCAAATCAATTGATTGAGACATGCCACCCTCGAACTGAGAGAGCGAAAATGAGTGTAAAACGCAGCTTTTTGATGACTTACTCCGTAACAGCATACTCGGAGTCAGACAGATCTTTGACTGACCGCGGTCGACGTAAGATTGCCGATATGCAAACAACGGGATGGGGCAAAATTGATGATCTAGAAACGGCTTTTAGCGGTACGCTAACCCTGACCGAAATATTTATTGAAGGGCAACGCAATCAGGCAGAAACCCAAGTTCGTGAAGTCATTAGGGATCTGATGACGCAAGCTGAAGCGTATGCGGAATGCCAAGTCACCGTTGCAGTTTTGGTGGATGGACTCGGCCCCCACATCTCGCTGGTTATCTGACCTTTCAAAGTGATTGTAAAGGCATCTCAGAAATTGGTGCTTTGCCCTAAGCTGCCTTAAGTCAGAACTCCATAAACGCCTAAGCCCCTGAAATGTTCGACCATTTCAGGGGCTTAGGCGTATTCAATAATGGCGGAGAGATAGGGATTCGAACCCTAGGTACCGGTGAAGGTACAACGGATTTCGAATCCGTCCCATTCGGCCACTCTGGCATCTCTCCAACGGCGCGCATCATAACAGTGTGTTTCACGGAAGCAAACCCCAAAGGTGATTTTTTTCCGTGCTATCAGATGCTTGCGTCGATTACAGCGGTACGCCGAGACGATTGGCGACTTCTTCGTAGGCTTCGATCACGTCACCGAGGCCCTGGCGGAAGCGGTCTTTGTCCATCTTCTTCTTGGTGTCCTTGTCCCACAGGCGGCAGCCGTCTGGGCTGAATTCGTCACCCAGGACGATAGAACCGTCGTGGAACACGCCGAATTCGAGCTTGAAGTCCACCAGCAAGAGACCTGCGTCGTCGAACAGTTTGGTCAGCACGTCGTTGACCTTGAGGGACAACTCCTTCATGCGCGCCAGTTGTTCAGCGGTGCCCCAGCCGAAGGCCACGACGTGGGATTCGTTGATGAACGGGTCGCCCTTGGCGTCGTCCTTCAGGAACAGTTCGAACGTGTAAGGGTTGAGCTTGAGGCCCTCTTCCACGCCCAGGCGCTTGACCAGGCTACCAGCGGCATAGTTACGCACGACGCATTCGACCGGGATCATGTCGAGCTTCTTGACCAGGCATTCGTTGTCACCCAGCAGTTTGTCGAACTGGGTCGGGATACCGGCCGCTTCGAGTTTCTGCATGATGAAGGCGTTGAACTTGTTGTTCACCATACCTTTGCGATCAAGCTGTTCGATGCGCTTGCCGTCGAACGCCGAGGTGTCGTTGCGAAACAGCAGGATCAGGCGGTTGGCGTCGTCGGTCTTGTATACCGACTTGGCTTTGCCGCGGTAGAGTTCTTCACGTTTTTCCATGATGGGCTCCGCTTTCAGTAAGGTGGGCTAGGCGATGTGTCGCCAGTCGAGCCCTGAATCTTGATCGGCCAGTTGCAGCCAGTCCGGGTCGCACCCGAGGGTGTCGACAAAACATTGCCGGGCAAGCGTCGGCAGGTTGTTCTTGCTGCTCAGGTGGGCCAGGACCAAGTGTTGCAGGTCTTGCCAGCCCAACTCATACACCAGGTACGCCGCCTGGTGGTTGTTCAAATGCCCCAGCTCGCCGCCCACCCGCTGCTTGAGAAAGTAGGGGTAATGACCGCGTGCCAGCAAGTCTCGGCAGTGGTTGGACTCGATCATCAAGGCATCGAGATTCCGGTAACCATCCAGCACTTTGGCGCAATAGGAACCCAGATCGGTCAGCACGCCGAAACGCCGCTGGCCGTCACTGAATACGTATTGCGTCGGCTCCTGGGCATCGTGAGCGACCGCAATGACATCGATGCTCAAGGCACCGATTTGCAGTTGCTCGCCACCCGCCAGAAAGCCTGCAGGTTCAATGGGTTTGCGCATCCCGCGCAGAGTGCCGCGACTCAAGTACACCGGCAGATTGTAGCGACGAGACAGCAAACCCACGCCATGCACGTGGTCGGCATGTTCGTGGGTCACTAGAATCGCGCTCAACTGCGTGGGGTGAACCCCCAGGCGCAGCAGGCGTCGCTCGGTTTCCCGCAGGGAGAAACCACAATCCACCAGCACGTATGTGTCGTCATGGGCGACCAGCGTACCGTTCCCTTGGCTACCGCTGCCGAGAACGGCAAAACGCATCGGATCAGCCCAGGTTGTCTTGAATCACGCCCAACACTTTGCGCGCCGTTTCAGCTGGCGCAACGGTGTTGATGTTCTTCTCGACGGTGACTTGTACGCTCTCGCCAACCTTGCTCAAACGAACCTGGTAACGCTCGGCACGGGTTTCGACTTCTTCCTTGGTCGGCGTGCTGCCGAACAATTTGCCGAAGAAACCTGGCTCGTCGTCTTTCTTCTCGGCCTTTTCAGCCACGTTGATGTAGTACAGGCCCAGGCTGCGGTTGATGTCTTCAACGCGCCAAGGGCCCTGCTCCAACGCGCGACCGACACTGGCCCAGGCACGGTCGAGGTCTTCACCCAGGTTCAGCACCACGTTACCGCTGCCATCTTCGGTGAGGCTGACGCGGTTAGGCGTATCGTAATCACGCGCGGCAAGCAGGGAAACGGAACCGCCCTTCTCGGAAATACGGCTCATGCTAGCCAGCATCTCGTCGACCAGCGCGGCGTCGACGCCGGTGTTGACCGAACGTGGTGTGAAATCGACGTTGGCTGTGCTGCCCGCAGGACGCTCGGCGCTGACCACATAGACTTCACTGGTATTGCGCTGCACGCCTGGCTCTATGCGCACACGCACACGGGCTTCGCTGTCGGCGGCTACACCACCGGCCAGCAGGCGCTGGGCCATGTTGGCGGACAGTTCGCGGCCTTGCTGCCACGCCGTGGTGAACTCACCGGTCTGCGGGCGTTGCTGGTCGAGGCGGAAACCGTTGTCCTGGAAGAACTGCACGGCCACTGGCCAGACTTCGGCAGGTGGGCGCTGGGCCACGATCCAGCGGTTGTCGCCGCTTTTCTGCAGGCTGTAGTCGCTGGCATCCGCCACTGCCGTAATTGGCTGTGGGCGCGGCACCACGTATTCACCCTTGACAGTGTCATCGGCAACATTGCGTGGGATCGGCAGCAACGGGTCAAGGCGCTTGGCGACATTGACATCCGGCGGCAATTGCATCGGTTTGGTTGCTTGTGCTTCCAGGTAATCGCTGCCGCGGTCACGGAAGTAGCCTTCCGGGCCCCAAATCCAACCGCAGCCACTGGTGCTGGAGATAATCAAGGCAAGTGCGGAAAGTCCGGCCAATCGCTTCATGCGTAGTGCTTCCTCAATTAAACCAGGACGCCGGACTGGCGCAGGGCCTGTCGCAGCGGTTCGTGACAGGCTTCGCTGAGCCGGGTGAGCGGCAGACGGATACCGTCCGGCATCAGGCCCATCTCAAACAGCGCCCACTTCACGGGAATAGGGTTGGATTCGATAAACAATGTCTTGTTGAGCGGCATCAGCTTCTCGTGAATGCCACGGGCAGTCACGGCGTCGCCGGCGATGGCGGCGGCGCACATTTCGCTCATGGCGCGCGGGGCCACGTTGGCGGTCACGGAGATGTTGCCTTTGCCACCCAGCAGGATCAGCTCGACGGCCGTGGCGTCATCACCGGAATACACCAGGAAGTCGCTGCTCACGCCGGCCAGGATGTCCTTGGCGCGCTGCAGGTCGCCGGTAGCTTCCTTGATGCCGATAATGTTCGGCACGGTGGACAGGCGGATCACGGTCTCGGCCTTCATATCGCACGCGGTGCGACCCGGTACGTTATAGAGGATCTGCGGGATGTCGACGGCTTCGGCAATGGTACGGAAGTGCTGGTACAGGCCTTCCTGGGTCGGCTTGTTGTAGTACGGGGTTACCAGAAGACAGGCGTCGGCGCCGGCTTTCTTGGCATTCCTGGTCAGCTCGATCGCTTCACGCGTCGAGTTGGCGCCCGTACCGGCGATCACGGCAATGCGGCCCGCAACGCGCTTGACCACGAATTCGATCACCTGGATGTGTTCTTCCACATCGAGGGTGGCCGATTCACCTGTAGTGCCGACCGCCACGATGGCGTTGGTGCCCTCTTGCAGGTGGAAGTCCACCAGTTTGCCCAGGCTGTCCCAGTCGAGACGACCTTGTGCATCCATGGGTGTGACCAGTGCCACCATACTGCCCGCAATCATGCAACCGCTCCTGCCGGAAAAAGAGAGCCGTAATGGTACTGGCGCCAAGATGCTTGTACAAGCGAAGTACCGCGTGAGGACGCGTTCTGGACCAACTAAACGTCGGGCGATGCCATCATTGGGCCAAAGTACCGCCTGAGGTCGACCGATCACGCAATGAAAACGCCACCTCCTAGCCCTTGGCGACGGTTTTCGCTACCCTTCATCCTTTGATCGATACGGCCCACACGGTATCGACCGCTCATCGCTTTAGGAAGGCTGCATGTCCACCCCCACAGTTCGCGAACAATTCCTTGTTATCAGTGCCCTCGGCGCCAACCCCATGGAGCTGACCAACGTCCTGTGCCGCGCCAGCCATGAGAACCGCTGCGCCGTCGTGACCTCCCGCCTGACCCGCCACGGCGAGTGCAGCGCGCTGGTCTTGCAGATTTCCGGCTCCTGGGACGCCTTGGCGCGCCTCGAAACCGGCCTGCCGGGCCTGGCCAAGAAACACGATTTCACCGTCAACGTAGTGCGCAGCGCCGCCCTGGAAAATCGCCCGCAGGCCCTGCCTTATGTAGCGTATGTCAGCTCGGCCTACCGTTCTGATATCGTCAACGAGTTGTGCCAGTTCTTCATCGACCACAACGTCGAGCTGGAAAACCTGACCTGCGACACCTACCAGGCCCCGCAAACTGGCGGCACCATGCTCAACGCGACATTCACCGTGACCCTTCCGGCGGGCGTACAGATCAGTTGGTTGCGCGACCAGTTCCTGGATTTCGCCGATGCCCTGAACCTCGACGCACTGATCGAGCCATGGCGCCCACAGAACCCAATGTAAGGAAGTACTCCATGCCGGTAGCCATCGACAAACCCGTGGCCGATTTCGAAGCCCAGGCCACCAGCGGCCAGACCTTCAGCCTCGCAGCCCTCAAGGGCAAGCAAGTGGTGATCTACTTCTACCCGAAGGACAGCACCCCGGGCTGCACCACCGAAGGCCAGGGTTTTCGTGACCAGTACGCAGCGTTCAAGGCCGCCAACACCGAAGTGTTCGGCGTGTCGCGTGACAGCGTAAAGTCCCACGAGAACTTCAAGGGCAAGCAGGAATTTCCCTTCGAGCTGATCAGTGATAAAGATGAAGCGGTTTGCCAGCTGTTTGATGTGATCAAGCTGAAGAAGCTGTATGGCAAGGAATACCTGGGCGTGGATCGCAGCACGTTCCTGATCGACAAAGATGGTGTACTGCGCCAGGAATGGCGCGGCGTGAAAGTGCCGGGGCATGTAGATGCGGTTTTAGCGGCGGCGCAGGCGCTGAACAAGGCCTGATCTTGCGTCGACAAGGTCGTCAGGCCTTGCGCAACCAATAACGGTAAACACCGGCAGCCTCTTCTTCCTTGACCAGCGTATGGCCGGCCAGCTTGGCAAAGGTCCGGAAATCACGCTGGGAGCCTGCATCCGTGGCGGTCACCTTGAGCACTGCGCCGCTGGCCAAACGATTGAGTTCCAGCTTGGCCTTGAGCAAGGGCAACGGACAGTTGAGGCCGCTGGCATCGAGTTCGGCGTCAAAGGCTACAGCGTCGGTCATGGTGTTACTCCAGGCAAACATTTGGGCTGCTTAGAATATCTGGTCCGAAGCGCAGTGTCCGGCTACAGTAAGCTCTTTGTCGAAAGGCTTTGTGCATGACTTTTTTGCGCCCTACCCTGCTGACGCTGGCCTGCCTGCTGGCCTCCCCGGCCTTCGCTGACGAGCTGCCGTCACTTGGCGACGCCAGTTCTGCCATTGTCTCGCCACAACAGGAATACCAACTGGGCCGCGCATGGTTGGCCTACCTGCGCGGTCAGGTCTCGCAGCTCAATGACCCGCAACTCAAGGATTACGTCGAAACCAGCGTGTACAAACTGGTGGAGACCAGCCAGGTCAACGACCGGCGCCTGGAATTCATCCTGATCAACAGCCCCCAGCTCAATGCCTTTGCCGCACCCGGTGGGATCGTCGGGGTCAACGGCGGCTTGTTTCTCAATGCGCAGACCGAAGGTGAATATGCGTCGGTACTGGCCCACGAACTGGCTCACTTGTCCCAGCGTCACTTTGCCAGGGGCGTGGAAGCACAGTCACGCATGCAACTACCGATGATGGCTGCTCTGCTCGGCGGCATCATCGCCGCCGCCGCAGGTGCCGGCGATGCGGGTATCGCCGCGATTGCCGGCTCACAAGCCGCAGCGATCCAGGAGCAGCGCCGGTTCTCCCGGCAGAACGAACAAGAGGCTGACCGTATCGGCATCCTCAATCTGGAAAAAGCCGGCTACGATCCGCGTTCCATGCCCACCATGTTTGAACGCCTGATGCGCCAATACCGCTTCGACGCCAAGCCACCGGAATTCCTGCTGACTCACCCGGTGACGGAATCGCGGATCGCCGATACCCGCAACCGCGCCGAGCAGGCCAAACCCGGCGGCAAGGAAGACAGCTTGCGCTATCAACTGATTCGCGCACGGGTGCAATTGAAGTACGAAGACACGCCAGGTCTCGCCGCCAAGCGCTTCCAGGCCCAGTTGGACGACAACCCTAAAAACGACGTGGCGCGATATGGCCTGGCCATCGCCCAGATCAAAGGTACCCAACTCAAGGAAGCACGGGAGAGCCTGGCGCCGCTGCTGGCCAAGGCGCCCAACGACATCACCTACAATCTGGCGCAGATCGAGCTGGATATCACCAGCAATCGCATGCCGGATGCACAGCAACGCACTGACCGCATGCTCACGCAATATCCCAGCAACTATCCACTGAACCAGGTGCGGGTTGACTTGTTGCTTAAACAGAACCGCACTGCTGATGCTGAGAAGGCGCTGGACGGGTTGCTCAAGTCCCGCCCGGACGATCCAGACGTATGGTATCAAGTCGCCGAAACGCGCGGCTTGTCCGGCAACATCATCGGCCTGCATCAGGCTCGCGCCGAATACTTCGCACTGGTGGGTGATTTCCAGCAAGCCATTCAGCAGTTGGACTTTGCCAAGCGCCGCGCTGGCAACAACTTCCCTCTGTCCTCGCGCATCGATGCCCGTCAGCGCGAGCTGATCGAGCAGGAACGCCTGGTGAAAGGGATGATGAGCTAAACCCATCGCCCACAAAAAAGCCCCGCTATCGTTAACCGACAGCGGGGCTTTTTTGTGGGCTAGCGAATTACTCTGCCAGCTTGAAGGTAATGAAGCTCGCACGACCTTGACGCAGGACGCGCATCGACACCGAGCGATTCTTCGGCAACGCCTTGGCGATGTCGGTGAATTCCTTGGTGGTGTCGATCGCCTGGTTGTTCAGGTGAGTGATCACGTCGCCAGGCTGCAGGCCGATCAAGGCGGCCGGGCCGTCCTGCACTTCCTTGATCACGACACCGCTCTGCAGGTCGAAGGTTTTCTTCTGCTCGGCGGTCAGTTCAACCACGGCAATACCCAGGCGGTTGCTGCTGCGCTCGGCACCTGGCTTGGCGTTGCCCAGGGCATCAAGGGTCGCGCCTTCCTCCGGGATGGCGCCGACGGTCAGTTCAACGGTCTGGCGCTTGCCATCACGAATCACTTCCAGCTTGGCTTTGCCGCCGGCCTTGAGCGCACCGACCAGATGAGGCAAGTCGGCCGACATGACAATCGGCTGACCGTTCATGCTAAGGATCACGTCGCCGACCTTCAGACCGCCTTTGGCCGCAGGGCCATTATCCTGAATCTGTGCAACCAGGGCGCCAGCCGGCTTGTCGAGACCGAAGGACTCAGCCAGGTCTTTGTTCACTTCCTGGATCACCACGCCCAACCAGCCACGGCTGACCTTGCCACCGCTTTTCAACTGATTGGAAACGTCCATGGCCACGTCAATCGGGATCGCGAAAGACACGCCCATGAAGCCCCCGGAACGGGTGTAGATCTGCGAGTTGATCCCCACCACCTCGCCGGCCAGGTTGAACAGCGGGCCACCGGAGTTGCCCGGGTTGATCGGCACGTCAGTCTGGATGAACGGTACGTAGTTTTCGTTCGGCAGGCTACGACCGATGGCGCTGACGATGCCCTGCGTAACGGTATGATCGAAGCCGAACGGCGAACCGATTGCTACCACCCATTGGCCGGCCTTCAAATCCTGGGATTTACCCAGCTTGAGCACCGGCAAGTCCTTGCCATCTATTTTCAGCAAGGCTACGTCGGAACGCGGGTCGGTGCCGATCAGCTTGGCCTTGAGTTCACTGCGATCAGCCAGGCGTACGAGAATCTCGTCGGCATCGGCAATCACGTGGTTGTTGGTGAGGATATAGCCGTCAGGTGAAATGATGAAGCCGGAGCCCAGGGACTGGGCTTCTCGCTGGCCACCACCACCGCGAGGGGTACGTGGTTGCGGCATGCCTCGCTCGAAGAACTCGCGCAGCATGGGCGGCAAGCCTTCCAGATCCGGCATCTGCTGGTTCGAGACTTTGCGATCCGGCAGTTTCTGCGTGGTGCTGATGTTCACCACCGCAGGCGAGGCCTGCTCCACCAGTTGGGTGAAGTCAGGCAGCTCGACTGCTTGCGCAGGCAAGGCCTGACCCAGCACCAGTACCGTGGCGACTATGGATAGGTAAGACTTCAAACGTGGTATCGACATACAGCTCCCGTTACGACGAGCAAGGTTGAGCGACAGGGTTCAATAAACGCCGAATATTGCGATCGGCATTTTTGTTCCGCGAACAAAACAAGGCCAGAGCCAACAAACCCTGACCTATAAAAAACATGAGGAATTTTTGCAAGTGAAAATGCTGATCCAGAAATTTCATACGTTCAGCACCTAACCAAACTTGGGCACAGATTGAAAGATCAGGATGAACATTAGATTAACCATCTCACGGCTTGGCAGCGGCCTTCTCACTGCGCAGCGACAACGCGATACGCTCAGCAGTGCCGATAGGAATTTCACCCACGACCGTCACCATCATTTCACCCTCTACCGTATTCAAGCGCCGGGATACGGCTACGGTGGGGCCTACCTGAGTGCGGGTTTCATTGACGTCCGCGTCGTTGGTTGACTCAAGAAACACAGAAAAACGCGCCAGCCCATCATCGTACATCAAGCTGTCGACTGTTGATTTCGTTTGGGGATTTTTGCGTGTGTTGCTGCTGATCTGTTGAAAACCTGTCGGCAGCCAATCCAGATGCCACGCCTGGGCGGCAGGCATGTCCGGCTCTTTACGTGTAGAAACGGCTACCGGCGAGCATTCGTTGCTGGGCTGCAAGTCATGGTCGGAGGGAGCTACCGAAGTTTCCAGCCGAGTGAACTGAAAGCGCTCCAACAACTGCCCCTGGTCATTAAGCAGCAGGGATTTGAGCGGCAGCGCGGTCTCACGGTCCAGGTGCAATTCAAAGCCATAGCGGTATTGATCTCGCGGCTTGATCGACACAATCACTGCATTACGCCCGGCCACGCGGGATTTACCAATGACGGCGAGTTCATAGAGTTGAGTGAGTTTTTGTGGATCAAATGCACGCGAAGATGCATCAGGAGAGTTACTGAGGCCAGCAACCAGGGCGCCACTGACGCACTGCGTCCGGCCATCCACTCGTACGGCTTCCTGAGCCGAGCCATCAAGCTGCAGCAACCGTTCACGGACATGACCATCCTGGACACGATGCCAGATGTCATGAGTAGAAAAACTGCCATTACGTTCGTAGACAAACGTACCTTCGAAGCTTTGCTGCTGCTCTGCACGCCCAAGTCGAATCAGCCAGTCTTGGGCTTCATCGGCATGGGCGGGTAGTGCAAACCAACTACTGAGCAAAAGCGTAAGGAGCGGTATGGCGCGCATAGGGCTCCTTAGCGGATCAGCGGTTTTCCTGGCTTGCTGCTCGAGCGTATGGCAGAGCGCTTTCGGCGCCTTTCGAGGCCGATTCCTGTGCGTGTTGACGCAGGTAGCCTGGAAGACGCTGGTCCTGCCAGCCGGATTGCCCTTGAAGTACACCATTAGCCATAGGGCCGGTGGTATCGGAGCTTTCCTTGTAGCCTGCCAGTACAGCCGGGCCTTTGACTTGCGGGCCGGCCATGACCGGTTGCTGAGTCTGTTGCGCCAACTCGTTACCCGCAATCTCGTCCTGGTTGTACAGGCGAACCCCGGCCAGTACAGCGACGGTTACCGAAGCAGCCACTGCCAGGCGACCCAGGCTACGCCATGGACCCCGTGCAGCTTTTGCCGGAACGGCTTCATCAGCAAGCGCAGCAGAAACGGCCGCAGCAATATCCAGACGAGGGATTAGAAGATCCTTATGCATCACCGCCCGAGCGACTTGGTAACGAGACCAGGTATCACGGGTTTCGGCATCATCAAATGCGTTAAGCACTCGACGAAGTTCCAGTTCATCCGCTTCGTTATCCATCACTGCGGACAGCGATTCCTGCAGGGCATCACGACTCATGGCGGTTCCTCTCTTGGCTGTCGCCGCTGTCTTTAGTTTTCCTGCAACAATGGTTGCAGGGCTTTGTCGATGGCTTCCCGGGCCCGGAAAATCCGTGACCTTACAGTCCCCACCGGACATTGCATGACGCTCGCAATGTCTTCGTAACTCAGACCATCGAATTCACGTAAAGTTAACGCAGTACGCAAATCTTCTGGCAGTTGCTGAATTGTGCGATGGACGGTGCCTTCGATCTCGTCGCGCAGCAATGCACGCTCCGGCGACTCGAGATCCTTGAGGCCGTGATCACCATCGTAAAATTCTGCATCTTCTGAACTAACATCACTGTCTGGTGGGCGGCGGCCGCGAGACACCAGATAGTTCTTCGCCGTGTTAATGGCGATGCGGTACAGCCACGTATAAAACGCACTATCACCGCGAAAATTTCCCAGTGCACGGTACGCCTTGATAAAGGCTTCCTGTGCAACGTCCTGCGCTTCATGGGTGTCGTGCACAAACCGCACGATCAACCCGAGAATTTTGTGCTGGTATTTCAGCACTAGCAGATCAAATGCTCGCTTGTCGCCGCGTTGTACGCGCTCGACCAGCTGCTGATCCTCTTCCTGGGTTAGCATGAACACTCCTCGTTGTACTTGAAGGAGGCTTGCATAACTAAACGATCAGGCTTGCAAACATAGACTCGGGCTTTTCGCAAAAGTTCTCCCCCTTCAAGCAAGTTTCCGGCATGCACTGATTTGGCACACACGAAAAACGCAGCCCGGGCGGTGCCGGCTGCGCGAATAATCTTGTCGCCGGTTTCGTGACGCGTCCAATGCTCCCGACGGGCCAATAAACTCAACGTCTTCCCAGCTTTCGGGCAACCTGCTATTGAGTCGGGGCTTATGCAAAAAGTTCCCGTCCCGCCTACCGGCTGTTTCCCAAAGCTGCGCAGCATAATCTCACAATGCCACGAATGCCTGGCTATTGTGCCGCTCCCCCCCTCTATATACTAGTGGCCCGTGTGCCCCTTTGATTCGCCGATCCAGGCGTCCTGTTCGCGCCGCTCCTTCGGATCGCTTTTTGCGGAATCCATTCAATGAGCCAACAGTTTCAACACGATGTCCTGGTGATCGGTAGCGGCGCAGCCGGCTTGAGCCTTGCCCTGACCCTGCCCAGCCACCTGCGTATCGCAGTCTTGAGCAAAGGCGACCTGGCCAACGGCTCGACATTCTGGGCCCAGGGCGGTGTCGCCGCTGTGCTGGACGACACCGACACAGTGCAATCCCACGTCGAAGACACCCTCAACGCCGGCGGTGGCCTGTGCAATGAAGACGCCGTGCGTTTCACCGTCGAGCATAGCCGCGAAGCCATCCAATGGTTGATCGACCAAGGTGTACCGTTCACCCGCGATGAACATGCTGGCAGTGACGATGGCGGCTTTGAGTTCCACCTGACCCGCGAAGGCGGCCACAGCCATCGTCGAATCATTCATGCTGCCGACGCCACCGGCGCCGCGATTTTCAAGACCCTGCTCGACCAGGCCCGCCGACGCCCCAATATAGAATTGCTCGAGCAACGCGTCGCCGTCGACCTGATCACCGAAAAACGCCTGGGCCTTGCGGGCGAGCGCTGCCTGGGCGCCTACGTGCTCAACCGCGCCAGCGGTGAAGTCGATACCTACGGCGCACGCTTCACCATCCTGGCCTCGGGCGGCGCCGCCAAGGTCTACCTTTATACCAGCAACCCCGACGGCGCCTGCGGCGACGGCATTGCCATGGCCTGGCGCTCGGGCTGCCGCGTGGCTAACCTGGAATTCAACCAGTTCCACCCCACCTGCTTGTATCACCCACAAGCCAAGAGCTTCCTGATCACCGAAGCCCTGCGCGGCGAAGGCGCGCACTTGAAGCTGCCCAATGGCGAACGTTTCATGCAGCGCTTCGACCCACGCGCCGAACTGGCACCGCGCGATATCGTCGCCCGCGCCATCGACCATGAAATGAAGCGCCTGGGTATCGACTGCGTGTACCTGGACATCAGCCACAAGCCCGAAGCGTTCATCAAGACCCACTTCCCGACCGTCTACGAACGCTGTCTGACCTTCAATATCGACATCACCAAAGGCCCGATCCCGGTGGTGCCCGCTGCGCACTACACCTGCGGCGGCGTGATGGTCGACCAGCATGGCCGCACCGATGTACCTGGCCTCTACGCCATTGGCGAAACCAGCTTCACCGGCCTGCACGGCGCCAACCGCATGGCCAGCAATTCACTGCTCGAGTGCTTCGTGTACGCTCGCTCAGCGGCGCAGGACATCCTTGAACAACTGTCGCGCATCTCGGTACCGGCCGCCCTGCCCCGCTGGGACGCCAGCCAGGTCACCGATTCGGACGAAGACGTGATCATCGCGCACAACTGGGACGAGCTACGGCGCTTCATGTGGGACTACGTGGGGATCGTGCGCACCAACAAGCGCTTGCAGCGTGCACAACACCGGGTGCGCTTGCTGCTGGATGAGATCGACGAGTTCTACAGCAACTATAAGGTCAGCCGCGACCTGATCGAACTGCGCAACCTCGCCCAAGTCGCTGAGTTGATGATCCGCTGCGCCATGGAACGCAAGGAAAGCCGAGGCCTGCATTACACCCTCGACTACCCGCAGATGCTGCCCGAAGCCCTCGACACTATCCTGGTGCCGACCACCTACGGCGGCTGAACTTCAGGCGCACCCGCAGGCGCCGGTGTATATCGGCGGCCTGCGCGTCCTTCGGCACACAGATCGAGCGCACCCGCAGCTCACCGGGCACTCGATAGCGCAACACCACGATCAGCGGCAAGGCCAGACTGTCGGGACGCAGTTGTACCGCGTGCCAGCCACGCGCGGCGCTCCATAATTGCCAGCCATCGTCGTCACGGCGCAGGCAACGAATCGACGAACGGTGATTAAGCAGGATATGGCGCGGTAAAGCCCAGGCGCAGTGAACCAGGCATAACAGGATGCCGAGGCTCGAATAAGGCAGGTGCAGAACCAGCAGGCTACCCAGCGCGATCAGTTGGGCAAGCAGATACACCGCCAGCAACAGCCGTGAGGCCTGCCAGCGGCATTCGAAGCGATTACTTGGGCTGGACACGATCCAGGATCATCCGAACCATGCGTTGCAGCTCCGGATCTTCAGATTCGGCTCGCTCCATGAACCAGCCAAACATGTCCTGGTCTTCGCAAGTCAGCAACCTGACGTAGAGGTCGCGGTCCACCTGATTGAGCGTCGCGTACACCTCTTTAGTGAACGGCACCAACAACACATCCAGCTCCAGCATGCCACGACGGCTGTGCCAGTAGAGGCGATTGATTTCTACATCTTCGACCATGGAGCGCTCCTCAAATAGAGCGCAAGTATACAGCCCCGACGAGACCGGAACAGTCGGCTTTGGTCGCCCCATACGGAAACTATCCATTTGCCGGGCGCCCCTCTATGATGCACCCATGACTTTTTGATCTGCGATGACCCATGGCTGACTCTGCTTTTTTCTGCCCGCTGTCCCACGAAGGCGTTCTCGCCGTCCGCGGCTCCGATGCTGCCAAGTTCCTGCAGGGCCAACTGACCTGCAACCTCAATTACCTGAGTGACACCCAGGCCAGCCTGGGCGCGCGCTGCACGCAAAAAGGCCGCATGCAGTCGAGCTTCCGCATCCTGCTGCAAGGGGACGGCGTACTCCTGGCCATGGCCACCGAGCTGCTCGAACCACAGCTGGCGGACCTGAAAAAGTACGCGGTGTTCTCCAAATCCAAACTCACCGACGAAAGCGCCGCCTGGGCTCGCTTCGGCCTGGCGGACGCAGACGCCTCCCTCGCCGCCCTTGGCCTGGAGCTACCGGTCGAGACCGACAGTGTGGTGCGCACCGATACATTGATCGCCATCCGTGTCTCCCCCGGCCGCGCCGAACTCTGGGTGCCCAGTGAACAATCTGACGCCGTGCGCAGCCAACTGGCCGCGCAACTGCCGCAGGCTGACTTGAATGCATGGCTACTGGGCCAGATCCGTGCGGGTATCGGCCAAGTGATGCCGCAGACTCGCGAGCTGTTCATCCCGCAGATGCTCAACCTGCAAGCCGTAGGCGGCGTGAGTTTCAAGAAAGGTTGCTACACCGGTCAGGAAATTGTCGCGCGCATGCAGTACCTGGGTAAACTCAAGCGACGCCTGTATCGCCTGAGCCTGGAGGCGGCCGAATTACCCGAGCCTGGCACGCCTTTGTTTTCCCCCAGCCACAATAGCGCGATCGGCGAAGTCGTCATCGCGGCAAAAGCAGACCAGTCGATTGAACTTCTCGCCGTGTTGCAAGCCGAAGCTGCCGACAGTGGCGACGTGCGTTTGAGCACACTGGAAGGCCCCGGCCTGCACCTGCTGGACCTGCCTTATCAACTGGACCGTGATCGCGAGATCCAGCGCTAATCGCCGTACCTTTTTGCAACACCCTAGAGAGCATGAATGAACGAGCTGGCGGAAAAAGTCCAACAGGCTTTGGTGATGGCCATCGGCAACGATGACCTGGTTCTGCCGACACTGCCGGAGGTGGCCCTGAAAATTCGCCAGGCCGCCGAAGACCCGGAGATCAGTATCAGCCACTTGAGCAAGGTGATCAGTCGCGACACCGCCTTGTCGGCGCGCCTGATCAAGGTGGTCAACAGCCCGCTGTTACGGGCCAGCCAGGAAGTCACCGACCTGCACACGGCCATCACGCGGCTGGGCACCAACTACAGCAGTAACCTGGCCATCGGCCTGGTAATGGAGCAGATCTTTCATGCTCGCTCCGATGTGGTCGAGCAGAAAATGCGCGATGTATGGCGTCGCAGCCTGGAAGTGGCGGGCGTCAGTTACGCCTTGTGCCGTCGCCACAGCCAGCTCAAGCCAGACCAGGCGGCCTTGGGTGGCTTGGTGCATCAGATTGGCGTGCTGCCGATCCTGACGTACGCCGAGGATGACTATGAGTTGTTGTCCGACCCGGTCAGCCTCAACCATGTCATCGACAGCATCCACCCGTTGCTGGGGGACAAGCTGCTGCGCGTCTGGGACTTCCCGGAAATGCTGGTGAACCTGCCTGGCCAATACCTGGACCTGACGCGCGACTCTGCGAACCTGGACTACATCGACCTGGTGCAAGTCGCCGCGCTGTACTGCCACCGCGGCACCGACCATCCCCTGGCGAACGTGCCGATGGCTACGTTGCCGGCCATCAAGAAATTGCGCATCGACCCCTGCAGCGATGCCCTGCGCACCGAACTGGATGAAGCGCGCTCGATGTTTTACTGATCAACCGGCGATAAAACTCACGCGTACTTTCAACCCGGCCGACTCGCCATCATGCAGGCTGATCTGCGCCAAGTGCGCACGGCAGATCTCCCCGACGATTGCCAGCCCCAAGCCAGACCCCATGCCCTGTTGGCTACGTCGATAAAAACGCTCGAACACCCGGTCCCGCTCATCCAGCGGGATACCCGGGCCATCATCCTCGACCTCCAGCACCGCCGGCGCGGTCACCCGCAGAATGACGTTGCCCCCGGGTGGCGTGTGGGCCAGGGCGTTGTCCACCAGATTGCTCAGCAACTCGTTCAACAGTGTCGGTTCGCCGCGCAGCCATACCGGCTCGTCCGCCTCCAGCGCCAAGGCCACTCCCCGTGCATGAGCCAGCGGCGCCATGGCCATGCCCAGCTCGCGAGCCAACTGGCTGAGGTCGAGCAGTTGCGCGCCCCCTTCGGCAATGGCCCGGGCACCATTTTCGATACGGGCCAGGGACAATAACTGGTTGGCCAAATGCGTCAGGCGGTCGGTGCCTTGGGCGGCGCTTTCCAAGGTGCTGCGCCACGTGGCCGGTTCTTCGGCGCGCAAGCCCAGCTCCAGACGAGCCTTGAGCGCAGCCAGCGGCGTACGCAGTTCGTGGGCAGCGTCAGCAATAAACTGCGCCTGGCGCTCGAACTGCCCGCGCAGGCGCTCTGTGAAGTGATTGAGGGAACGCACCAGCGGGCCGAACTCATCCTGAACCTCCACCAATGGCAATGGCCGCAGGTCGTCAGGCTGGCGCTCTTCTACCGCCGTACGCAGACGCTCCAACGGGCGCAACGCAGCGCTCACGGCGAACCACACCAGCAGCAGCGCACCGATGGCCAGCATGCCCAGGCGCAACAAGGTGTCGGCCATCAAGCTGCGGGCCATGGCGACCCGTGCTTCGTCAGTTTCCGCGACGCGGATTTCCGCCATGCCATTCATGTTCGGTTCAGAGACGGCCTTTAGCAGGCTCACCACCCGTACAGGCTGGCCCTGGTACATCGCGTTGTAGAAGCGCGCCAACGCCGGGTAATCGTCGGTGCGCGGTGTGCCGGGTGGCGGGCCGGGAAGGTTTTCGTAACCGGATATCAGCTTCTGATCAATATCATTGACCTGATAATAAATACGCCCGGCGCTGTCGTAGGCAAAGGTGTCCAGCGCTACATACGGCACATTCGCGCTGAGGGTGCCGTCCACCTGGGTCAAACCAGCTGCAATGGTGCGCGCCGAGGCCAGCAAGGTGCGGTCATAGGCAGTGTCAGCGGCTTCGCGACCGTTCCAATACGCGCTCATGCCGCTGGCGAGCATCAATAGCACCAGCAACAGTGCCAGGTTCCACAGCAGGCGCCAGCGCAGGCTGCTGGGCTTATGCATCGCGAGCTTCAAGCAAGTAGCCAAGGCCGCGGAAAGTCACGATGGCGATGGGCTGGCCGTCGAGTTTCTTGCGCAGGCGGTGCACGTAGATTTCGATGGCGTCGGGGCTGGCCTCTTCGTCCAAACCGAATACCTGGGAAGCTAATTGCTCCTTGCTCATCACCCGCCCCGGCCGGGCGATCAGGGCTTCAAGCACGGCTTGCTCACGGGAGGTCAATGTCATCAGGTCGCCACCGACCGTGAAGCGCCGGGTGTCGAGGTCGTAGACCAGCACCCCGCAAGCCTGCTGGCGCTCACCGCCCAACACACTGCGTCGCAGCAACGCCTTGACCCGAGCTTCGAGTTCCGTCAGTTCAAATGGTTTGGCCAGGTAGTCGTCGGCGCCCAGGTTCAGACCATGCACGCGGTCTTTTACATCACTGCGTGCCGTCAGCATCAACACCGGCAGGTTCTTGCCGCGGGCGCGCAAGCGCGCCAGCACCTCGAAACCGTCCATGCGCGGCAAGCCCACATCGAGGATCGCCGCCGCGTAGTCCTCGCTGCCCAAGGCCAGGTCCGCCGCCACGCCATCGTGCAGCACGTCGACGGTCAAACCCATGCTCTTGAGCGCTTGGGCGACACTGTCGGCGAGTTGCAAATGGTCTTCAACCAGAAGGACACGCATGGATTTCTACCTCATGGGGGATGGTCGACGCCGCTTTTCATGGGCCCGCTGGCCGGCGAGTTTACAGGCGCTACCCGCCCTGTGAAGCCGGAAAACATTGAAAGGCAATTGAAAGGTTAGTGAAAGCTTCGCACTTTAGCATCGAGTGACGGTGGTCTATGCCTGCCGAGCTATCTGATCCGTAGCGCGCGAAAAACGCCTCGATGCGTTTTCGTCAAAATAAGAACAATAACGGAGTACATCACGATGCTGTCGTCACAGCCACAGGCTTGCCCGCCTGCTCGTTCTTCCCGCATGACCCAAACCGCCCTCGCCAGTGCCCTGTGCCGTTCTCACTCTTCAGCCCGTGATGCGGATGAAGTGCGCATGCGGGTGAGCGATAGCGTCGTGCGCGGGTAGTAGCCCCCTATAACAACAACGATGGAGATAACCATGACGCTTTCACTGCGTAAACTTGCCCTCGCCGCAGGCTGCATGCTGTTCGCCGGCCAACTGCTGGCCGCCGACGAACCCAAGCGCCCGGAATGCATCGCCCCGGCCTCCCCCGGCGGCGGCTTTGACCTGACCTGCAAGCTGGCGCAAAGCGCGCTGGTCAACGAGAAGTTGCTGAGCAAACCGATGCGCGTGACCTACATGCCTGGGGGTGTGGGCGCGGTGGCCTATAACGCCGTGGTCGCCCAACGGCCAGCGGACGCCGGCACCCTGGTGGCCTGGTCCAGCGGTTCGCTGTTGAACCTGGCCCAAGGCAAATTCGGGCGTTTCGATGAAAGCGCCGTGCGTTGGCTGGCGGCCGTCGGCACCAGCTACGGTGCCATCGCGGTGAAAAGTGATTCGCCTTACAAGACCCTCGACGACTTGGTAAAAGCCCTGAAGAAAGATCCGGGTAGCGTGGTGATCGGTTCCGGCGGCACCGTCGGCAGCCAGGACTGGATGCAAACCGCATTGATCGCCAAGGCGGCCGGGATCAACCCACGGGAGCTGCGTTATGTGGCGCTCGAAGGCGGCGGCGAAATCGCCACAGCCCTGCTCGGCGGTCATATTCAGGTAGGCAGTACCGACATCTCAGACTCCATGCCACACATCCTCAGCGGTGACATGCGCCTGCTGGCCGTGTTCTCGGAACAGCGCCTGGACGAGCCGGAAATGAAGGACATTCCGACTGCCAAAGAGCAAGGCTACGACATCGTCTGGCCGGTGGTACGCGGCTTCTACCTCGGGCCAAAAGTCAGCGATGCCGACTATGCCTGGTGGAAAGACGCGTTCGACAAACTGCTGGCCTCCGAAGACTTCGCCAAACTGCGTGACCAGCGCGAGCTGTTCCCGTTCGCCATGACCGGCCCGGAATTGGACACCTATGTGAAAAAACAGGTGGCTGATTACAAAGTGTTGGCCAAAGAGTTTGGCCTGATCCAGTAATTGCCCCTTGTCGCGCGGCCATGCTCATGCTCACAAGCGGGCGTGGCCCAGGAGTTTCCCATGCTCTTACAACGCATTTTCGCCGCCACGCTGCTGATGGCCTGCGCCGTCCTCGCGCTGATGGCCTGGCCATACCAGGCATCGTTTTCCTACGAACCCGTGGGGCCTCGGGCCTACCCGTTGCTGATGCTCGGGTTGATGAGCCTGGCGCTGATCTACATGCTGTTTCGCCCGCAACCGACCAAGCACACCGAAGAAGAACCCGCGCTGGACCGCGAAACCCTGATCAAGATCGGCGCGTGCGTCGCGCTGTTGATCGTGTTCGCCGGCACCTTCGAACCCCTTGGCTTCATCCTTAGCAGCATGCTGATCGGCATCCCTATGGCGCGCCTGTATGGCGGCCGCTGGTTACCCAGCGTGGTGATCGTCAGCCTGATGGCGATTGGTCTTTACCTGCTGTTCGATAAAGCCATGGATGTGCCGCTGCCCCTCGGCCTGCTCGACGTTCTGGAGAACTGATATGGATACTTTCGGCTATTTGGGCCAGGGTTTCGGCGTCGCGCTAAGCCCCTATAACCTGGTGACCGCACTGTGCGGCACCCTGATCGGCACCGTGGTCGGCCTGCTGCCGGGCCTGGGACCGATCAACGGCGTAGCATTGTTGATCCCCATCGCGTTTGCCCTGGGGCTGCCACCCGAATCGGCGCTGATCCTGTTGGCAGCGGTGTACCTGGGCTGTGAATACGGTGGCCGTATCAGCTCGATCCTGCTCAACATCCCGGGTGAAGCCTCTACCGTGATGACGACCCTGGACGGCTACCCGATGGCCCGCAAAGGCCTGGCTGGCGTAGCGCTGTCGCTGTCGGCGTGGAGTTCGTTCATCGGTGCGTTCATCGCCACCTGCGGCATGGTGCTGTTTGCGCCGTTGCTGGCCAAATGGGCGATTGCCTTCGGGCCGGCGGAATATTTCGTACTGATGGTGTTCGCGATTGTCTGTCTGGGCGGCATGGCCGGTGACAAGCCATTGAAAACTTTCGTAGCAGCGCTGATCGGCCTGTTCCTCTCGGCGGTGGGCATCGACGCCAACAGCGGCGTGTACCGTTTTACCGGCGATAACATCCATCTCACCGACGGCATCCAGTTTGTGGTGTTAGTACTGGGCCTGTTCTCCATCAGCGAGATCCTGTTGCTGCTGGAAAAAACCCATCGTGGCCAGGAAGCCGTGAAGGCCACCGGACGAATGATGTTCAACCTCAAGGAAGCTGGCGCGGTCTTCGTCGTCAACATCCGCTGCGGTTTGCTCGGTTTCATCATGGGCGTATTGCCAGGTGCCGGGGCGACTTTGGCCTCGGCCGTTGCCTACATGACCGAAAAACGCCTGGCGGGTGCCAGCGGTAAATTCGGCCAGGGCGACATGCGCGGCCTGGCAGCGCCGGAAACCGCCATTGGCGCTTCCGCCTGCGGCGCCCTGGTGCCGATGCTGACCCTCGGCGTACCCGGTTCGGGCACCACGGCAGTGATGATCGGCGCATTGTCGCTGTACAACATCACCCCGGGCCCGCTGCTGTTCCAACAACAACCCGACATCGTCTGGGGCCTGATCGCCTCGTTGTTCATCGCCAATATCATGCTGGTGATCCTCAACATCCCGATGATCCGCATCTTCACCCGCATCCTTGCCGTGCCGAACTGGGCGCTGGTGCCGGTGATCGCCATCATCACCGCGATCGGTGTATACGCGGTTCACGCCACCACGTTCGACCTGTTCCTGATGGTCGGCATCGGTATCTTCGGCTACATCCTGCGCAAACTCGACTTCCCTCTGTCGCCGGTGCTGCTGGGCTTTATCCTCGGCGGCTTGATGGAGCAGAACCTGCGCCGCGCGCTGTCGATCTCCAACGGTGACCTGCAGATCCTCTGGTCGAGCCCGATCACCTTCGGTGTGTGGGTGCTGACCGCGCTGATGCTGGCCTTCCCGCTGGTGCGCATTTACCGCAAACGTGCCCTGCAGCGCCGTGCCGTGGCTGATGTCTGAGGTCACCTTTAAACATTGGTGGGGAACACCGCTGGTCGGCCTGGCCGGCGGTTACCTGGCCAGCCTGGTCGGCTGGCCTTTGCCGTACATGGTCGGCTCGTTGCTGGCGATCATCCTGGTGCGTTGCCTCACGCCGTGGCAATTGGCGGAGATTCCCGGCGGACGCAAATGCGGCCAATGGGTGGTGGGGATAGGCATAGGCCTGCACTTCACGCCGCTGGTGATCGAGCAAGTGATGAGCCATTTCGGCCTGATTTTCTTCGGTGCCTTGGTGACGAGTTTGTCGAGCGTGGTCGGTGTGTGGTTGATGCGCCGCAGCGGTGAAGACCGCGCCACGGCGTTTTTCTCGAGCATGCCGGGCGGCTCCGGGGAGATGGTCAACCTCGGCGCACGTAATGGCGCGGTACTTAGCCGGGTGGCGGCGGGGCAAAGTTTGCGCGTGCTGGTGGTGGTGTTGTGTGTGCCAGCGATTTTCAAGTATCTGCTGGGCGGCGGCGCACCGCAGTTTCATCCGGCGCCGGTAGACTGGGCCTGGCTGGCCCTGCTGTTTCCGATGGGTGCGCTGGTGGCATGGGGCTGGCAGCGTTTGCGCCAACCCAACCCTTGGCTGTTCGGGCCATTGCTGGTCAGTGCCATCGCCAGCGTGAGCTGGGATTTACACATTGGCCTGCCCGACGGCGGCAGCCAGATCGGCCAGTGGTTGATCGGCAGCGGTCTGGGCTGCCACTTCAACCGCCAGTTCTTCCGTAGGGCGCCGGCATTCATGGGCCGTACCTTGATCGGCACGGCCCTGACCATGGCGCTGGCGACATTGGCCGCGGTGGGCTTGAGTGCACTGACGCACCTGGACCTGCGCTCACTGACGCTGGGCATGATGCCTGGCGGTATTGCCGAGATGAGCCTGACAGCCGAGACGCTGCAATTGTCGGTGCCGTTGGTGACGGCGATGCAGGTGATGCGTTTGTTGTTTGTGTTGTTTCTCGCAGAGCCGTTGTTCCGACACTGGAACCGCCAGCCAGACAAGATCTAGGGGGCCTCTCAATTAGTTTCCCCCCGCGTTGTCGCCTTAAAGCGGCGGCAACCGCCACTCGATCGGCACCTCGCCATTCTGTTCAAGAAACTTATTAGTCCGACTAAAATGTCCGCACCCAATAAACCCGCGATACGCCGACAACGGTGACGGGTGCACTGACGTCAGCACCAAATGCTTGGTGGCATCAATCAACTTCTGCTTGCCCTGGGCATGCGCGCCCCACAACAAAAACACCAGGTGGGGCTGATGCTCGCTGACCACCTCGATAATCCGATCAGTAAAGAACTGCCAGCCCTTGCCCGCATGGGCGTTGGCATTGGCGCGCTCCACGGTCATGGTGGTGTTGAGCATCAGCACACCCTGGTCTGCCCAGCTTTGCAGGTAGCCGTGGTTGGGAATGTCGATGTTCAGGTCGCGCTTGAGTTCTTTATAGATGTTGACCAGCGACGGCGGCGCCGGCACGCCCGGTTGCACCGAGAAGCACAGCCCGTGAGCCTGGCCTGGGCCGTGGTACGGATCTTGGCCGAGGATCACCACCTTGACCTTGTCCAACGGTGTGGAATTGAGGGCGTTGAAAATCAACGGGCCCGGCGGGTAGATCTCTTTGCCGGCGGCATGTTCCTGGCGCAGGAACTCGCGTAACTGGGCCATATAGGGCTTCTCGAATTCATCGCGCAGGGCGTGTTTCCAGCTGGGTTCGAGTTTGATACGGTCGCCATCGGTCATGGTTGAATTGTCTTGTAAAAAAGAATGAGGCGAACCCTAGGAAAGCCGACTCCGCTTGTCAATTGATCTGACACACCAGCGGCACTTTCCCACGAAGGGATCATACTCATCCTTCACCTTCTCGATTGAGGTCACGATGAACCTGCACTTCGAAGAACTGACCGGCAGTGGCGGTGCCCGCATCGGCATCGCCAGCCTGGACGCGGAAAAAACCCTTAACGCCCTGTCCCTGCCGATGATTTTGGCCTTGGGCGAGCGCCTGGATACCTGGGCCAAAGACCCGCAAATCGTCTGCGTGCTGCTGCGCGGCAATGGGCCAAAGGCCTTTTGCGCTGGTGGCGAAGTGCGCAGCCTGGCCCAGGAATGCCGTGAACAACCCGGCGAAGTGCCGGCCCTCGCCGCGCAATTCTTTGCTGCCGAATATCGTCTCGACTACCGCCTGCACACCTACCCCAAGCCGCTGATCTGCTGGGGCCACGGCTATGTATTGGGCGGTGGGATGGGCCTGCTGCAAAGCGCATCCGTGCGCATTGTTACGCCGAGCAGCCGTCTGGCCATGCCCGAGATCAGCATCGGTCTTTATCCGGATGTAGGTGCCAGCTGGTTTCTTTCCCGCCTGCCGGGCAAGCTCGGTTTGTTCCTGGGCCTCACCGGCGCCCATATCAACGGGCGCGATGCACTGGATCTGGGACTAGCCGACCGCTTCCTGCGTGAAGACCAGAAAGACGAGCTGATTGAGGGCCTGCTGCAACTGAACTGGCAGGAACAAACTGCGATGCAGCTCAACAGTTTGCTCAAAGCCCTGGCCCAGGAGGCAGTCAGCCAACAACCCGAAGCACAGTGGCTGCCGCGCCGCGACCAAATCGACGAATGGCTGGATGTGGGCGATGTGCGTTGCGCCTGGCGGGCGTTGAGCCTGCTGCGCGATCACAACGACCCGCTATTGAGCCGTGCCGGCAAGACCCTCTCCGAAGGCTGCCCTCTGACGGCGCACCTGGTATGGGAACAAATTAAGCGCGCGCGCCATCTTTCCTTGGCCCAGGTGTTTCAGATGGAGTACAGCATTAGCCTCAATTGCTGCCGTCATCCGGAATTCGCCGAAGGGGTCCGGGCCCGATTGATCGACAAGGACCAGACGCCCCATTGGCATTGGCCGGATATCAATACGCTTCCAGAAGCGGTGGTGCAGGCACACTTCAACAAGGCATGGGAAGGTAGGAATCCTCTGGCAGATTTATCGGACTACTGACAGGTTAGCGCTCTTTGTCGTTGATCGTGAAAGCGCAGTTGTCCGGCTGGCTGTCCGTGCAGAGATACACTGGCATTCCGAACGCACCCGCCTGCAACGCCCAATGCAAGGTGCTGGTCAACGACATGTTGATCACCCCGTTGCCTTTGTCTGGCCGCAACGCTACGACGCTGCCCCAACTGGTGCGGTAAATGCACTTGTCCATGTAGCCATTTTCCCTCTCCTGGTCCTCGCCCGGTACAAAGACTGCACCGACGAACCGGTCGACGAAGTCCCGGTGACTGACCTTCGGACTTTGCCAGAGCAGGCCTTTATCCACGGCGTGAAAATGCTGGTCAGCATACTTGACCGCCGAGGGATAAGGGCAGCCTTGCTCTGCTTTCACCTGTGCAATGACGCCGCTCATCAACAGGAGCACACACATCAGTCGCTTGAACATATGAGGTTCCATTAGCCCGCTCTCTCCATGGAAAAGCACAACGGCTTTCCCACAGTGAAATACAGCCGAAACCGCAAAGATAGCTGTTAAATCTGACAGTATCGATATACGGAACCCATAAAAAAGCGGCGCTTCATGCGCCGCTTTTTTACAAATGGTTTAACGGTGGCCGCCGCGGCCACCTCCATGATCGGTTCCCCGTCCGTACCCACCGTTGCCCCCGTGATTACCCAACCCCTGATTCGTATAGGGCCTGTAACCGGCCCTTGGGTAATAGCGTGGCGCCGGCTGGTAGTAGCGCGGCGCGGAATAATAACGAGGCTGTGGCGCATAGTAGCGAGGCACTGGGGCGTAGTAGCTACGCCCATACGGGGCATAACGCGGGCCGCCGTAGTAATAGACCGGCGTCGGTGCGGTGTAGACCTCGGAGCGATAGTAGGTGGCGCCTCCATCGTAATAGGGCACGCAAGCTGACAGGGTCAGGCCGAGCAAAGCGATAAGTAGCAGTCGTCGATACATGGCGGCCTCCTGGACCGCGGAAGAGCTCCTCCAGCGACGCTGGAAAGCGGCATTCAGCCTTCACTGAATGACGAAACATCTGACATCAAAAACCGAATCTGGTGCGCCACCGACATAAGCAGAAACATCTGTTTCAGACGAGCTGAATGCCGGCCTCCAGGTCATGGCGATGGAACAGGACCGAGCAGCGCTGTATCGTGCAGGACTTGCGCCCCCCTGCCCGATATAGCCTGAACCGACCGATGACCACGCCAACCCTCTGCCCCGCCTGCGGTGCCCGCAACGACTGTACCTTGGCCGATCCGCGCACAGCCGACCAAGCCTGCTGGTGCTACAGCGTCACCATCGACCCCGCGGTGCTTGAAGCCCTGCCTGATGAACTGCGCAATAAAGCCTGCCTGTGCCCTCGCTGTGCCCAGGCGGACGACCAGTTGCGTAACCGCAATGCGCGTTGATCGCTTCCTCAGCAATCTGGCACAGTTCAATCGCAAGCAAGTACGCCTGCTACTGGTGGAGCGCCGGGTAACTGTCGATGGTGCTGCAGTCAGCGATCCCCATCATGAAGTGCGCGAGTTCAGCCTGGTCTGCGTTGACGGCGAAGTACTGCAAGCGGGAAAGCCGGCACGTTATTTCATGCTGCACAAACCCCAGGGTTGCGTCAGCGCCACTTCGGACCCGCAACACCCCACGGTCCTCGACCTGCTGGATGAACCGAACAAGGCCGAGCTGCACATCGCCGGCCGCCTGGATTTCAACACCACCGGCCTGATGCTGATCACCAATGACGGCCAGTGGTCGCGACGACTGACTCAACCGCAAACCAAGTTACCCAAGGTTTACCATGTGGAAACCGAGCAGGACATCGGCTCGGAGTACGCGACGACGTTTGCCGCCGGTGTGTATTTCGCCTTTGAAGACCTCACCACCCAACCCGCCGAACTTGAGCTGCTGGGCCCCAGGACGGCGCGCCTGAGCATCATCGAAGGCCGCTATCATCAAGTGAAGCGCATGTTCGGGCATTTTGATAACAAGGTGACCGGCCTGCATCGTGAGCGAATGGGGCCTTTGATGCTGGATGCAACCCTTACGCCGGGCCAATACCGGCCACTGACTGACGACGAAATCCGACAAGTCTGACGACCGTTCAGCCGCTGATGGCAAAAAAACGGCCTTTCGCCTTGCGACCCGTCTTCTGTACTGCTTGAATCAGGGCTTCAGCCAAATCATGACTGCTGAGTCGCCCCATACTTCCAAGAAAGACCTTGCCTTGCCCGCGCTTGATCCACGGGCCTTTCCGGCAAAACAGCCCGCCATAACAACACCCGCCGGCCAGCCCTCATCGGACCGACATGGGCCCTCATTTTCCAGGCGTATGCCTACCTGTCACAAAGCTCGTGCAGAGTGATCTGCGCGCACTACCCGCTTGCCAGGAGTCTTACGACATGAGGCCAGAAATCGCTGTGTTGGATATACAGGGTCAGTATCGGGTGTACACGGAGTTCTATCGCGCGGACGCGGCTGAAAAGACCATCGTCTTGGTCAACGGCTCCATGGCGACCACGGCGTGCTTCGCTCAAACCGTGAAAAGCCTGTACCCGCAATTCAATGTGGTGTTGTACGACCAGCCCTACGCTGGCCGTTCTAAAATCCATAACCGCCATGAGCAGATGCTGACGAAGGAAATCGAAGGCCAGATCCTCCTGGAACTGCTCGACCACTTCGCCGCCGAGCACGTGCTGTCCTTCTCCTGGGGCGGCGCTGCAACGTTGGTCGCCCTTGCGCAACGGCCTCGGCGCGTGGAAAAAGCCGTGATCAGCTCATTCTCGCCGGTGATCAACACCCCCATGCGCGATTACCTCGAACGTGGCGTCGACTACCTTGGCAACCTTGACCGTGACCGCGTCGGCCACCTGGTCAACAGCACCCTCGGCAAACACCTGCCGTCGCTGTTCAAACGCTTCAATTACCGCCACGTCAGCAGCCTGGCCGAGCACGAATACGGGCAAATGCACTTTCACATCAGCCATGTGCTCAACAGTGACCGGCAGTGCTACCTCAAGGCAGCCAAGCAGATCGACATCCCGGTGCTGTTCTTGAACGGCGAATGGGACGAGTACACCAGCGCCGAGGATGCGAAGCTGTTTGGTCAGCATGTAGCCCAGAGCAGCTTCAGCACCATCCAGGCGACGGGGCATTTCCTGGATATGGAGCATAAAGCAGCGTGCCGGGATAGCCGTAACGCAGTGGTGGGCTTCTTGAAACCAGAGCGGCAGGTAAGCCGGTTGCGGTCTCAACAGGGTCAGGCGCAACATGCATTTGCACTCTGAAATGAAGGCGTACCGTGGCGAGCAGACTTGCTTGCGCCGGCGTGTGATGCAGCCCCACTATTTTGGGAGCGCTTCGCACGCCAGCGGGAGCAAGCCCCCTCGCCACATGCAACCCACACATTTTTCGAAGAAAAACTTCAAATCCCGATGAACATCTGGTACAAAGTCAGCCGCTCTGAGCGGGTATAGTTTAATGGTAGAACAGTAGCTTCCCAAGCTTCCGACGAGGGTTCGATTCCCTCTACCCGCTCCACTCAGATTTTGCGCTTGCGTCAGAATGGTTCTGGCGGGAGATGCATAAAAAACCGGTCCTTGGTGGCCGGTTTTTTTATGTTTGAAATGTGCAACCACGCTGCACCACCCACGCCAACGGCAACGTCACACACAACATCCCGGCCAACACCATCAGCGCCACCGGCACACCCAACGAATCCCCTACCCCACCAAACACCACCGGTGCCAGCGCGCCTCCGCCGATGGTGCCGGTGTAGAACAGCGCAAACGCCTGCTCCCGCTTGCCTGCACCGGCCAGGTCGGGCACGGCCCCGTACAGCACCGAGGACGTGCCATTAAGCACCAGCCCCAACACCGGCAACATCATCATCAAGCCGCTCAGCGGCAGGTACACCGCTGCGACGATGAGCAGTGCGGTACTGGTTTCCGTGATCCACACGGTCTGCATCATGCCGATGCGAGCGCCGAGATAGCCGCAGAACAGTTTGCCGAAGGCTCCTCCCACAAACAGCAAGGTCAGAGCCAGGCCAATACCCGCAGTTCCGGCGCCCTTGGCCTGAAGCAGGAACGGCAGGAAGGTGAGAAAGCCCATGCGCACAGCGCTGTCGAGGGTGCCGGTAAGAATCAGCGCGCGCAGGCCGGCGATGGAGCCGTTTCCGGTAAGGGCCTTGGTCTTTTTTGTAGCAATCGATTCGGCTGCTCGCGCAGGTATCAGCCACCACAGCAACCCCGCCGCCGCCAGCCCAAGCAGCCCCAGCAGTGTGGCGCTGGCGCGCCAACTGATAACGGTGAGCAGCAATCCGACCAAACCTGGAATCAGGGTTTTGCCGATGTCGCCGGAAAAGTTGTATTGCGACAGTGCCTGCTTGACCCCGCCACCGTCTTCGTAAGCATCGGTGACCATCGAGGAGGCCAGTGGATGTTGCGTGCTGGCACCCAAGCCGCCCAGGAGCAACGCCAGCAGCAACACGCCAATCCCAGTCGCTTGTCCCACCAACAGGTAGGCAACACCCGCGAGCGCCGTGCCGCCCACCAGCATCGATGTGCGACCCCAACATTTGGCAGCACGGCTGGCGAGCAACTGGAACACCGCCATCATCCCGGAATAGGCGCCACGCAAAAGGCCAACCTGAGCGTAGGACAAGGCGAACTGAGCCTGCCAGATCGGTAGCAGCACGTAGATCACATCGGTGAGGCCATCGTGCACGGCGTGAGCGCCGCAACCGGCCAACAGGCTGCGACAACGCCTGGATAATTCGGGCGAAGGTGCAGCAACGGCATCGTTCATGGTGTGGGGATCGGCTCAGGTTTAAGGGGCTTGCAACCGGTCAACGCGATCAACAGGGTCAGCAGCTGGAAACCGATGATCAGCCCCACACAACCGGCCCAGCCCCAGCGTTCCCAGATCAGCGCCGGGGCGATAGCGCCGCAGCTACCGCCCAGGTAATAACAGGTGAGGTAGACCCCCACCGCACCGGCCTTGTTGTCGCCGGCGCTGGCGGTGGTGAAGGCATTGGCAGCGGCCTGGGCGAGGAACACGCCGGTGGAACTGAGTGCCAGACCCACCACGATGCACCACAGGGAGGGCAACAGGGTCAGGGCAGAACCACAGACGCCCACTACGGCGGCGACACTCAGCAGTTCGGCATGTGGGCGGGCTTTGCTGAGGCGGCCGGCGATGGGTATCACGATCAACGCCATCAGGAACACCATATACAGCGTCCCTAAGGCAGCAGGCCCGAGGCTGAACGGTGGTAGGCCAAGGTACAAACCTACGTAGGTAAAAGCAGCGACTTGCGAGAACAACACGCAAAAGCCTACGGCGTAAGCGGCCAGTAACGGCTTGTGCCAGACACCTGACGACGCAGCCTTGACCTGCTGCGCCCGCGGGCAGTTGGGCGGTAACAGAAACTGGATAAACCCGCCCACCATCAAGCTCAACACCGCCAGCCACTCAAACGCTTCACGCCAGCCCACGTACTCGGTTACCACTCCGGTGACGAATCGCCCGGCAAACCCACCCAACACAGTGCCCGCCACATACAGGCTGGTGACTTCCGTCACCGTGCCGCCGCGCCAGCGATCACCGATGTAGGCAACGCTGGTGGCAAACACCACCGGGATCAGCATGCCCTCGACAAAGCGCCACACCAACACTTCAGCGAAGCTGTCAGCGTAGGCCGTCATCAACGCCGGCCCGGCCAACAGCAGCGCCGCCGCTGCGATCACGGTGCGTTGTTCGAAGCGCCGGGTCAGGCGGCTGACGAACGGGGCAGTGATCGCCACAGCCAGTGTGGTCACGGTAATACTCCAGCCAGCAGCCTTGGCGCTGATATGAAATTGCGCGGCGAACACTTGCAGGATGCTCTGGGTAGCATAGAGGTTGAGAAACGCCGCACAGCCACACAGGAACAGGGCAAGGCGGGCACAATGCAGGCGCGGTTTCATGAAACCTCTCGTTTTATTTTGTGCGGTCTTTATAGAATGACGGGCAGCCCTTAAACCAATACCGAATTCCGACCGATTGATACCCAAGGACCAGGATGCTCGACCTACGCAAGCTGCGTTACTTTCTGACGGTCGCTGAAGAATTGCACTTCGGCCGCGCGGCACTTCGCCTGCATCTGGCCCAGCCACCGCTGACTCGGCAGATTTCCGCGCTGGAGGCCGAGTTGGGATTCAAGTTGTTTGATCGCACCAGCCGCACGGTCACCCTCACCGCCCAGGGGCGTTCGTTCCTGCCCTACGCCCGGGGGGTGTTGGAGCAGGTGGAATTGGCGCAAGTGATCGCCGGTAAATTGGCTGCTGGCACTGCGGGTCAGCTGGCATTGGGTTATGTCAGCTCAATCGTCCTGTCGGACCTGTTCAGCCAGGCCATCCAGACCTTCGCCCAGCGCTTTCCCGATGTGCAGTTGACCTTGGTGGAGTGCGCCTCCGGCAGCCTCGGTGCGCAGATTGCGGATGGCCGCCTGGATATCGGCTTGAGCCGCCTGTTGCCGCAAAGTACTGATGTCAGGGCGTTGTCTTTGGGTGAGGAACGGTTGGTGGCGGCGGTCTCCAGCGACAGCCCGCTGGCGAGTCAGACGATGGTCAGCCTGGCGCAACTGAGCGCTTATCCGTTGATTCTGTTTCCCGCCGATTATGGGTCTGGCTTGAACCAATCCATCGAACAACTTTACCGACACCATGGCCACCCGCTACGCCCTGGACCGACAGGGCGTCAGATCACCTCGATCATCGCGCTGGTGGCAGCCGGACAAGGCGTGGCGCTGGTGCCGGAATGTACGCAGAGTTTGATGAACAAGGGCGTGACCTATAGGCCAATGCAGGAAGTGGATGCGTGTGCGCAGTTGCTGGTGCTGACCCCTGCATCAACTAGAAATATTTTGGCGGATGCATTTCTTGGTGTACTTGAGCAGGCACTACACACCCGGTAACACCCCGAAAAACCTCGCAATATCTCTCTGCAGCGCCATTTCCACGCGCCCATACACTTCATTCAACGCCTGGCGAAACAGCGGACATCGACCGCTGGTAGGTAGGGTATTGATAATTTCTTTTCAGTGGTTATAGTCACCACTAACACACACCACAAGGAGGTGATGTGGACAGCCGATATTTGATAGGTCACATCGTTGCAGACGGTTGGTATCTGGTGCGCACCAGGGGTAGTCACCACCACTTCAAGCACCCGACAAAGCCGGGGCTGGTAACGATCCCTCATCCAAAAAAGGACCTGCTGGATAAAACCGCCAAGAGCATTTTGAAACAGGCTCTGTTGAGTTAACCGTCCCTGGAGGGCAACACACATGCTTTACCCCATCGCAATTTCATCGGGCGACGAAGACCACGCGTGGGGCGTGGAAGTCCCGGACATTCCTGGCTGCTACTCTGCTGGCGATGACTTGGACGACGCCATGGCCATGGCGCGCGAAGCCATCGAGGGGCACTTCGAGATTCTCGCAGAAGATGGTGCGCCGATCCCCAACGCACAGAAAGTCACCTTGCATGCCGCCAACCCACAGTACGCCGGCTGCACTTGGGCAGTAGTGGACATCGACGTCACCAAGTACCTGGGCAAGGCGCAAAAACTCAACATCACCCTGCCGGGGTATCTGCTCAATCGCATCGATGAATATGTGTTGAGTCATCCGGAAGAAAAAAGCCGCTCGGGGTTCCTGGCCTCGGCAGCGCTCAAGGTATTGCAGCAGGACCGGTAGGTGCTTCTAAGTAAAATCTTACGGCGGTGACAAATTCACATCGGGATGATGTCAGCTCGTCCACCCAACGGAGCGGAGCGCTGCAATGCTTGAAACCAGACACCCCACGCCAAAACCTATCCTGCGCCAAGTGATCGGCTGGGTGGTGGTGTTACCGCTGTTGGTCTCGTTTTTAACGCTGCCATTTCCTCTGGGCTGGTTCCTGGCACTCGGATCGATAGCCGCGTCGGTTTATGGCGTAAGGTTTGCCTCGCGCCATGCCAGCCGAAGCGTAACGCTGTTTGCTTGGGTGATAAGCCTTCTCAATGTGCTTTCGTTGGTGATGATAGGCCATGCATCAGTGCTCATGGGGCTTTACAGGATCTCCTGGTTCTACTGGTACCCGTACTACTCCAGTTGGGTTTACTGGAACTTCTAGGCTGCGAAGAATTTGAGCGCAAGAAACGTAGTTTGCAAACCCGCTGGTGGAACTACAGTAGCGCTGTAGGCATTGACGCCCCTTCGAGGAACCTGCTCATGACTTACGAATACAAGCTCATGCCCTCCCCTGTCGGTGAACTGACCCTGGTGGCGCGCAACGGCAAACTCAGCGCCATCCTGTGGGAAGTGGAACGCGCCAACCGCGTACGCCTGGGTGAACTGGTCGAGGCCAGCAATAACCCCGTGCTGTTGGAGACCGAACGCCAGTTGACGGAATACTTCGCCGGCTCGCGCAACCAGTTCGAGCTTGAGCTGGACTTCACTGGTACGCATTTTCAAAAACAAGTCTGGCAGGCACTGCTGACCATTCCCTTCGGCGAAACCCGCAGCTACAGCCAGATCGCCCAGCAGATCGGCAACCCGAAAGCCGTGCGCGCAGTAGGTGCCGCCAACGGGCGTAATCCAATCTCAATCATCGCACCGTGCCATCGAGTGGTGGGGGCTTCGGGCGGACTCACCGGGTTTGCCGGAGGGCTTGAGGCCAAGCAATATCTGTTGACGCTCGAGGATCGCGGTCAAACAAAAATGGTGTTCTGATCAGGGCACTGCAACTGCCTGGCGCGTAAAAGACTGGTAGTCGAATAAACGCTCGAAACCCAACTTGCAATACAGCGGGACGGCGCCCTCCGATGCCTCGAGAAAACATCGGTTGGCGCCCAAGGCCGCGGCGTGAAGCAGCGCAGCTTGAATCAATTGCGTAGCGTAACCTCTTCCACGAAAGCTTATGAGAGTGCCGACATCATTAAGCCGGGCCTCTCCCTTACAGAGAGACAACGTCAACGAACTGCTCACCTGCCCCTCTACGGACAAGGTGAAGTGGTAAAGGGTCTCATCAGCTTCAAGGGCTCGTTGGTGCCGCTCCTGATAATGCACCACGCTCTCGGGCAGCATCGCGAACGCGTTGCCAAGTGGAATTGCCCACGCGTTCAAGTCCCGTGTCAGGCTGATCTGCACACCGCCCTCACTCTTGGATGGAACAAAACGCGACAATTGGAGGACCATCACGGTGGTCTTTTCGGCAGGCTGAAAATCGAGCCCCGTGAGCACTTCGCGTAATCCCTGGACCTTTTCTTCGTGGATCACTACGCGTATTTCGATCAGGGTGCGGCGGATCAACTCCAAGGGCTGCACCATTGCCTCCCCCGACGGGGCGCTGCCCACACGAATAAACAACAGGTTCCACGGGACAAAATGCTCGTCAATGAAGTAAGCGTTGATACCGGCGCTGTAACGCCGATGCAGCGCGCAGGTTGCCGCAAAATAATGATCTTCGGTCAGGTGATAACGTGTGGACAGGTCGCAGGCGGCGTCAGCGTACATGGGAATATCCAGATAAAAACCCAGTCTTGTGCTCGCTGCTCCATGGCGCCGTAGGCTCGATCCTAAAGATCCGAAAAAAAACGCACACATTTGCCCAGACGTTAAGTTGTAAAAAGAAATTTCAGCGAATGCCTGCGGTCAGTATTTTCATCACCTCTTTTAAGGAAAACGGTCATGAAATTCTCCGCAGTCTCCCAATCCCTCTCTCGTTGGGCGGGCAGTGCCCGGACATTCTATGCGGCGGTCGCGTTGATTTTACTGTGGAGCCTGAGCGGGCCTTATTTCCACTACAACGACACCTGGCAACTGATCATCAACACCTCGACCACCATCATCACGTTCCTGATGGTGTTCCTCATCCAGAACACGCAAAACCGCGACAACGATATTCTGCATATCAAGATCGATGAACTGCTGCGCGTGTCCAAGGATGCCCAGAACGCCGTGCTCAGCCTCGACGGCCTGGACCGCAAAGAACTGGAAAAACTGCGCCAGGAATACCGCAGCATCGGCAACACCGGCACCGTAAGTTTGAACAGCAGCTGCGGCGCCGCAGCCGACGACGCGGCTCCGACCAAGACGGACCTCAACCAGGCATAAAAAAACGGCGGTTGGAGAAGCTCCAACCGCCGTTTTTCATTTCAAGCAGCGGCCTCAACCGTCCCCTTGATGACCTTTGCCATAGGTCGATGCCAGGGCTCGGGCTTTTTGCAGACGCTCTTCGAGCTTGGGCAGCGTCTCATCCACCAGCGCTTTTATCTCCGGCACATCCGACGCGGCGCCTTCTTTCTTGAACAGGGCGATAGCGTCTTCGTTTTCCTTGACCTGTTGCGCGGTATAGGCGGCGTCAAAGGAGTCGCCATCCTTGAGTTCGGGCATCAGGGTTTCGGCTTTATCAACGATCTTATCCCGTGGGGCCACCGGCAAATCGAGCTTCTTGGCGATGGCGGCCAAGTGCTGGTTGGCCAGGGTGCGCTCGTTGATGACTTCGATGGTGTAGTCCTTGATCTCTTGGGACGAGGTCTTGGCGTGGGCCATGCGACTGGTTTCGATATCGGCCATACCTTTGGCCGAAGCCTGCTCGATGAATTCAGCAGGCGACTGGGCGAAAGCATTGCTGGCGCCGAGGCCCAGCAGCATCGCGAAACTGGCGGTGCGTAACCGGATAGCCATGCGGCTCATGATGGGTTCCTCCAGGGCAAAAATAAGTGCGGGGAAACACGCCCCGCCCTGAATTCGAATTTTCAAGGCGGCAAAGGTTTAGAAAAAACTTGCCAGTGCGACGAACGGTTGTGGACGCCTCAGGCCGGTTTGCTACCGAACAAGCCCGGTAAGGCGTGCGCCAGGGCATTGATGGCGAAGCCAATAAACATTACGCCGCAGAGCTTAGTGATCAGAATTTCATGGCGTTGATACACCGTGCGCACCCGCTGGGCACCGACCACGCCGATCAGGATCGCGTAGGCCAACAGGCCACCGATGAAGCTCAGGAAGATCAGCGACGGCAGCATCGCCCAAGTCAGTAATTCGGCACGGCTGGACAGCAACGCGGTGAAGGTCGCGACAGCAACCGGGTACGCCTTGGGGTTGGTCAGGCCGAACAAAATGCCATGCCAGAACGGGTGCCGCGCCGCGCCCTGAGGCGCATCGCTGCTACGGCGTTGGGTACGGATTGCGCGCCAGCCGAGCCAGAACAAATACAACCCACTGAGTACACCCAGTACATCAAACGCACTGCTACCAACTTCCCGCGCACCGACGATGGCAATCAGTGCCGTGCTGCACCACACCACATCGCCAAGCAAATGCCCGCACAGAAACCCCGCCCCAGCACGCCGGCCGCGGGCAGCGCCGATGCCGAACACAGCCAAGACACCTGGGCCGGGAGTAATACCGTAGATAAAACCCGAGGCAAGGACGGCGAGCAGCAAGGATGGGGTCATGGGTAGACGCTCTGACAGACGTATGAAGGTGATTGATTCTGCATGTTTCAGCGCGGCGGGTAAAACTTCATTCCCGCGTAAGGCTTGACGCGGCAGGCTTGCAGACGCGAGGCCAAGTCACCGACATGAGCCTCCAGCTTGTGGCCGTCCGGATCGAGGAAGTAAAACGACGCGCCTTCGCTGCGGTTATCGCGCCACTCCTGTACGCCGCCCGCCCGCAGGCGCTCGACCAACGCGGCGAAATGAGCGGCCTCGACGGTGAAGGCGTAGTGGGTGTAATCCACCGCCGGCGCGGTCGGGCGCAACGGGTCCAGCGACAGGCAAAGCCAGAGCCCGGGCAGCGAGAGATAGGCACCGTTGTCCCAGGAGGCGTCGAGCTGGAGGTGCAGCAGGTCGTGATAAAAGCTGACGCTGCGCGGCACGTCGGTCACGGCCAGGGTCAGGTGGTTGAAGGCGCTGAGCATGTAGATTTCCCTTGTTACTAGTGAACGTCGGACAATACACCCCGCACCCGCCCAATTAACCACTGCAACCCCGCATCCCCACCCCGCCGCGCATGCCAGGCCAGCTCAAAGGCAAACGACGGAATATGAAACGGCGGCGGTACAGCCAGCAGATGCGCATGATCGATATTCAGTAAACCTCGGGACGACACCGTCAAGACCAAGTCCGTGCCCTCGATCAACTGCGGTGCAACGCCCCAATGCGGCAGGCTGATCGCCACATGCCGCCGTTCACGTATCGCGCTCAGTGCGCGTTCGATTTCCGGCGTGCCGCTACCGCGCATCTCCAGGAGCACATGGGGACGCGACAAGTAGGTCGGCAGGTCCAGCACGCCGCTGGGTGGAAGGCTGCGGCGGTCGACCAGGCAGGTGTAATGCTCTTCGAACAACGGCGTAGTACGCAGTTCGGCGGGCATGTCGGGGAATACGCCAGCCGCCAGGTCGAGATCACCATTGAGCACGCCATCAACCATGCCTTCGCGGCTGGCCTGGATGATCTGCAGGTCGATGCCAGGCGCTTCATGGCGTAGGACACGGACCAACCCTGGCAGGAAAATCGCCGCGCTGTAGTCCGACATCGCCACGCGAAATCGGCGCTTGGCCGAGGCGGGGTCAAAACGATTTGGCGCCAGCAACGCCTGCACTTGGGCCAGGGCTTCGGCCAAGGGCGCGGCCAACTCCAGGGCGCGAGCCGTTGGCACCAGTGTGCCGCCCTGGCGCACCAGTAGCGGGTCACCGAGCATATCGCGCAAACGCGCCAACGCATGGCTTACCGCCGGCTGGCTCAGGTGCAAGCGCTCGGCAGCGCGGGTGACGTGTTGCTCGCTGAGCAACGCGTCGAGAATCACCAGCAGGTTAAGGTCGATGCGACGCAGGTCATTCATCAGCTGCATGCTCGGCATAAGAACTTGGAATTTAAATTTGCGCGACGAATAGCCTAGAGTCCAGCAAAACCTCTGGGAGAGATGAGATGACCACATTGCATTGGCTGGGTTTGTTAGCGCTGGCGGTGATCGCCGGGGCTGTGGTGCCGTTTCAAAGTGCGATCAACGCCAACCTCGGGCGCGGGCTCGGCCATCCGTTGTGGGCCACGCTGGCTTCGTTACTGGTGAGTATCATCGTGCTGCTGCCGGTGATCGTGGCGCTGCGTTTACCACTGCCGAGCTTGGCCTTTATCAGCAAGGCACCGTTGTGGATGTGGGCCGGGGGTGCCTTCGGCGTGTGTTTTATCTCGTTGGCATTGATGCTGCTACCCAAACTGGGTGCATCAGGGTTTATTGCGCTGGCCATGGGCGGGCAGATTCTCGCGTCGTTGCTGCTCGACCACTTCGGCCTGTTCGGCCTGGTGGAACGCCAGTTGACCACGCCGCGGGTGCTGGGCGCGCTGTTGTTGATCGCCGGCGTGGCGTTGATTCAGTTCAGCGCCATACCTGCTCGCGTAGTGGCAACGGCCTGTTGATCAGATCGAGACACCAGGCGCCTGTGCACTATCAGCGACGCTCAGCGGCCAGGCGATTGATCTCGGCCTGCTCCACCACCGGCTGCGGCGCGCCCTGGCTCGCGGCCTGCAACATCGCCCGGCCGACGGTCTCGGTGCTCACCACCCAACCCGGTTTTATCCGCCGCACAAACGAGAGCAACGGCCCGAGCACGCTGTAGAAAGATCGGTACAACGGCGTTTTCGAACGTACGCCATGCAACGGCTGGATGATCCCCGGGCGGAACAGGTACACCGCCTTGAATGGCAGGCGCAGCAAGGCATTTTCCGTCTTGCCCTTGACCCGCGCCCACATCGACTTGCCCACCTCGGAACTGTCCGTGCCGGCGCCGGACACATAGATAAACGTCATCTGCGGATTAAGCCGCGCCAGGGTGCTGGCCGCGACCAGGGTCAGGTCATAGGTGAGGTGGGTGTACCGGGCTTCCTTCATGCCCGCCGACGAAACACCCAGGCAAAAGAAACACGCATCAAAACCTTGCAGCAGGTTTTCCAGGGGTTGGAAATCCAGCATGTCGCTGTGCAGCACCTGGTGCAGCTTGCCGTGTTCCTGGGTCAAGGGCGTGCGGCCGACGGCGACGACTTCCTGCACATCAGCCGCCAGCAGGCACTCGCGCAGCACGCCCTGGCCGACCATGCCGGTGGCGCCGAATAACAGAACTCTCATTAGGGAACCTCAGCGGCAAGCCGCAGGCTTGCTCAAGTTGAACGCATTCGGCGTGTAGCTTAACGCTTGCCGCTCAAGGCTGCCCCTCTCAAAACGCGCTACGAAAAATCTCCTCTATCTGACGCTGATCCGCCCGCCGCGGATTGGTCAGCCCACATGCATCCTTCAGCGCATTGGTAGCCAGCAGCGGAATGTCCTGCAACTTGGCGCCGAGTTCACGCAAGCCTGCTGGGATGTCCACGTCCTGGGACAGCCCGCGGATCGCCGCGATGGCTGCCTGGGCGCCCTCTTCTGCAGTAATACCCTTGATGTCCGCACCAAGGGCGCGGGCCACGTCGCTCAGGCGCTTGGCGCTGACACTGGCATTGAAGCTTTGTACGTGGGGCAACAACACTGCGTTGCATACGCCATGGGGCAAGTCGTACAAGCCGCCCAATTGATGGGCCATGGCATGTACAAAACCCAGGGACGCGTTGTTGAAGGCCATGCCCGCGAGGAACTGCGCGTAGGCCATGTTTTCCCGGGCGGCCATGTCACTGCCGTCGCGCACCGCCAGGCGCAGGTTGGCGCTGATCAGCTCGATCGCCTTGATCGCGCAGGCGTCGGTGATCGGCGTGGCGGCGGTGGATACATAGGCTTCGATGGCGTGGGTCAACGCATCCATGCCGGTGGCGGCAGTGAGGCCCTTGGGCATGCCAACCATCAGCGCCGGGTCGTTGACCGACAGCAGCGGCGTGACGTTGCGGTCAACAATTGCCATTTTTACGTGGCGGGTTTCGTCGGTGATGATGCAGAACCGCGTCATCTCGCTGGCGGTGCCGGCGGTGGTGTTGATAGCCACCAGCGGCAATTGCGGCTTGCTCGACTGATCGACACCTTCGTAGTCGCCGATACGCCCGCCGTTGGTGGCGCACAGGGCGATACCCTTGGCGCAGTCATGGGGCGAACCGCCGCCCAGGGATACCACGAAATCGCAGGCACTCTGTTGCAGCAACGCCAGGCCTTTCTCGACGTTTTCCACCGTAGGGTTGGGCTTGGCGCCGTCGTAGATCACCGAGTCGATGTCCTGCATCGCCAGCTTCTCGGCGATCATGCTGGCCATGCCGGTTTTGGCCAGCCCGACGTCGGTAACGATCAATGCTTTGCGAAAGCCGTAGTTGCGAATGGCGGTCATGGCTTCGTCGAGGCAGTCGATGCCCATGATGTTGACGGCGGGGATGAAGAACGTGCTGCTCATGGTCAATCCTCAGAGGCGTTATGCCGACAGAATCAACCCGTACCGCGTGGCGCATCTTGATCAGGATCAACGCCAGCTCGTGATAGAGTCACCACCCAGCCGATTTCGAGTAGACCCGCCGCAATGAAGGATTTCCAGGATATTGACGCCCACCTTGAAGACTGGAGCGCCCTGGGCGCTGCCCTCGACTTCAGTGGGATTCTGATCGGCAACGGCGCCAGCCGTACGATTTGGGAAGACTTTGCCTACGACTCGCTGTTTGAAAATGCGCGTACCGTTGAAGAAAAACCCCTGAGCCAATCCGAACTCAGCGTATTTGACGCCTTGCAAACCCGCAGCTTCGAGCAAGCCCTGGGCGCCTTGAAAACCACCAGTCGGGTCAACAAGGCCCTGGCGGTCAGTTCGGCGGCGCCGCGTAACCGTTACTACGCGATCAAGGAAGCGCTGATCAACACCATCCACACGGTGCATATTCCCTGGCGTCTGGTGCAGCCGACGACGCTGGCGACCATCAACCGTGAGTTGGCGAACTACGCCACGGTATTCACCAGCAACTACGACTTGCTCAACTACTGGGCGATCCTGCACACACCGGGCATTGATGACCTGTTCCGCAGCGCCGACGCCAGCTTCGACCTGCGCAATACCCACGCAGACACCACGCGCATCCTCTACCTGCACGGCGGCCTGCACCTGGTGCGCAACCTTGACGGCACGGCACGCAAACTACCATCCACCGACAGCACTTTGCTCAGCAGTTTTGCGATCAACAACACGATCAAGACCCTGGACGATGTGCCGCTGTTCGTCAGTGAAGGCAAGGTGGAAGAGAAGCTCAAGAGCATCCGCAGTTCGGATTACCTGTCGTTCTGTTATGAGCAACTGCTGAGCCATGAAGGCGCACTGTGCATCTTCGGCCATGACTTGGGGCCGCAGGACAAGCACCTGGTGGATGCGATTCGCCAGGCGAGCATCAGCACGCTGGCGATCTCGGTTTCGGGGCGCAGCGATGGTTTTATCCGTCAGCAGAAGCGGCGGTATTCGGAGTTGTTTGAAGGTACTGGAGCGCAGCTGAAATTCTTCGCGGCGCGCACGCATCCGCTGGGTAACCCGGCGCTGTCAGTGCCGGTCGAACACTGATCTACTGAACAAAGAAGATCAACTGTGGGAGGGGGCTTGCTCCCTCCCACACTGACTGCATTTCAGGTTGCGACAAGCGTTACTCCTCAGAGCTGTGCACCACCACCAGCAACTGCGCCTGCACCTCTCCCACCGAGCGAATCCGATGAGGTTTCTGTGCGTTGAAGTGCAGCGCGTCGCCACGCTCCAGCAGCACTCGCTCGTTCATGAAGTCCACTTCCACCTGGCCTTCATGCACGAACAAAAACTCCTCGCCCAAATGCTCCTTGAAGGTCTTGTCAGTGAACTCCGCCGGCGGGTAGATAATGAACGGCAGCAGGCTGCGCTCGCTGACTTGATGGGCGAGCACCGCGTAACCCGGCGCGGTGTCGGGACGTTCATGGCTGCGCACCAGGCTGTAGCTGTCAAGGCTGACGCTGTCTTCGCTGAACAACTCTTCAACCTTCACGTTCAACGCCTTGGCCAGTTTCAGCGCAGCGGCGATGGAGGGCGTGTTGAGCCCGCGTTCGACTTTCGACAGGTAACTCTTGGTCATCCCGGACTTTTCGGCCAGTGCCTCCAGGGTTACGCCAAGTTTTTTTCTCAATAATTTCAAACGGATAGACATTTGCTGCGGTTAATCCATGCAGAAAGCGATGAGCCATGCTTGCCAATGACACAATGTGTCATATAGCATGTTTAGTGTCATTTGCATTCACCCAACGACCTTGCGAGCAGCGGGCGAGCAGCAAATCCGACGTCCATTGAACCACCCAAAGGACACCGATATGGCCAAGACATTAGCACTCCCAAAAGACCAACTGGTCAAGCAAGCCCTGAGCCAGATGCAAAACAACTTGGCAGATAATACGTGGACCGACCGCCAAAAGCTGGCACTGACCTGCCGAATCCTGTTCGAGCATGGCCACGACTCCGGCCTGGCCGGGCAGATCACCGCACGCGGGCCAACCCCTGGCACCTACTACACCCAACAACTGGGCCTGGGTTTTGACGAAATTACCGCCAGCAACCTGCTGCTGGTCAACGAAGACCTTGAAGTGCTGGAAGGCCATGGCATTCCCAACCCGGCCAACCGTTTTCACACCTGGGTGTACCGTGGCCGGCCGGATGTAAACTGCATCATCCATACGCACCCGACGCACATTGCCGCGCTGTCGATGCTGGAAGTGCCGCTGCAGGTGTCGCACATGGACCTCTGCCCGCTGTACGAAGACTGCGCGTTCCTGGAAGCCTGGCCCGGCGTGCCGGTGGGCAATGAAGAAGGGGAAATCATCACCACGGCCCTGGGCGACAAGCGCGCGATCCTGCTCTCGCACCACGGCCAGTTGTCCACGGGTGCCAGCATCGAAGAAGCCTGTGTCATTGCGCAACTGATCGAACGAGCGGCCAAGTTGCAGTTGCTGGCGATGGCCGCGGGCACCGTCAAGCCGATCCTGCCGGAACTGGGGCGCGAGGCCCATGACTGGATCTCCAAGCCCAAGCGCCACGGTGCCGCGTTCAACTATTACGCCCGGCAAAACCTGCGCAAGCACGCCGATTGCCTGAACTGATTGCCCCTTTTTCGACCGGAGTTTTCCCATGTCCAACCCAACTATTCACGGCATCATCGGCTACACCATCACTCCGTTCAGCGCTGACGGCCAACACGTTGACCTCGATGCCCTCGGGCGCTCCATCGATCGCTTGATCGACAGCGGCGTACACGCCATCGCACCTTTGGGCAGTACCGGCGAAGGCGCCTACCTGAGCGATACCGAGTGGGACGAAGTCAGCGCCTACAGCCTCGAGAAAGTCGCCAAACGGGTGCCAACCATTGTCAGTGTGTCCGACCTGACCACCGCCAAGGCCGTTCGCCGGGCACGCTATGCCGAAGCCCATGGCGCCGATGTGGTGATGGTGCTGCCCGCCTCTTACTGGAAGCTCAGTGAAGCGGAAATCCTCGCCCACTACGCCGCGATTGGCGACAGCATCGGCGTGCCGATCATGCTCTACAACAACCCGGCCACCAGCGGTACCGATATGTCGGTGGAGCTTATCCTGCGCATCCTCAAGCAGGTCGACAACGTGACCATGGTCAAGGAGAGCACCGGCGATATCCAGCGCATGCACCAGCTGAAACTCCAGAGTGACGTGCCGTTCTACAACGGTTGCAACCCGCTGGCCCTGGAAGCCTTCGCGGCCGGTGCCAAAGGCTGGTGTACTGCAGCGCCGAACCTGATCCCGCAGCTCAACCTAGACCTGTATCACGCAGTGCAGGCCAATGACTTGAACAAGGCGCGTGAGCTGTTCTATCGCCAACTGCCTTTGCTGCAATTCATCCTCAAGGGCGGGTTACCGGCGACGATCAAGGCCGGGTTGCGCTTGACCGGGTTGGAGGTGGGTAATCCGCGCCTGCCGGTGTTCCCGCTGGGTGAGGCAGGTATTGGACAATTGAAAACGCTACTGAATTGAAATCAGCTCCCCTGTGGGAGGGGCGGTGCGACGATTCGACTTGCTCCCTCCCACATTTGAATTGAGTACAGCCTTTAAATAGAGACAAATGACAATAATTCTCGATATCATTCGCGACTTTTCCATGTCGTGCTTCGTCAAGAAGGATATCCATGTCTCGTCCCAAGCCCGACCCGTCGTCGGCCGATGCCTGTCGCGGGTTTTATGCAGATATTCTGTATTTCCTGCGTAAACGCACGGACAACGCCAGCGACGCGGCGGACATGACCCAGGATGTCTTTACCCAATGGCTGGGCTACCGCGACCGGGCCAAGGTCGAGCAGCCACGGGCGTTTCTGTTCCAGATGGCGCGCAACCTGCTGCGCGATCACTGGCGCAAACAGAAGGTACGACAGACCGTCCACCCCGATCAGTCCGAAATGGATGCCGAGCCGGTCACCGACGAGCAGAACGACCCCATGGCCGCCGCCCTTCGCCTGCAACGCCTGGAACAATTGAAAGAAGTCGTCGCCGAACTCTCGCCCCGCCGGCGAGAAGCCCTTATGCTGCACCGCTTCGAAGGCTTGAGCCAGGCGCAGATCGCCGAGCGCATGGGCATTTCGACCAGCATGGTAGAAAAGCACATCGCCTTTGCCCTGCTGCATTGCAAGCGACGCCTTCAACCCGACCCCGGCACGGAGCAGCCAGAATGAACCGCCTGAGCGACACCGACGCGCTGGACATCGAAACGAGCGACTCCATCGATGCCCAAGCCGCCAGCTGGTTTGCACGCAACCGTAACGACGCAAGCCGTGCCGACCGCAAAGCCTTTGCCGCCTGGCAAGCGGTACCTGCGCACGCGCGCGCCTATGCCGAATTCGAACAGCTATGGGCCGACCTAGGCCAATTGCAGCAACTGAACAAACCCGTGCCACTGCCCAAGCGCAAGCCGCCCCTCTGGCGCCCTGCCCTGGCGGTAGCCGCCGCCCTGCTCTGCGCTGTGCTGGCCACGCATATCGGCGCGCCCCGCGAGCTGTATCACACCCAGGTCGCTACCCATGCCAAGGGCATGCGCACATTGAACCTGCCCGATGGCAGCACCTTGTATGTGAATGCCAACACCCACATCCGCGTGGACTTCAGCGCCCATCAACGCATTCTGCATCTGGACAAAGGCCAGCTGTATATCGAGGTGGCCGCCGACAAGGAACGCCCACTCTATGTGCAAGCTGGCGAATCGAGCGTACGGGTGGTGGGCACCGGTTTTGATGTACGTCGTGGCCCCCAGCAACTGGTGGTCAGTGTTGCCCATGGCCAGGTGGCATTCGAGCCGGATGGCAAAACCCCCGTCATGCTGCTCGGCGCCCGGCAACGCGCCGCTTACAACTACGCCAAGGGCACCTTGCAACAGCAAACCCTCAGCGCTGAAGAAGTGGCTGATTGGCGCAGCGGGCATTTGTCGTTTCGCAATCGCGAGCTGGCCAGCCTGATCGACGAATTGAGTCTGTACCGCCCCCAGGCGCCGTTGCAGGTCAACAAGGCCATTGCGCAGCTCAAGGTGTCGGGCAACCTTGACGTGAATGACCCGGACGCCCTGCTCAATGCCCTGCCCGCGCTATTGCCGGTGAAAACCATGGTATCGGCCGATGGCATCGTGAGAATCGAGCCAAGCAAATAGCCTGCAAAAACCACACATGAGAATATTTTGCATTCGCATGTGTGGTTTTTTTTGCCTGCCCCGTCTTCCTCCTGTCTGCGTTTGATACGCACACCTTTTTGGCTATTTAGCCGCTCCGGGGGATTTCATGTTTCGCGCGCCTTGCCACGCTTCGCACCTGTTTCTTCGACCGACGCTCATCGCTACCTGCCTGGCCTTCAGCCTCGGCGCCCAGGCCGAGTCGTTCAAGCTGCAACTGCCGGCCCAGTCGCTGGCAACGTCCCTGAGCCAAGTGGCACAACAGGCGAAAATCCAGCTGCTGTTCGATGAAAGCCTGCTCAAGAACCTGCAGGCGCCGGCTCTCAACGGTGACTACACCCCGGAAGTGGCGATTCGCACCCTGCTGAAAAACGGCGAGTTCACCCTGATCAAGGTCGGCAGCACCTATGTCGTGCGCCCGGATGAGGGCAAGACCACTCACAGTGGCGCGATCCAGCTGGACACGTTGAGCGTGATCGGCACCGGTAACGAAGTGAACTCCAGCACCGTCAACCGCTCCACCCTGACCCAGACCGACATCGACCGCTACCAGTCCAACAACATCCCAAGCCTGTTGCAGACCCTGCCCGGCGTCAGCCAGGGCGGCTCGTTGAAACCCGGCGGCCAGACCATCAACATTCGTGGTTTCGGCGATGCAGAAGACGTACCGATGACCGTCGACGGCGCCTCCAAGAGCGGCTTTGAGCGCTATCAGCAAGGCACGGTGTTTATCGAGCCTGAGCTGATCAAGAGCATCGAAGTGGAGAAAGGCCCAAACTCACCATTCACCGGCAATGGCGGCTTCGGTGGCACGGTCAACATGGTCACCAAGGACGCCCCGGACCTGCTCAAGGACGGTCGCAACAGCGGCGCGATGCTCAAATATGGCTACTCCAGCAATGACCATGAGCAGGTTTACAGCGGTGCCGTCTATGGCCGTACCGACGATGGGCGCTTCGACGCCCTGGCCTACCTCACCCAACGCGACGGCGGCGATATGAAGGTAGCCGCCAAGTTGCCCAACGACAATAACGAGTACCCGATCAACCCCCAGCGCCTGCCCAACAGCGCCCAGGATGTGGACGGTAAGCTGTTCAAGGTCAACGCGCATTTCACCGATGAGCACAGTGCGGGCCTGTCGTACTCGCGCTCCCACAGCAACCGCTGGACGCCATTTTCCGCCGCGAGCTACCCGGCGCCGCCCAGCCAGTTCAACATCGACCGCTACGGCTACGAAGGCGCGTTGAAGCGTTTCCTGGCCCACCGTGACACGGTCGACACCACCTGGTCGGGCAAGTATGAATACCAGCCCCTGAACAACCCGCTGGTGGACTTGACCATCAAGTATTCCCAGTCCAACACCGAGCAGACCGACGAGCGTGACGCCACTGCGTTTTTCCAGTTGGCCACCGGCGGGCGCAAGATGGATACGTCCTATACCGACAAGAACCTCGACATCCGCAACGTCAGCTTGTTCGACACCGGCCCCTTGCAGCACGCCGTGACCGTCGGCGGGCAAATCCGCAAGCACATCCGCGAAACCGAAATGTGGATGCCCGGCACCGCCTATAACACCCAGCGCTACAACTACGGGCACTTCCAGCCGGGCTTCATGCCCCACGGCAAGGTCGACACTAATAGCTTCTTTATCCAGGACGCGGTGACCCTTGGCGACGTGACCATCACTCCGTCGCTGCGCTATGACCATGTGCGCAACCGCGGCGAAGGCAACGATGCGCCCTACTACAACAACCCCGATCCCAAAGTTGGCCACGACTACAGCGACCGCACCTACACCGGTTGGTCGCCACGCCTGGCGCTGTTCTGGACCGTGACGCCGAATGTCGGGCTGTTCGCCAACTGGAGCCAGACCTGGCGCGCACCGGTGATCGACGAACAATACGAAGTGCAAGGTGTGGGCAGCCGTACCGCCACCAGTGTGGACCTGGACCCGGAACGCATCACCTCGATCACCCTGGGCAACATCACCAGCTTCGACAACCTGATCGCCCAGGACGACAATCTGCAACTGCGCACCACCCTGTTCCACAACAAGGTCGAAGACGAAATCTTCAAAGCCACCGGCGTCGGCTGCCAGAACCAGGCTATCAACGGCGGCACCATCCCGTCCGCCTGCCCGCCGGGGCCGATGTCCAACTACCGCAATATCGGTGGCATGACCATCAAGGGCGTCGAGCTGGAGTCGATCTATAACTCCACCTACCTGTTTGGTTCAGTGTCGTTCGCCTATGCCAAAGGCCAGCACCAAGGCGCCTACACCAACCCTTGGGGCCCGGATGTGGCGGCGCGGGATATCCCGCCGACCAAATGGGTGCTGGTACTGGGTACCAACATTCCGGCCTGGGATGCCCAAGTAGGCTGGATGGGCCAATTCATCGGCGCTACCGACCGCCTGCCCAGCGACAAATACTCCGGTGGCCCCGGTTCAAGTCTCGGCGATGCGTTCTACAACCAGTACGGCAACAAGCGCTACAACACCCAGGGCCTGTTCGCCAAATGGAAACCGCAGCAGGCTTACCTCAAAGGCACCGAGGTGAACTTCACTGTCGACAACCTGTTCAACAACAACTTCCGCCCGGCGTTGAGCGGCGACCGCGCCTACACCAAGGGGCGCGATGCGAAGATCAGCGTGACGCGGTTCTTCTAAAACTGTACGGATAAATCCGCACCCAGCTGTAGGCCCGCAAACGGCGGGACGTGTGGCTAGATGGGCTTCCCTTGAAGCCCTCTTGATTCCGGTCCCACCCCATGAGCTCGCGCGAAAATACCGGCATGGCCCTCGGCCTGCTGGGCGTCATCATCTTCAGCCTCACCCTGCCTTTCACGCGCATCGTGGTGCAGGAAATCCACCCGTTGCTCAACGGTTTGGGGCGAGCCTTGTTCGCGGCAATCCCGGCTGCAGCCCTGTTGTTGTGGCGCCGCGAACGCTGGCCCACCTGGCGCCAGGTACGCGGTCTGTGTTTGGTGATCGCCGGGGTGATCCTCGGTTTCCCGGTGCTGTCGGCCTGGGCCATGCAAACCTTGCCAGCGTCCCACGGCGCCCTGGTCAACGGCCTGCAACCGCTGTGCGTGGCGCTGTATGCGGCATGGTTGTCCCATGAGCGGCCGTCGAAAGCCTTCTGGGCCTGCGCGGCGCTGGGCAGTGGTTTGGTGTTGAGCTACGCGCTGATTACCGGTGCCGGCAGTATTCAAGCAGGGGATTTGCTGATGCTCGGCGCGATTGCCGTGGGCGGCCTGGGCTATGCCGAAGGCGGTCGACTGGCCAAGGAAATGGGCGGCTGGCAGGTGATCTGTTGGGCGCTGGTGCTGTCAACGCCAGTGTTGATCGGGCCGGTGGCCTACCTGGCGGCGCAGCATCACGGGCCGATCTCCATGAGCACCTGGTGGGCGTTTGGCTACGTGTCGTTGTTCTCGCAATTCCTGGGGTTCTTCGCCTGGTATGCCGGGCTGGCCATGGGCGGGATTGCGCGAGTCAGCCAGATTCAGCTGCTACAGATCTTCTTCACCATCGCGTTTTCGGCGTTGTTCTTTGGTGAGCATATCGAGCCGATTACCTGGTTGTTTGCCTGTGGAGTGATTGTCACCGTGATGCTGGGGCGCAAGACGGCAGTGCAGCCAGCACCTATTGCCAAGGTGCACACAGTCTAAATGTGGGAGCGGGCTTGCTCGCGAATGCGGTGGGTCAGTCGCCGAATTTATTGACTGATACTGCGCATTCGCGAGCAAGCCCGCTCCCACAAGGGCTCTGTGCTCAGTTCAATAGCCCATCGGCACGCAGCAAGGTTTCCAGGCAGTGTTCGCTGATGTGGTAGAACGCCTTGAGTTCCTGGATTTTCGCCAACAGTTGCGCGTTGTCCACCGGCTCCGCACGCTTGACCGCAAGAATCATCTTGTTCTTGTTGGTGTGCTCCAACGAAATGAACTCGAACACCTTGGTCTCATAGCCACAGGCTTCAAGGAACAACGCACGCAGGCTGTCGGTGACCATTTCCGCCTGCTGGCCCAAGTGCAGGCCGTATTGCAGCATCGGCTTGAGCAGCGCCGGGCTCTGGATCTGCAGGCGAATCTGCTTGTGACAGCACGGCGAGCACATGATGATCGACGCGCCGGAACGGATACCGGTGTGGATCGCGTAGTCAGTGGCGATGTCGCAGGCATGCAGGGCGATCATCACGTCCAGTTCACTCGGTGCCACGCTGCGCACATCCCCGCATTTGAACACCAGCCCCGGGTGTTCCAGGCGTGCGGCGGCGCTGTTGCATAAGGTGACCATGTCTTCGCGCAATTCAACGCCAGTGACCTCGCCCTCGGCCTTGAGGGTATTGCGCAGGTAATCGTGGATGGCGAAGGTCAGGTAGCCCTTGCCCGACCCGAAATCAGCGACGCGCACCGGTTGGTCGAGCTTCAATGGCGACGACGTCAGCGCATGGCTGAACACTTCGATGAACTTGTTGATCTGCTTCCACTTGCGCGACATCGACGGGATCAGCGCCTGCTTGGCGTCGGTCACGCCCAGGTCGGCGAGGAATGGTCGGCTCAGGTCAAGGAAGCGGTTTTTCTCACGGTTATGCTCGGCCGACGGAGCCTCACGCAGTTGCTGCGGTTTGCTTTTGAACAGCGAGCTTTTGTTCTTCTTGCTGTATTCCAGCTGGGCTTCGTCGGTCAGCGACAGCAAGTGCGCGTTCTTGAACGACGCCGGCAACAACTCGGCAATCGCAGCCACGCCGTCGGCCAAGGGGAAGTTCTTGGTGATGTCGCGGGTCTTGTAGCGATAGACGAAGGACAGGCACGCCTGCTCCTTGACCTCAATCTGCTTGATGATCAGCCGTTGCAACTCGGCTTCATCGCCCACGTACTTGGCCAGCACCAGCTTGATAAAAGCGTTCTGCGCCAGGCTAGTGCTGAGCAGTTCGATGAACTGAGCGTGATGATCCGGCGCAGGGCGGGCAGGTTGAGCGGTGACGGACATGAACAAAAACGCCTCGGGTAAAGAATGCCGGGCATTTTAGGGGGGATAGGGGCTCAGGGCACGGGGTTATTTGATCAACGGTCAGTTCCAGCAGCCACAGTAGATCCAAATGTGGGAGGGGGCTTGCTCCCGATTGCAGTGTGTCAGCCAACAGATTCATTGACTGGTGCACCGCCATCGGGAGCAAGCCCCCTCCCACATTGGGAACTGCGTTAGCCGGGTTATTCGAGTACAACCAGGCGATTGGGCAACTCATTACGCGTCTGCGTCACCGGCACGTGCACCTTGAGCAACTCGCCACAGGCTTCAACGCATGCAATGAACCCGGCCAGCGTCTGCCCCTGTTTCACCTGCTGGGTAAACGCCTGGACGATGGCATCCCAACTGCTGTCATCCAGGTGTCTGGAAATCCCGTCATCCACCAGAATTTCCACATAGCGCTCCGCCTCGCTGACAAAAATCAGCACGCCGGTGCTGCCCACGGTGTGGTGCAGGTTTTGCTCCAGGAACTGCCGGCGCGCCAGGTTGGACGCGCGCCAATGACGCACCGAACGCGGGATCAGCCGCGTGGTGACCTTGGGCAAACGGAACACCAGGCACAACAGAATAAACGTCGCCCATTGCGCCAACAGCAAGGTGTACATGGTCAGGTAGCCCGACAAATAATGCACCACGCCCGGCACCACCAACGCGATCAAGCTCGCCCACAGCAACGGGATATAGGCGTAGTCGTCGGCCCGCGCCGCCAGCACCGTCACCAACTCCGCGTCGGTGGTTTTCTCGACCCGGGCGATGGCTTCGGCGACTTGGCGTTGCTCGTGTTCAGTCAGTAATGCCATGGTTGTAGATGCTCTTTTCTCGTTATTGTCATTACCAGCCACCCGAAGCCCCGCCGCCGCCAAAACC